>NZ_JBFTRJ010000008.1:0-345700 GCF_056399465.1 Variovorax sp. 01N425 | reverse complement strand
GTGGAGCGCGGCGAACAGGACAAGGCCAGCGAGATCGGCCGCTTCCCGCGCCTGTTCCAGAACGTCGAGACGGTGCCGCCGGGCCTGACCTGGCCCACCATGACCTTCACCGGCAAGATGACGCTGTGGCTCGGCAAGCTCGAGGTGCAACTGCTGCAACTCGGGCGCGGCCACACCAAGGGCGACACGGTGGTCTGGCTGCCGCAGGAGCGCGTGCTGCTCAGCGGCGACCTGGTCGAGTTCGACGCCACCCCCTACGCCGGCGATGCCTATTTCAAGGATTGGCCGCAGACGCTCGAGAACCTCGCGGCCCTGAAACCCGCCGCGCTGGTTCCGGGCCGCGGCCCCGCCCTGCTGGGCGAGGCGCAGGTGGCCGCCGGCCTCAGGGCCACCGGCGGCTTCATTGCCGACGTGCGCGCCTGCGTCGAAGCCGGCGTGGCCGCGGGCAAGGACCTTCATGCGGTCTACCAGGACACCTTCGCGCAGCTCAAGCCCAAGTACGGCCACTGGGTCATCTTCGACCACTGCATGCCCTTCGACGTGACGCGCTGCTACGACGAAGCGACCCAGCACCCGGACCCGCGCATCTGGACGGCCGAGCGCGACATCGAGATGTGGAAGACGCTGGAAGGCTGATCGTCTTGCTCCCTCCCCTTCCGGGGGWGGGTTGGGGTGGGGGGCACGCAGAGCGCCAATTTCGAGCGCCGCTGAGCCCCCATTCCAGCCTTCCCCCGGCGGGGGAAGGAGCAATACAAGAACAAGGAGACACCACGTGATCGACTACCAAAGCCTGCGCTTCGACTACAAGCGCCACCCCGACCAGGACGCCGCTGCGCCAGTACGCCGCCCGGTGGCCGTCATTGGCGCAGGCCCCGTGGGGCTGGCGCTGGCCATCGACCTGGCGCAGCGCGGGATTCCGGTGGTCCTCCTGGACAACGACAACGCGCTGTCCACCGGCTCGCGCGCCATCTGCTTTGCAAAGCGCACGCTCGAGATCTTCGATCGGCTCGGCTGCGGCGAGCGCATGGTCGGCAAGGGCGTGTCGTGGAACGTCGGCCGCGTGTTCTTCAGGAACGAGGAGATCTACAGCTTCGACCTGCTGCCGGAAACCGGACATGCGCGCCCCGCCTTCGTCAACCTGCAGCAGTACTACGTGGAAGGCTTCCTGGCCGAGCGCGCGGCCGGGCTGCCGCTGATCGACCTGCGCTGGAAGAACAAGGTCGCGGGCACCGTGCAGCACGCGGACCATGTCGCGTTGACGGTCGAGACGCCCGACGGGCCCTACCAGCTCGATGCCGTCTATGTCGCGGCCTGCGACGGAAGCCGCTCGAGCATGCGCGCGCTGCTCGGGCTGGAAAGCAAGGGCCGCCAGTTCAAGGACCGCTTCCTGATCGCCGACGTGAAGATGAAGCTCGACCGGCCCGCCGAGCGCTGGTTCTGGTTCGACCCCGAATTCCATCGCAACCAGAGCGTGCTGCTGCACATGCAGCCGGACAACGTCTGGCGCATCGACTTCCAGCTCGGCTGGGACGCCGATCCTGAGGAAGAAAAGAAACCCGAGAAGATCATTCCGCGCGTGAAGGCGCTGCTGGGCGAAGACGCGCAGTTCGATCTCGAATGGGCCAGCGTCTACACCTTCTCCTGCCTGCGGATGGACCGCTTCCGGCACGGCCGCGTGTTCTTCGCCGGGGATTCTGCGCACGGTGTTTCTCCGTTCGGCGCCCGCGGTGCCAACTCGGGCGTGCAGGATGCGGAGAACCTGGCGTGGAAGCTTGCCGCGGTCCTGCAGCGCCAGGCGCCCGACGCACTGCTCGACAGCTACGGCCACGAGCGCGAGTACGCGGCCGACGAGAACATCCTCCACTCGACACGCGCCACCGACTTCATCACGCCCAAGAGCGAGGTCAGCAGGCTGTTCCGCGACGCGGTGCTCGAACTTGCCAAGCGCCACGCCTTTGCGCGCACCCTGGTCAACAGCGGCCGCCTGTCGGTGCCGGCCACGCTGCACACCTCGGCCTTGAACACGCCGGACGCCGACGCCTTCGAGGGGTGCATGGTGCCGGGCGCCGTGGCGGCGGATGCGCCGCTGGTCCGCGCCGACGGCACCGCGGGCTGGCTGCTGCAGGAAGCAGGCAGCGGCGCGTTCACGGCCGTGGTGTTCGGCAGCGGCGAGGTCGCGGACCGCGCGGCCCGCGCTGCGGCCGCGGCCGGCGCCGCCGCCGGCGTGCCCATCGAGACGGTGCGCATCCCGACCGACGAAGCCCATGCGCTGGCAGCCCGGCGCTACGACGCGCGTGCCGGCACGCTCTACCTGCTGCGCCCCGACCAGCACGTGTGCGGACGCTGGCGCCGCGCCGATGCCGGCCTCGTGCGCGCCGCGCTCGATCGCGCGCTTTGCAACGCCTGAAGGATTCCTGCCATGCCGCAAGCCACTACCGCGCAACAGCTGACGACCGCACCGAACATCGAAGCCCCTGACGATTTCTACGAGGCGCTGATCGAAGCGCACCAGGGCCTCTCCACGGACCAGAGCCACGCCTTCAACGCACGGCTGCTGCTGGTCCTGGCCAACCACATCGGATCGCTGCCCGTGCTGCGCGAGGCCTTCGCCGCCGCAGCACGCAAGTGAAAGCACCCATCACAACCACCGGAGACAAACCCATGATTCGCCTTTTCCTGACCGGCCTCGCGCTGGCCGCAAGCACCCATCTCGCCGTCGCGCAGGACAGCAAGCCCATCGAATGGGTGGTGGGCTACGCCGCGGGCGGCGGCTCCGACTCCGTGGCGCGCGCCACCGCGGAGACGATGGCAAAGAGCCTGGGCCGGCCCATCGTCATCAACAACAAGCCCGGCGCGGCGACCAACATTGCCGCGGACTACGCCGCCCGCTCGAAGGACTACGGCAGCATGATGCTGACGGCCGACTTCGCCACGCTTGCAGCCAACCCCTTCCTTTTTTCCAAGCTCAGCTACAACGCCGAGAAGGATCTTGCGCCGGTCGGCATGCTGGCGCGCTTTCCGCTCGTGCTGGTGGTCGGCCCGCAGGTGCCGGCGAAGAACTTCAAGGAGTTCATCGCGTGGGCCAAGGCGCAGCTGGGCGGCGTGAACTACGCGTCGGCCGGCGCCGGCAGTCCGCACCACCTGGCCGCCGAGTTGCTGCGCGAAAAGACCGGCATCGCGATGACGCACGTCGCCTACCGCGGCGCGGCGCCGGCAATGCAGGACATCCTTGGCGGCCAGGTGCCCTTCATGATGGTCGACACCGCCAGCGGCAACCAGTTTGTGCTGGCCGGCAAGGTCAAGGCAATCGGCGTTGCCAGCGCAAAGCGCATCGCGACGCTGCCCGACGTGCCGACCCTCGCGGAGCAGGGGCTCGCCGACTACGAGGCCTATGCGTGGCAGGGACTGGCGGTGCCCAGCGCCACGCCCGCAGAGACGGTCGAGAAGCTCAACAAAGCGCTGGTCGATGCACTGAACTCGGCCCCCGTGAAAGCCCGCTTCCTGGCGCTCGGCGTCGAAGGACTGCCAGGCACACCGAACGACATGGCCGCGTATGTGAAGGGCGAGCGCGAACGTTGGGGCCGCCTCATCAAGGCGAACAACATCAAGGTCGATTGATCGGGTCCGTGTTGCCGGGCGGGCACGCGCCGGGCCGACGGTTGAACGCGGGCTCCGAGCTGGATGCAGCAGAGCTCCGATTTATGCCTCTCATTCTGGACAAATTCCCCAATTTTGTCTAATATGAGATACATATATGCCTTCTGCAGCTCCACCCCTCGCCCCTGCGGCCGATCGCCGCCTTGCAGCGTTCGGCCGGCGCATCCACGCTCGCCGCAAGGCCCTGAAAGTCAGCGCCACCACAACGGCGGAGGCTGCGGGCGTGTCCCGCATGACACTGCACAGAATCGAACGCGGCGAACCCTCGGTCACGATGGGGGCCTACATGAATGCCCTCGCCGCGCTGGGGCTCGATGTCGACGTGGTCCCGGCAACCCAATCCGCGCCCCCGGCGCCGATTGCGGGCGGCGTTCGAATCTCCGATTACCCCCAACTGCGCCGGCTCGCCTGGCAGTTGGCGCCGGATACCGAGCTCACGCCTGCAGAGGCCTGGGCCACCTACGAACGCAACTGGCGCCATGTCGACGCATCGGCGCTCGACGCGCGGGAGCGGCAACTGCTCGACGAACTGGCACGCGCATTGGGCAGGAAGCCGCTGCATGTTTGAACGGCCGCACCACCGACGGGTCGCCGAGGCACTTGCAATGCTCGATGCCGAGTTGCTTGTCGAGAACCACTGCCTGTTCGGCGGCGGCACGGCCATCGCGCTTCGCTATGGCGAGTACCGCGAGTCGGTGGACATCGACTTCCTCGTTTCCGATATCGATGGCTACCGGCAGCTGCGCCAGCTGCTGACCGGTGAGCAGGGGCTGAGCGCACTGGCCCGCAAGGGGGCAAAGATCCAGCAGACCGGCGAACTTCGCGCCGATCAATATGGCATCCGCTCGATGGTGCGTGTGGGTGACGTGGATATCAAGTTCGAGATCGTGCTCGAAGCACGCATCGAACTCGATGTGCCAGGCAAGCAAGACTGCATCGGCGACATTGCGACGCTCACCGTACTGGACATGGCCGCAAGCAAGCTGCTTGCAAATTCGGATCGCTGGGCCGACGACAGCGTCTTCAGCCGCGACATCATCGACCTGGCCATGATGCACCCTGGTGCCGCACTGCTGCGCCGCGCGGCGGCCAAGGCCAGACAGGCCTACGGCAGCAGCATCGACAGCGATCTGGCAAAGGCCGTGAACGCGCTGCTGACACGCCACGGACGCATGGACCGCTGCATGGCGGTGCTGCAAATGACGCCTGCTGTGACACCCGCGCTGCTCCGCCAGCGCATCAAGGCCTTGCTGCCCCGAGTTCCAAGCGCCAGGGGCAAAGCTGCCAACCCTTGATAGCAGGTCCGGGCCCCTCAAAGAAACCCAATGGACAGCCAGGGAATCGCCGCCACCGCAATCGTCCCCACCAGCAGCGCCACCATGTAGCCCGCAATCGGCCGGATGCCCGCGTCGGGGTGCACGCGGCCGATCGCGCAGGCCGCGTAGTAGCCCACGCCCAGCGGCGGCGCGAACAGGCCGAGGCCCATCGACAGCACCACCACCATCGCGTAGTGCACCTCATGGATGCCCAACTGCCGAGCTATCGGGAACAGCAGCGGCCCGAACAGCACGATGGCCGGAATGCCCTCGAGCACGCTGCCCAGCACCACGAAGATCACCAGCGACACCGCCAGGAACATCGGCGCGCCGCCGGGCAGGCCGGTCATCGCTTCGGCCAAGAGGCGCGAGAAGCCCGATTGCGTGAGGCCCCAGGCCATGGCCGTCGCGGTGCCGATGATCAGCAGGATGGCGCCCGAGAGCGACGCCGTGGCAACGAGCATCGGCCCGAGCCGCTTCCAGTCGAACTGCCGGTACACGACGAGCCCCGCGACCACGGCGTACATGATGCCGATGGTCGAGACCTCGGTGGCGGTGGCCACGCCTTCGACCACCGCCGCGCGAATCACGAACGGCAGCGCCAGCGCCGGCAACGCCACGACGGCCAGCCGACCGACCTCGCGCCACGGCGTGCGCACGACATCGCGCAGGTCCTCGCCGCGGCAGCGGAAGTACACGACCACGCAAAGCATCAGGCCCAGCACCACGGCCGGCAGCAGCCCGCCCGTGAACAGCGCGGCAATCGACACGCCCGTGACCGAGCCGATGGTGATCAGCACCAGGCTGGGAGGCACCGTCTCGGTCTGCGCGCCTGTCGCGGCCAGCAGCGCGACGAGTTCGCCCTCGCTCGCGCCGCGCTGCTTCATCTCGGGAAAAAGCGCCGGCGCTACCGCCGCCATGTCGGCTGCCTTGGAGCCCGAGATGCCCGACACGAGGTACATCGCGCCCACCAGCACGTACGACAGCCCGCCTTTCACATGCCCCAGCAGGCCCGCGAGAAACGCGACCATGGCCTTGGCCATGCCGGTCATCTCGATCAGCAGGCCAAGGAACACGAAGAGCGGCACCGCGAGCAAAATCAGGTGCGACATGCCCTCGTCCATGCGCCCCACGATCACCGGCAGCGCCGTGTCTGTGGCCAGCGCCAGGTAGCCGAAGGTGCCAAGGCCGAACGAAAAGGCGATGGGAATGCCCGCGAGCACGCCCGCCAGCACCACGCCGACGAAGAACACCAGCAGGTTCAGCCGACCGAGCTCCTGGAACACCGAGCGGCCCAGCGTGAACGCGACGACCAGCGTGACGACGATCGCCACCGCCTTGGCCGTGATGCGCCACTCCACGTCGCGCAGCAGCCTGAGCACCGCGAACAGGCCCATCAGGCCCACACCCACCGGCAGCGCCGCGGCCCGCCACGCATTCGAGATGTTCAGCGCGGGCGTGGTGATGAAGCGCTCCTCCGACGCGTACTCCCAGGCCGGCCACGCCACCATCGCCAGGAAGGCGAGCGAGGCGCACAGCGCCAAGGCCTCGAACAACGGACGCCGCGATGGCGGCTGCATCGAAACCAGCGCCGTCATGCGCATGTGCTCGCCGCGCCGCAGCGCGACCACCGCGCCCAGCATCGCGAGCCAGATGAACAGGATCGACGCGAGCTCGTCGGACCAGACCAGCGGGCTGTGGAACACGAAGCGCGCGAGCACGCCCGCCAGCAGCACCGCCACGTCGGCCAGCACCAGGCCGCCGGCCGCCATGTCGACCAGCATGCCGAGCCGGCGCTCGATGGCCGACAGCCGGGGCGCATCGACCCGCGCGCCGGCCGCCAGGCCGAGGGCCGGCCCGCTCATGCAAGCTTGCCCGCGCTGCGCTCGAGCAGCGCCCAGGCCTCGTCGCCGTACTTGGCCTTCCACTCGCTGTAGAAGCCGGCCTTGCGCAGTTGGTCGCGGAAGGCGGCTGCGTCCGGCTGGTTGAAGGCCATGCCCTTGGCGGCCAGTTCCTTCTGCAGCCCTGCGTTGAGCTCGGCCACGTCGGCGCGCTCCTTCATGCCGGCCGCGTTGATGTGGCGGGCCACCACGGTGCGCAGGTCGGCGGGCAGCTTGTCCCAGGCACGGCGGTTGGCCAGGAACCAGAAACCGTCCCACATGTGGTTGCTGAGCGAGCAGTACTTCTGCACCTCGTAGAGCTTGGCCGTCGCGATGATGGCGAGCGGGTTCTCCTGCCCGTCGACGATCTTGGTCTGCAGCGCCGAATAGACCTCGGCAAAGTTGATGGACGTGGGCGCGGCGTCGAGCGCCTTGAACATCGAGGTCCACAGCGGCGACACCGGCACGCGGATCTTGAAGCCCTTCATGTCCTGCGGCGCGGCAATGGCCCGGCTCGATGACGTGATCTGCCTGAAGCCGTTGTCCCAGATCTTTTCCATCGGCACGATGTTGGCCTTGGCGATCTGCTGGCGGATGTGCGCGCCCAGCTCGCCGTCCATCGCCTTCCACACGCTCGCGTAGTCGTTGAAGGCAAAGCCCACGCCGCTGATCGACGCCGAAGGCACGAGCGTGGAAAGGATCAACCCCGACAGCGTGAAGAACTCCACGCCGCCCGAGCGCAGCTGGCTCAGCACGTCGGTGTCGGAACCCAGCTGGTTGCTCGGGAAGATCTGGATGTCGACGCGGCCGCCGGTCTCGGCGCGGATGGCGTCGGCCATCTCCTTGGCGCGGATGTTGAGCGGATGCGTGACCGGCAGGTTGTTTGCGTACTTGTAGTTGAACTCGGCCTTCTGCGCGAAGGCGCGGTGCATGGGAACGGCGAGGCTGGCGGCCAGTGCCGTCGAGCGCAGCACGGTGCGGCGGGTGATGCTCATTTTTTGTCTCCTGGTCCTTTTGTGAATGGATCTGCTCGTGCGGGGCGGCGTCGATGGGTGCGCTCAGGTGGTGGCGGCCTCCTTCACGTCACCGCGTTCGAGCAACTGCTTGCGGATGTCGGCCTTGGCGACCTTGCCGTAGCCCGACTTCGGCAGCGCATCCCAGAAGAAGATGTGCCGCGGCCAGCGGTACTTCGCGCAGCGGCCGTCCAGGTGCTGCAGCAGCTGCTCGGCCGTGAGGCCGGGTTGCGAAGCGACGATCACCGCCACGCCCACCTCGCCCCATTTCTCGTCCGCGATGCCGAGCACCGCCGCCTCGCGCACGGCGGGATGCATCAGCAAGATTTCTTCGACCTCGCGCGGGTACACGTTGGAACCGCCCGAGATGTACATGTCCGATTCGCGGCCCGTGATGTAGAGCAGCCCGCGCGCATCCATGCGGCCGAGATCGCCGGTGTGGAACCAGCCGCCGCGCAGCGCTTTCTCGGTGGCCTCGGGGTTGTTGAAGTAGCCCGCGAACACGGCCGGTCCGCGGCAGCAGATCTCGCCCACGGTGCCGGCGGGCACCGGCTGCATCCACGCGTCGAGGATGGCCACCTCCATGCCGGTGCGGGCCCGGCCGCAGCAGCCGATGTTCGCGTTCGGATCGTCGTCGTCGGCGGCATGCATGGCCGGCGGCAGCACCGTGATGCAGCCCGTGACTTCGCCCAGGCCAAAGTACTGCACCAGCACCTTGCCGAGTTTTTGCAGCGCGCGCTTCTGGTCCGCGCGGTACATCGGCGCGCCCGCATAGACCACGTAGCGCAGCGAGCCGTGGTCGAAGCGGTCGACGGCCGGGTCTTCCACCAGCATCTTGACGATGGTCGGCACCGTGAAGACGTTGGTCACGCGGTGCCGCTCCACCAGCGCCCAGAAGGTGGCCGGCTCCAGCCTGTCGGACGCGAGCAGCACGGTGGCGGCGCCGCGGGCCACGTTGAGCAGCGCGTGGATGCCCGCGCCATGCGACAGCGGCGCGACGGCGATCGAGCAGTCGTGCTCGGTGGTGCCCGGAATCAGGTCGGCCAGGTGGTTGGCCACGACGAAGGCCATCTGCCCGTGCGTGAGCACGGCGGCCTTCGGGCGGCCGGTGGTGCCCGAGGTGTAGAAGTACCACAGCGGCTGGTCGGCATCGACCTGCACCATCGCCGCGGGCGCACCGGCATTGGCCGCGAGCAGCGCTTCATAACCGAATTCATCCGCGCGCGGAAGACCGATGGTGACGACCGAGCGCAGATGCGAAGACGCGGCCTTCACCGCCTCCACATGCTCGGCAAAGCAGTCCTCGGCCAGCATGACGCTGGCCTCGCTGGCGCTGCCCAGGTAGGCGACTTCCGGCGGCGTGAGCCGGAAGTTGACCGGCACCCACACCGCGCCCAGGCGGAAGGCAGCCCAGCAGCTCTCGAACAGCGCCGGGTTGTTGCGCGACATCACGAGCAGCTTGTCGCCCGGCCGCAGGCCGAGCGCGCGCAGCGCCTGCACCAGCGCATCGACGCGCGCATCGATCTCGCGCCAGGTCCTCTGCCGCTCGCCCTGGATCAGGCCCGGCCGATCGGGAAAGAGCGCGGCCGTCTGCGACAGCAGCGCGGACAGGTTCATCGCCCGCGCCTGGCTCATGCCGCCTCCAGCACGCTCAGGTAGTTGGCGACCGCGGCGCCGCCCATGTTGAAGACCGCGCCCGGCTTGCCGGAGCCGACCTGCATGTCGCCCGCCAGGCCTGCCAGCTGCATCGCGGCCATCACGTGCTGCGACACGCCGGTAGCGCCGATCGGATGGCCGCGCGACTTCAGTCCGCCCGACGGGTTGACGGGCAGCTTGCCGTCCTTGCGGCTCACGCCGTCCAGGATCACGCGTGCGCCCTGCCCGTGCGGCGCCAGGCCCATGGCTTCGTACTCGAGCAGCTCTGCGATGGTGAAGCAGTCGTGCGTCTCGACGAAGCCCAGGTCATGCAGCGAGAGCCCCGCCGCGGCCAGCCCCTGCTGCCACGCGAGCGCCGCGCCCTCGAAGCGGGTCGGGTCGCGGCGCGACAGCGGCAGGTAGTCGTTGACCTGCGTGCGCGAGCGCCAGCGCACCGCCGGGACCGTTGCCGACGCAACCGGCTCGGCCGAAATGACCAGCGCCGCCGCGCCGTCGGAAACCAGCGAGCAGTCGGAGCGCTTGAGCGGACCCGCGACGAAGGGGTTCTTCTCCGACGGCTGGCGGCAGAAGTCGAAACCCGGGTCGCGCCGCATGTGCGCATAAGGGTTGTGCACGCCGTTGGCGTGGTTCTTGGCCGAGATGGCCGCGAGCGCATCGCTCTGGTCGCCGAAGCGCTCGAAGTAGCCGCCCGCGATGTTGCCGAAGACGCCGGCAAAGCCCGCCGGCGTTTCGCCCTCTTCCTTCACGTAGGAGCAGCGCAGCAGCGTCTCGGCAATGCGCGGGCCGGGCACGGCGTTCATGATCTCGAAGCCGACCACCAGCGCATGCCGCACGCGCCCGCACTGCACCGCATCGAGCGCGGCCCAGATTGCGGCCGAACCGGTGGCGCATGCGTTTTCCATGCGCACCGCAGGAACATGGCGCAGCTCGGGCAGCGCCAGGCCCACCAGCGACGCGCTGAAGTCCTGCGGCAGGAAGCCGCTGTTGAAATGGCCGACGAAGACGCCGTCGATGTCGGCCGCAGCGAGCCCCGCGGTCTGCAGCGCGGGCTCGACCGCCGAGCGGATGAGCGCTTCGCTCTCCGCGGCATCGAGCTTGCCGAAAGCCGTGTGTCCCCAGCCGATGATGCAGGCGTTGGTGGTCATTGGGCGCTTCTCCTTGTCAGGCGTGGTCGGTGGCGGGCACGGGCATGCCCCGGCGCAGGGTCGGCAGGCCGACGCCGGCGGCATCGAAGCCGCCATCGACGGCCAGCACCTGGCCGTTGATGAAGCTCGCCTCGTCGCTGCACAGGAAGCCCACGGCGTTGGCCATTTCCTCCGGCGTGCCGTAGCGGCCGAGCGGAATGGTGTCGTAGTAGTCGGAGCGGATCGCCACGCTGTGCACGAGCTTGGCCATCTCGGTTTCCACCGGCCCCGGCGCGATCACGTTCACGCGCACGCCGGCGTTGCCCAGCTCCACCGCATGCTGCTTGGTCAGGTGGATGAGCGCCGCCTTGCTGGTGCCGTAGGCCACCCGCAGCGTGCTGGCGCGCAGGCCCGAGATGGAGGCGATGTTCACCACCGCGCCGCTCCCGCGTTCGACCATCAGCGCGCCGAAGGCCTGCGTGCAGAGGAAGGCGCCGTCCAGGTTGGTGCCGAGCACGGTGCGCCATTCCTCGAACGAAGTCCGGAGCACCGGCTTGAACACCGCCACGCCGGCGTTGTTGACCAGCGCATCGACGCGGCCGAAGCGCTCGACCACGGCCTTTGCCGCGCTCTCGACCTGCGACGGCTTCGACACGTCGCAGTGCAGGCCGAGCAGCTTCGCGGGCTGCGCGACTTCGGCCACCGCCTGGTCGAGCGTGGCGCCGTCGACGTCGAGCAGCGCGACGCTGTAGCCGTGCGCCAGGAACCAGCGGCCGATGGCCAGGCCGATGCCGCGCGCGCCTCCGGTGACGACGGCGACGCGGGAAGACGATGAAGCGGAGAGTTCGGTCATGGATGGGAGTTTCTGCAGTGAATGAGATCAGTTGTTGCCCGGCGATGGCAGCCACTCTTCGAGCGTGACTTCGAAGGTGACGCAGACGGCATTGGCGCCCGCCACGAACGGCCCGCCATACAGGTGGCCGTGCGTGTCCGCCACCACGCCGGTGAGCGCGGCGCGCAGGGATCCGTCGGGCTGCGAACGCACCTCGCCGGCCAGGCTCACGATCTCGGCGGCCGGACCGCGGATCACCTGGCAGGAACCGTCGGCGCGCTCGAGGCAGGCATCGACGAGGCTGCCCAGCGCGCCGCGCACGAACGCATGGCCGAAGCCTTCCGCGAGGCAGAGCTTCTCGACGCTCGAGACGAGGTCTTCGTTGGGTGCGATGCGCGCATAGGCCACGCGGCCCATGCACCCGCTTTCGATCATGCGCATCTCAGCCATGGATGCGCCTGGCCTGGGGCCGCATCAGCGGCATGCGGGTTTCGTCGTCGTAGACCACGCGCAGTTCGAAGCTGTCGAGCGCGGTGACCACGGCGGTGACGCTGCGCCGTCCGACCACCGTGCGGTCGGTCAGGATGTGGCCGCCGCGCACCGCGCCGTCGGCGGTGCGGAAGGCGCCGTGGCAATGGACCACCGGCGTGCCGCCGGCGGAGCTGCCGAGCGTCGCGTTGCCGAAGATGAAGCAGGCGCCCTGCACCGTGTGCGGCGCGCCGTAGGTGGCGAGCACGCGGCCCGTGGGATCGGGCAACGCAAGGCAGAAGCCGAGCTCGGCCAGCTCGCCGCCGATCAGCGTCATCGATGCGCTGGCCACGCCTTCGTCCGCCAGCGCCTGCACGAGGCTCTCGTGCAGCGTGCGGCCGCCGGGCAGCGCAAGCCGGAAGTGCCGGCCCTTCTGGTCGCGCATGCGATCGATGCGCACGGGCCGGAAAGGCCCCGGATGCACCACCGTGCGCGAGCGCGGCAGCCCCATCAGTTTCTCGACCATCGCTTTGTCTCCTTGCCGCGCCGTTCGGATCGTCAGCGCTGGTGGAGGCAAAGTCTAGAAGTTGACATCAATAGCAACAAATTTAGAATTCGTATCGATCAATACAAAATTCAGATAGATGGAAATCCGCCACCTCCGCTGCCTTATCGCCGTGGCCGAAGAGCTGCACTTCGGGCGCGCGGCGCAGCGCCTGAACCTGTCGCAGCCGCCCGTGAGCCTCGCGATCAAGGAGATGGAGGAAGAACTGGGCGTCACGCTGTTCGAGCGCACCTCGCGCCGCATCGCGATCACGCGCGCTGGGGACGAAGCGCTTCGCGATGCGCGCGCCGTGCTGCTCGGCATGGACACGCTGCGCCGGCGCGCGCAGGAGGCCGCGGCCGGGCTCATGGGATCGATCTCGATCGGCTTCATCAGCCTGCCGGCCTATTCGTTCTTGCCGCGGGTGCTGCGGCAGTTCTCGGACGAGAACGAGCGGGCCGAGATCGCGCTGTGGGAGGGCACGACCGACCAGATCATCGGCGACGTCGAATCGGGCCGGCTCGACGTGGGCCTGGTGCTGCAGCCGTCCAGCATGCCCGCCTCGCTGGGCTCGCGGCTGGTGCAGAAGGATGCGCTGATCCTCGCGATGCCCGAGGCGCATCCGCTGGTGCGGCCCGGCAGCATTGCGCTCGAAAAATTCTCGGGCGAGCGCTTCCTGGGCTTCGAGCGGCACTTCGGGCCGCAGGTGTTCGATGCGATCGTGGCCACCTGCATGCGGCGCGGCTTCAGCCCGCGCCTGTTTCCGGCGCGCCAGATGCACACCATCGTGAGCCTGGTCTCGGGCGGGCTGGGCGTGGCGCTGGTGCCGGCCTGCGTCAAGGCGCTGCACCGCGAAGGCGTGGCGTACCGCTCGCTCAAGGGCGAGAAGACCTACATCGACACCCTGGCGGTGTGGCGCAAGGCGGACGATTCGCCGCTGGTGCGCGCACTGCTGGCGCTGCTGCCGACGCTCAGCAGCGTCTGAGGGCGCTCAGGCGCCGTCCTTCACCAGGTCCCACAGCGCCTCGGCCATGGGCGCCATGTGGGCCTGCTGCCGGTACAGCCGGATGTCCACCGGCACCCGCCAGCCGCCTGCACCGGCATCCACCAGCGTGCCGCCGCGCAGGTCGTCCGCCACCAGGCTCATCGGCAGCCATGCGAGGCCGCGCCCTTCGAGCGCCATGGTCCGCAGCAGCGCGGCATGGTGCGCCGTGAAGACCACCGACAGCGAAGGCGCGAAGTCCTTGCCGAACTCGATGTCCTGGATCGCCCGCATGATCCGCCCCAGCCCCGAGGCCTCGCTGTAGGCCAGCACCGACGGCGCCTGCTGCGTGCCCAGCGCATGCAGCGGCAGGCCGCGCGCATCCGGCGCCGCCACCGGCACGAGCACGTCGTCGCTCAAGCGCTGCATCGGGTACTGCGCTTCGTCGAGCCGGCCGGGCGCATGCGCATGGCCATGGCACAGCACGAACTGCACGCGGCGCTGCAGCATCAGGTCTTCGCAGGCCTGCGAACTGTCGGAGATGGTCTGGATCGGCCCCAGGCTCAGCCGCGCCTCCACGCTGGCCAGCCAGCGCGGAAAGAAGGTCAGCGACAGCACGTGCGTGGCGGCAAAGCTCAGGCTCGCCGCGGCCATGTCGTGCGCCGCGCGCGTCTTGATGCGCGCGGCCTCCAGCGCGGCCAGCACCTCCTGCAGCAGCGGCTGGAAGCGCTTGCCCGCCGCCGTGAGCGCGGCCGGGTGCGCGCTGCGGTCGAACAGGTCGACCCCCACCCACTCCTCGAGCGCGCGGATATGGCGGCTGAAGGCCGGCTGGGCGATGGAGCGCGCCTGCGCCGCGCGCGAGAAATTGCCGCTCTCGGCCAGGGCCAGGAAGTCTTCCAGCCATTCGAGGTCGAGGGGTCGGTTGCCGGGGCCCATGCGCAGTGCGAGCGGTTGAATAGTTGTATGCGATTCGAGTATTGGACGGTGCAGGCCCCGCCGGCCAAAGATGCGGGCATTCCTGCACCTTGAACCCCAACGGAGACACAGCATGCCTTCCATCGCGAATTATCGCGGGATCATTCCCGCCATTTCCTGCCCTTTCACCGCGGACCACCGCATCGATGAGCCGGCCCTGCGCAAGCTGGCCTCGTGGCTGGCGGGGCACGACGGCGTGGTGGCGGTCATGACCAACGGCCACACCGGCGAGGTGTTCTCGCTGACGCCGGCCGAACGCGCCGAGGTGACGCGCATCGTCGCCGACGAGCTGCGCGGCCGCATGCCGGTGATCTCGTCGATCGTGTGCGAAGGCCTGGCCGAGGCCGCCGAGCATGCGCGCGCCGCCCAGGCCGCCGGCGCGGCCGCGCTCGACGTGATGCCGCCGCACCACTGGCTGCGCTTCGGCTTCACGCCAGGCCATGCGCTGCAGTACTTCGAGGCCATCCACCGCGCGGCGCCGGAGCTCGACCTGGTCTGCCACGTGTACCCGGCCTGGACCCGCGCCTCCTATTCGTCGCAATTGCTGGCCGAGCTGGCCCGCCTGCCCTACCTGCAGGCCTTCAAGGTCGGCCAGCGCGACATGAACAAGTACGCCCGCGACATCCAGGCGATCCGCGAGGCCGACGCCTCCAAGGCCATCCTCACCTGCCACGACGAGTACCTGCTGGCTTCGATGGTGCAAGGCGTGGACGGCGCGCTGGTCGGCTTTGCCACTTTCATCCCGCAACTGATCATCGACCTGTGGAACGCGGTCAAGGCCGGCGACCTGAAGAAGGCGATGGCGGTGCAGGCCCTGATCACGCCGCTGAAGGACGCGGTGTACGGCGGCGGCGAGCCGACCGGCGAGGCGCATGCGCGCATGAAGGGCGGCATGTACCTGGCCGGCGTGCTCGACAACGCCACGGTGCGCCCGCCGACCGAGGCGCCCAATGCGCGCGAGATGGACGCGCTGCGCGCCGCCGTGGCGCAGGCCGGGCTGTCGAGGCGCTGAGCGAACACACGGAAGGCACGCCGCCCTCCCCCCGAAAAACACAAGGAGACAAGAGACATGCAACGCACCCATTTCCTGCGCGCCGCGCTCGCGGCCCTCGCGCTCGCCGCGGCATCCTCCGGCTTTGCGCAGACCCAGCCCTGGCCCGCCCGCCCCGTGCGCATGGTGATCCCGTTCCCGCCCGGCGGCACGCTCGACACCGTCGGCCGCCTGCTCGCGCAGAAGCTCGGCGACCAGCTGGGCCAGCCCTTCATCGTGGAGAACCGGCCCGGCGGCAATGGCGTGATCGGCGCCGACGTGGTGTCGAAGGCGCCGGCCGACGGCTACACGCTGCTGTTCAACGCCTCGACCTTCACCACGGCGCCGATGACGATGAAGTCCGTGCCCTACGAGGTCGCGCGCGACTTCACGCCGGTGGCGCTGGTTGCCAAGGCGCCGCTGTCGGTGGCCATCAACAAGAACCTGCCGATCACCGACGTCAAGTCGCTCATCGCCTACGCCAAGGCGCATCCGGGCAAGATGACCTTCGCCGTGGGCTCGATCGGCTCGGCCGGCCACCTGTCGACCGAGCTGCTCAAGCGCGCGGGCGGGCTCGACTACCTGATCGTGCCGTACAAGGGCACGGCGCCGGCCTTCCAGGACCTGATCGGCGGGCAGATCGACGGCTTCATCGATCCGATCCTGGGCTCGCTGCAATACCACAAGAGCGGCATGCTGCGCGTGGTGGCCGTCACCTCGGCCCAGCGCGCCACCAGCCTGCCGAACGTGCCCACGGTGGGCGAGACCATTCCGGGCTACGAGTTCTACAGCTGGTATGGCCTGTGGGGTCCGGCCAGGCTGCCGGCCGCGATCACGCAGCGGCTCAATGCCGAAGTGAACAAGGCGCTGGGCACCGACATGCGCGAGACGCTCAACGCACAGGGCCTGCTGCTCACGCCGGGCAGCGTCGACGACTTCGCGAAGTTCCAGCAGGCCGACATGGAGCGCTCGAAGAAGATCATCGTGGAGGGCAACATCCGTGTCGAATGAAGCGGCAGCAGCCCCGCATGCCGTGGTGACGGGCAGCAGCAGCGGCATCGGCCGCGCCATTGCGCTGCACCTGCTCGAAGAAGGCTGGCGCGTGAGCGGGCTCGACCTGGCGGCGCCCACGCTCTCGCACGCGGGCTTCACGCACGCGGCGGCCGACCTGTCGAGCGCCGAGGCCATCGCGCGCGCCGCGGCCGCTCTCCAGGATGCCGGCGCGCTCGTGCATGCGGCCGGCGTGCTGCGCGTGGGCCCGCTCGGGCAGCTCGACCATGCGGGCGGCGAGCTGATGTGGCGCCTGCATGTCGATGCCGCCACGCGGCTGGCCGATGCGCTGGTGCCCGCAATGGCCGCGCGCGGCCATGGCCGCGTGGTGTTCGTCGGCAGCCGCGTGGCGCACGGCATGCCGGGCCGCGGCCAGTACGCCGCCACCAAGGCGGCGCTGGTCGCGCTCGCGCGCAGCTGGGCGGCCGAGGTCGCGGAGCGCGGCGTCACCCTCAACGTGGTGTCGCCCGGCGCCACGCAGACCGCGATGCTGCAGGACCCGGCGCGCGCCGGCAGCGCGCCGCGCCTGCCGCCCATCGGCCGGCTGATCCAGCCCGCGGAAATCGCTGCGCTGGTGGCCTTTCTTCTTTCGGCGCCGGCCGCGGCCATCACCGGCCAGGACATCGCCATCTGCGGCGGTGCGTCGCTGCACCGCTGAGTTCTTTTTTTCCTCCAGCTACAAGCACCATGAAGATCGTCAACATCCTCGAGTCCACGCGTCCCATCAAGTCGGACATCCGCAACGCCTACATCGACTTCTCCAAGATGACCCTGAGCCTCGTGGCGGTGGTCACCGACGTGATCCGCGACGGCCGGCCGGTGGTGGGCTACGGCTTCAACTCCAACGGGCGCTACGGCCAGGGCGGGCTGATCCGCGAGCGCTTCCTGCCGCGCCTGCTCGAGGCCGAGCCCGCCTCGCTCCTCGACGAGACCGGCGACAACCTCGATCCGCACAGGATCTGGGCCCGCATGATGATCAACGAGAAGCCCGGCGGCCACGGCGAGCGTTCGGTGGCCGTGGGCACCATCGACATGGCCGTGTGGGACGCGGTCGCCAAGATCGCCGGCAAGCCGCTCTACCAGCTGCTGGCCGAACGCTACGGCAGCGGCACGCCCGACCCGCGCGTGTTCGTCTATGCCGCGGGCGGCTACTACTACCCCGGCAAGGGCGTCGAAGGCCTGCAGCGCGAGATGGCCAGCTACCTGGAGCGCGGCTACTCGGTGGTCAAGATGAAGATCGGCGGCGCCACGCTCGCGCAGGACTGCGAGCGCATCGAGTCGGTGCTCAGGATCCTCGGCCCCGGCCAGCAGCTGGCGGTGGACGCCAACGGCCGCTTCGACCTGGCCACCGCCATCGACTACGGCCGCGCGCTCTCGCAATACCCGCTCTTCTGGTACGAGGAAGCCGGCGATCCGCTCGACTACGAGCTGCAGGCCAAGCTCGGCGAGGTCTACGCCGGCCCCATGGCCACGGGCGAGAACCTGTTCTCGATGCAGGACGCGCGCAACCTGATCCGCCACGGCGGCATGCGGCCCGACCGCGACTGGCTGCAGTTCGACTGCGCGCTGAGCTACGGCCTCGTCGAGTACCTGCGCACGCTCGACATGCTGAAGGAGCACGGCTGGTCGCCCTCGCGCTGCATTCCGCACGGCGGCCACCAGATGTCGCTGGCCATTGCGGCGGGCCTGGGCCTCGGCGGCAACGAAAGCTACCCCGACCTGTTCCAGCCCTATGGCGGCTTCCCTGACGGCGTGAAGGTGCAGGACGGCTACGTCACGCTGCCGCCGCTGCCCGGCATCGGGTTCGAAGGCAAGGCCGACCTCATCGCGGAGATGCGCGCGCTCGCGGGTTAACCCGAAGGGCTTCATCGGGCTTCGCAGAATGCGCGCGATGTAGCCCGTATGGATTACATCTTTCGGCAACTGCGATCAAATAGCCCCGATCCGTGCCGAATTACCAGGGAATGAGTCAAGGCCTCTTGCATAATCCAGCTGTTTTGATGCGTCCTGTCACACACATTGCATCCAGACAGTTGATTGGCTAGTTTCTTCTCCAGAAGAAGAAAAAGATCAGGGAGGTCACATGGACACCACGTTCCTGCAAGGTGGCGGCTCGTGAAGCGCCGCGTCACCATCCAGACGCCGCTGGGCGAGGCACTGCAATTCCACCGGCTGGCGGGGCGCGAGGCGCTCAGCCAGGCCTACGCCTTCGACCTGGACCTGCTGGGCAGCAGCAATGCGCTGGACCCCAAGTCCATCCTGGGCAAGCCCGCCACCGTCGTGATGGAGACCGAGAGCGGCGTGCGTCACCTTGGCGGCCTCGTCACCCGCTTCGGCCTGTCGCACGAAGACGACCGCCAGGCCTTCTACAGCATGCGGCTTCGCCCGTGGCTTTGGCTGGCCACGCGCCGCTCCGACTTCCGCATCTTCCAGGACCAGACCGTGCCCGAGATCGTTGCGGCCGTGCTGGGCCGCTACGGCCATCCGATGGAGCAGAAGCTCCACCGCAGCTACCGCCCCTGGACCTACTGCGTGCAGTACCGCGAGAGCGACTTCGACTTCATCTCGCGCCTGTGCGAGCACGAAGGCATCTACTTCTGGTTCAGACACGAAGCGGAGCAGCATGTGCTGGTCTTCGCCGACGACATCGCCGCCTCCCACGCCCCGCTGCCCGGCGGCGAGACCGTGCGCTACCACCCGCACGAGAAAGCCGGCATGACCGGCGGGCTGGAGGCCAGCGAGCGCATCTACGAATGGGCGCAGGCCGAGGAGATCCGCCCCGGCCATCACTTTCGCAACCACTACGACTTCGAGAAGCCCCAGGCCGACCTCGCCAGCCGGCGCCAGATGCCGCCGGGCCACGAGCACGACGGCTTCGAGCAGTACGAATGGCCGGGCGACTACCTGCAGCACGACGACGGCGAGACCTACGCGCGCCTCCGCACCGAAGAGCAACTGAGCCAGCGCAGCCGGGTCAGCGGCCGTTCCAACCTGCGCGAACTGGCGCCGGGCCACACCTTCCGCCTGCGGGACCATCCGCGCGAGGACCAGAACCGCCAGCACCTGCTGCTGGCCGTGGACTACGACCTTCAGGAGAACCTGCAGGCCAGCGAAGGCGCCAATGCCTCCGAAGGCTCGGTGCAGCGCTTTGCCTTCGAGGCCCAGCCCACCAGCTACGCCTGGCGCCCGCGCCGCAGCACGCCCAAGCCCCGCACCCGCGGCCCGCAGACCGCCGTGGTGGTCGGCCCGGCCGGCGAGGAGATCTGGACCGATCCCTACGGCCGCATCAAGGTGCAGTTCCACTGGGACCGCCTGGGCCAGCGCAACGAGAATTCGAGCTGCTGGCTGCGCGTGTCCACCGCCTGGGCCGGCGCCACCTTCGGCGCGGCCGCGCTGCCGCGCATCGGGCAGGAGGTGATCGTCGACTTCCTGAACGGCGATCCCGATTATCCGATCGTCACCGGCCGGGTGCACAACGCCGACGAGATGCCCGCCTGGCAACTGCCTCAGCAGAAGCAGCTCACCGGCATCCGCAGCCGCGAGCTCGGCGGCGGCAAGAGCAACCACCTCGCGCTCGACGATTCGAGCGGCAAGGTGCAGGCCCAGCTCAAGAGCGACCACCAGAGCACCAGCCTGAGCCTGGGCCACATCGGGCGCATCGAGGACACGGCCGGGCGCAAGGACGACCGCGGCCAGGGCTTCGAGCTGCGCACCGACGGGCATGGCGCCGTGCGCGCCGCCCGCGGCCTGCTGCTGAGCACCGAGGCGCGGCCCAATGCGCAGGGCCACATCACCGACATGCGCGAGACCATCGCCAGGCTCACCGAGGGGCGCGACCTGCACGAGAGCCTGGCGCAGGTGGCGCAGCAGGCCAAGGCTCACGAGGCCGGCGACCAGGACGAGGTGGCCCGCGCGCTGAAGGCGCAGAACGACGCGATCAGGGGACAAGGCGGCCCCTCGGGCCCGGGCGAGTTCCCGGAGTTCCAGGAGCCGCACCTGACCCTGGCGAGCCCGGCCGGCATCCAGGCCACCACGGCCGCCAGCACCCACCTCGTGAGCGTGGAGCACACGGCCATCAGCAGCGGTGCGCACACCAGCGTGGCCACGGGCAACAGCTTCCTGGTGAGCGCCAAGGACGCGGTGCGCATGGTCGCCTTCAACCACGGCATCCGCCTGGCGGCGGCGGCCGCCGACATCGACCTCACGGCGCTCAAGGACAGCATCAACGCGCTGGCCAAGCTGGACATCAAGATGGAGGCCAACCGGATCACCATCACGGCGAAGGAAGAGGTGCTCATCAACGGCGGCTCCAGCTACACGCGCTGGACGGCCGGCGGCATCGAGAGCGGCACCAACGGGCTGTGGCGCGCGCATGCGGCTTCGCATTCGATGGTGGGGCCCAAGAGCGACGGACAGCCCCGGCTGCCGCAGCCGCCCCAGCTTCCGAGAGGCCAGCTCGACCTGTACCACCAGTACGTCAAGGCCGACGGCGCCACGCGCCAAGGCGTGAAGCAAGGCGACTACACGGTGGTGGACTCCGACGGGGGCACGCACACGGGCAAGCTGGACGCGAACGGCTTCGCCTCCGTGGCGGGCCTTCCGCTCGGGCAGGCCAAGGTCACGTTCGGCGGCGATCCGAGCGACCCCTGGGACACCGGCAGCTACTTCGGCCAGCCGAACCGCTGGCCCACCCGGCCTGCGAGCGACAAGTCCGTCGACGCGGGAGGCGGTGGAGCGGGCTTCGTCGGCGGAACGGGCGGACTCGGCAGCGCAGCGGCGGGCCTGCTGGGCCAGGCGGGCGGCCTCGAAAGCCAGGCCAGCGAGGCAGCGAGCACCGCGCAGCAGGCCGTCGGTGCCGTGCAGGCCATCCAGCAAGGCGGCGCCAAGGCATTGCTGGGCCAGGTCGGCCAGGCGGCCAGCGGCATGGCCGCGCAGACCGTGGGCGCCATGGTGCCCAAGCTGCCCGCGTCGCTGCCTTCGATGCCCTCGCTGAAGTCCCTGGCCACGCTGCCGCGCGGCCAGACGCCGGGCTTTGCGGGCTGATCGCCGGCACCGCAAGACGACGACCACAAGAGAACACGGGAGAGATCCGCGAATGGCTGACCAGGCCCCCCAGAACGACGCGCAAGCCAAGGAGCGCGAGCGCCAGACCGCGGTGGCACCGCTCAACACCATCGGCGAGGAAGACATCGGCGCCGGCGCCGCCAAGATCGACAAGTGGCTGCGCAAGCTCACCAACGACTACGTCACGCTGAACGTGCTGGCAACCTTCGCGGGCAGCCTGCCGGTCATCGGCAACATCATGGCGCTCATCGACGCGGTCTGGGACCTCATCGAGATGGTCACCAAGAAGGCGTACAGCGACGTGCTGCAGTGGGTCAGCCTGGCCATCAACCTGCTGGGCGTGATCCCGTTTCCGCCCGCCACCGGCGCAGCGCGCATGAGCCTGCGGCCCATGCTGCACCTGCTCAAGCAGGAGATCGCCAAGTCGGCCAAGAACGCGGTGCCGAACATCGGCGAGGCGTTCATTGCCGTGCTCATCACGCACCTGAACGACACCATCGCCGGCACGCTCGACAAGTTCGTGGACGAGGCGCTCGGCTACCTCGACGACTTCCTGCAGTCCTGCGCAAAAAAGGTCGACGGCATCGCCGATGCGCTGATCGGCGCGCTGCAGGTGGCGCTGGGCGAGAAGCCGGTGTTCGCAACCGGCGCCGCTGCCGAGCGGAACACCTACGACCCCAAGACCCAGAGCACCTGGAGCCGCATGATGGCCGCCGCGGCCGAGGCCGCGAAGAAATCCGCCAACTACGCGGCGGCCACCGCGAGCCACTATGCGCTGCCCGACAGCGCCAAGGCCATGATCCGGGACACCGTCGCCAGCCTGACCGACCTCAAGGGCGCGGCCCGCCGGCAGATCATGCGGCTGGGCGACGAGAGCCTGCAGTACGGCATCAAGTGGATGATCAAGATCCTCAAGGATGCATTGCTCAGGCGCAAGGGAAAGCACAGCGCCAACATTTCCGCGAACAACGGAACGCAGGTCGAAAGCAAGAAGCCCGGCGGCGAACAGGCCGCCACCTCCGCCCAGGTGCCAGCCGGCGGCGACCCCGGCTGCAAGAACTGCACGAGCGCCGCCGCGGGCGGCGCCATCAGCCTGGCCACCGGCTGCGAGAGCTTCGACCACACCGACTTCGTGCTGGGCGCCCCCCTGCCCATCACCTGGACGCGCACCTACCGCAGCGATCTTGCCGCCTTCGACCAGGGCAGCCTCGGCGCGCGCTGGATCACGCCCTTCAGCACGCGCGTCGATGTTGCCAAGCCCGCCAGGGGCCGCCGCCAGGGCCAGATGAGCCTGATCTATCGCGGTGCCGACGGCCGCAGCCACGCCTTCCCGCTGCTGGCCGTGGGCCAGAGCCATCGCAACCCGATCGAGGAGATCACCCTCACCCGCCTCGGCGAACGGCTGCTCGCGGTCGATTTCGGCAAGCCCATGCCGGCCGGCCAGGCCCCCGACTGGCGCGAGACCTACGAGCTGGTCGACACCGTGCCCGCCAAGGCCGCCGCGCAAGGCAAGCAGCACTTCCGGCTGGTGGCGCAGCACACGAACAGCGGCGCCGCCGTCGGCCTGCGCTACGACCACGTGATCGCGGCCACCGGCGAGCAGGTGCTCAGCGACATCATCAGCAGGCAGGGCGAGGCCATCATCGCCCATGTCGGCACCCAGCCCGATGCGCAGACCGGCCTCATCAAGGCCCTGTGGGAGCTGAAGGAAGGCCGCGTCGTGCGCCAGCTGGCCGCCTACATCCACGACGCCGAAGGCGACCTCGTCGCCGCGCAGGACGAGAACGGCGCCGGCTGGCAGTACAGCTACAGCCACCACCTCGTCACCCGCTACACCGACCGCACCGGCCGCGGCATGAACCTGCAGTACGACGGCACCGGCGCCGATGCCAAGGCCGTGCGCGAATGGTCCGACGACGGCAGCTTTGCGCTCACGCTCGAGTGGGACAAGAACATCCGCCTCACCTACCTGACCGACGCCATGGGCGGCGAGACCTGGTACTACTACGACGTGCTCGGCTACACCTACCGGATCATCCACCCGGACAAGCGCGAGGAATGGTTCCTGCGCGACGACGCCAAGAACATCACGCGCCACATCCACACCGACGGCACCACCGACGACTACGTCTACGACGCCCACGGCAACCTCAAGACCCACACCCGCGCCGACGGCAGCAGCGTGCACTACGCCTACGACGCGCGCCACCGCATCACCGGCATCCTCGACGCCGAAGGCGGCGCCTGGAAGCGCGACTACGACGCAAGCGGCAACCTCACCGAAGAGATCGACCCGCTCGGCCACAAGACCGAATACGCCTACGACAACGCCGGGCGCCCCGTGCGCATCACCGACGCCAAGGGCGGCATCAAGACCCTCGCCTACACCCCCGACGGCCAGCTGGCCAGCCACACCGACTGCTCGGGCAAGACCACCCAGTGGGCCTACGACGGCCGCGGCCGCCTGGCCAGGATCACCAACGCCCTGGGCCAGGCCACGCGCTTTCGCTACACCGAAGCCGGCGAAGCCGCGCAGTCCGCGATGCCCGGCCAGGCCAACAACCACCCGGGCCAGCTCGAGGAGATCGTCCACCCCGACAACACCAGCGAGTACTTCGCGCACGACGCCGAAGGCCGCCTGCTCGCGCACACCGATGCGCTGGGCCGCCGCACCAGCTACGGCTACACCCGCGCCGGCCTCGTCGCCCAGCGCACCGATGCGGCCGGCCACACCCTCAAATACCACTGGGACCTGCTGGGCCGCCTGCGCGAACTGCACAACGAGAACGGCAGCCGCTACGACTTCCGCTACGACCCCGTCGGCAAGCTGCTCGAAGAAACCGGCTTCGACCGCAAGGGCACCCAGTACCGCTACGACGAAGCCAGCGGCGTGCTGGCCGAGGTCATCGAAGCCGGCCACAGCACCCGGCTCGCGTTCGACCCCCTGGGCCGCCTGAGCGAGCGCCAGGCCGGCGACGATGCCGAGCGCTTCGCCTACGACCGCAACGGCCGCCTGGTCGAGGCCACCAACGCCGAGGCCAGGCTCCAGTGGTTCTATGACCGCGCGGGCAACCTCGTGCGCGAGCACCAGCACTACCTGGACCACGGCCACACGGCCGTCTGGCAGCACGGCTACGACGAGCTCAACCAGCGCATCGCCAGCATCCGCCCCGACGGCCACGTCACCCAATGGCTCACCTACGGCTCCGGCCACGTGCACGGCCTGCTCGTGGACGGCCAGGACATCCTGGGCTTCGAGCGCGACGACCTGCACCGCGAGATCGGCCGCGAACAGGGCAACGGGCTGACGCAGAAGCTGCACTACGACCCGGCCGGCCGGCTGCTGGAGCAGCAGATTTCGCAGACCAGGCCCGGCGCGATCGAGGCCGTCGGCATCCGCCGCAGCTATGCCTACGACAAGGCGGGGCAGCTGGTGGCCATCGGCGACAGCCGCCGCGGCAACCTGAGCTACCGCTACGACCCCGTGGGGCGCCTGCTGGAAGCCCACAGCCGCCTGGGACGCGAGACCTTCGCGTTCGATCCGGCGGGCAACATCGGCAGTCCATCCGACGTCGGAGCCGACACCCAAGCCGCAGGTCGCATGACCACCCGCGTCGCGGTGCGCCTGGGCGGTGATGGCCGCAGCATGGCCGGTCGGCTGATGGACAACCTGCTCAAGGACTATGCGGGCACCCACTACACCTGGGACGAGCGGGGCAACCTGATCGAGCGCAGCCGCAACGGAGAAATCACCACCTTCACCTGGGACGGCTTCAACCGCATGCGCAGCGCCGAGACCTTCGGTGAGACCACAAGCTTCAGCTACGACGCGCTGGGCCGGCGCATCGCCAAGCGAAGCTCTCACGCGACGACCTTGTTCGGCTGGGACGGCGACACGCTGGCCTTCGAGAGCACGCAGAGCACCGAGGGCCAGCAGGAGCTGCAGGCCTGGCGCGGTGACAGCGTGCACTACATCCACGAGCCCGGCTCCTTCGTGCCGCTGGTGCAGATCAGGCAGGCCCAAGCCGTGGCGCTGAGCCAGACCACCGACGTGAAGGCGCTGATCGCGGCCAATGGCGGGCGCTACGACATCGAGCAGGATCCGTTATGGAATGGGGAGCAACTCAAGACGCCGCAGGCCTTTGCGAGAGAAGAGATCGCGTTCTACCAATGCGACCACTTGGGCACGCCGCAGGAGCTGACGGACCATGAGGGGCGGATCGCCTGGTCTGCGCAATACAAGGCCTGGGGCGAAGCCAAGCAGGCGATCAGCGAGGCGGGACGGAAGGCGGGGTTCAGGAATCCGATTCGGTTCCAGGGGCAGTACTTTGACGACGAGACGGGGCTGCACTACAACCGACACCGGTATTACGACCCGAGTTGCGGGCGGTTTGTCTCGAAAGATCCCATCGGACTGGCCGGCGGGAGCAATCTCCAGCAGTACGCCCCCAATCCACTCGGTTGGATAGACCCGTTGGGACTGGCCGGTAAGGGAATTACACCGAACAACAAGGGAACTCGTACCACTATTGAAGGAGGCAATCTGCCTCAACCAGTTGCCGGATATAGCACAAAAGCGGGCGGAAATGGCGCCTCCCATCCTGTTGTTCGAGACCTGTATGACTCTGTTCCTCGAGATGAACGATCCGTCTTCCACGGTGATTGCGGCGAGGCAGACGCATTGAGCAAAATTGCATCGTTAAATAATGCTAAAAGCATCGAGCAGCTACAAGCTCTCACCAACGGAAGTGCCACCGAAACACTTAGAAATGATGGAAAACTTATGGTGTGCTGTTCTTCTTGCAGGCACGTAACAGGAACTCTCGGAATTCGAGATAATGCAAGGAATCGAGGAAAATGAACACCCAAAATTCTGAAGATTTTGATGCACTGGAAGAGGCGCTCAACGAAAATAACATCCCAATTGAAGATTTACTTTCCATATACAGGGATTTTCTTGAAGATCTCGCGAACAACGAAAAATTCACGGCAATCCCCAAAAAAAGCCTCACATATATTCGTGATTGCCTTAAAAAATCGATACGGTTGTTAGCCGAAGGAAAAGAAGAAGAGAGAAAGGCGATAAGAAATAGCTTGTGGGCCCTGGCCGACGAAAATCGCGAAACGAACCCAGATCTGTATAACTTGGCGAGGTGCACAATAATTATCTACGGGAAGATGGAAGACTGGGATGTAGCCCAAGACTCCCCGGTATTTTATTGCCTCTTTTATCTAAGGAAAATACTTCCGGATATAGAGCCCGACTTTATTAGGTATTTCAAAAATTCACTCCTCCGCTAAGAGGTTGCGTCCTCCCACTATGAATGATCGCGAACGTCGCAAAATGCCGACCCCATAAACACGCGACCACTTGAATGCGCCGCAGGAACTAGCGGATCATGAGGGGCGGATCGCTTGGTCGGCGCAGTACAAGGCCTGGGGCGAAGCCGGGCAGGCAATTAGCGAGGCGGGACGGAAGGCGGGGTTCAGGAATCCGATCCGGTTCCAGGGGCAGTACTTTGACGACGAGACGGGGCTGCACTACAACCGGTATCGGTATTACGACCCGGTGGGCGGACGGTTCGTCTCGGGAGATCCAATTGGGCTGGCAGGAGGCACGAACCTTCATCTGTTTGTGCCAAATCCTGTGCAGTGGATCGATCCATTTGGGTTGACGTGCCATTCCACTAGGCGTGCTAGTCTGAGAGAAATTCGCAGACAGCTTGGAATTTCAATGTCTCAGCAACCCATAGGTCAAAAAATGATTCCACTGACCGATTCAACAGGCGGTTGGATTCTGGGGGAGAATAAGAAGCCGATCATGACCCGGGAGTTGACTTATCAGGTCAACGGAAAGAACGTAGTCGTTCAAGACCACTCTGCCGGCCACTATTACGGCGAAGGTGGAGTTGGAGACCAACCATCCCATCATAATGTTCGCCCAGAAGAAAATACCCGAACTGGAAAAGTTGACGGAATGGACGATCATTACCATTTCAATTGCCGGAATAAAAAATGAATACCCCTAATAGAATTATAAATCCCCAAGCACTATTGTCAATGTATGAAGAATTTCCATCCTTAAATGGATCGGAAATAATGGAAATCCTATTTAAGCGCGACGAGCCTAGGGTTTCTATGAAAATCATGACCAGCAATAAACCAGAAAAAACTCCCGCCAGATGGCCCCAAGGCTTTGACGTGGTTTATTTGGGCATATCTTTTATTGGGGTCAAAAAAATTACTCAAAGTGGTTGGGGACACACCAACACCGTGGATCAATTTAACATTGAAAATCCAAATGACTCGGTGTCAGTGCGCATATCCTGTAAAAATGATTTTTCATTCTCCTTTGATTGCGACTGGATTTCAGTTGACAGCGTTGCCCCAGGAAGCATTGGGACTCCATAGCAATTCAATCTGACAGTGCGCAATAGACCCAAGAGCTTCTACTTCTTCACGGCGTTACCGTAGATTCGTCAAGTGCAAGCCTTCGCACCGGTTCAGTCCCAGATGAGAAATGGTCCATTCAACTAGCAAGACTCCGATAGCAAGGTGACTCTCATAGCGCGTCATCACTTCAGGCATGGATAGACAGATGGTTAGCGCTGTAAATGCCCGCGGCGCGCATACCGAGTAAATAGGCCTCAGTGGAGTATGAATAATGGCATTCAATTTGACAAAAGCCCAGGAGAAGAGATTTACTCTTCTGCAGCAAAAAAACTTCCAGGAATTATTTCTCGATTCGGATTCAATTATAGATTTGATCCAATTTCCAGAATCTTCAATTCTTCTGGAAAAAATAAAAAATATTACAAAATTCAAGGATGGCACGGAAGTACAGGGAACCGCGCATTTATTCGAACATTTATTCGATTTTGCAGCCAATCAAAGTGATGCATGCCTCCTCATTCTTCCCGGTCTTTCGCCTCAAAGCGGGTTTATTTATACGCAATATCCTGCAATAAAAGCAGAGGCAGCCCAATTACACCTACTTCTTGAATCAATGCGAAAACGATTGACTCAAGTAGACTACTTAGCCTTGGTTTCTGAGAAACTTAAGTATGGCGTTGTTTTAGATGTTTACGCAGGAAATCCAGAGATTCATGGCACGAACAAAGAGATTTGCCAAATTACCACTTGGTAAGGCCAAGGGAATTTGAATAACTGAGGACCAATGGATCGGCATACATTCAAAGACGGCGCCATCGACTTGTGGGTCGAGCAAGAATCATCAATTCAGCTGAAGTCGATCAGCAAATTTGGTGATCCAGTTGAGCTCACCGCAAGTGAAGCCAGGGCATTGGCTGATCAACTCAAGAGATTTGCCGATCTGCTTGATCAGCTCGACAACTCATGAAAATTCAACCGCATGCGCAGCGGGACCAGTTGCGGCAAGACCACCACCTTCAGTTACGACGCCCGGGGCCGGCGCATCGCCAAGCGCTCCGAGCATGACGTCACCTGCCACTATGTCGCACGTCACGGTCCAAAAACCAGTTTCGGCTAAATCCAAACAGTTATCCGTATGAATTCATTAAATCTTGGCTACCTACGAGGCCTCTATGATTTTTTAATGAGCAAAAGCGATGAGGAGCTGGAGCGATTTGACATTAATTCCACTGCCAATCAGAAAATTCTCTTTGAAGAAATGAGGCGTAGTTTTTTGACATTTGGACCTATATCAAAAGAGAATATCATCAACGGATTAAGCTACGTTTTGGCGGATTTTTCCAATGACTCGCTATGGCGAAGCGCCATCCCGCACGATCTCCCCCTTAATCGCGTAGCAGATAGGCGCGGTTATTTGGAGGGCATTCTCTTTGCGTTAAATATCCCTCCATATTCGACAAATGTGGACGATTTTGTTTTGATCGACGAAATCGGGCCGAGTGGTTTGGACTATTCGACATAGTCGGGGCACCATCTTCTTTTCGGCTCCGATGGCGACCGAACAGTTTTCTTAGAGGGACGACGAAGCCGGCCGGCACAAGGTCGGATCGGGCAATAGACACCTCAGCACCCCAGATGACGCGGGGTGCCCGGTCGCCGAAGCTCCTGCCCTTCTCAGCGCGCAGGCTCGATATGCGTCACCACAATCTTCCCATCCGCCTTCCCCGCATCAAAGCGAACCTTGTCCCCCGGCTGGAACTTGTCCAGCACGGTCTCGTCGCTTACTCCAAAAACCATGGTCATGCCGGGCATGTCCAGGCTCTTGAGCGGGCCGTGCTTGATCGTGAGTTTCTTGTTGTCCTTGTCCACCTTGCGGATCTCGCCATCGGCAAGCTCCGCGGCAGAGGCCGTGAAAGCGAACGCGGCCAGCACCGCCATGAGTGCAATGCGAATCTTCGACATGGTCGTGTTTCTCCTGGAGGTTGGGTTGTCTTACTTGGCGGCAGCGGTCTTGCCGGCCACCGTCACGGCGCCCTTCATGCCGGCGTCGTAGTGGCCCGGTTGCAGGCATGCGAAGTCGACCTTGCCGGCCTTGGTGAACTGCCACACGATCTCGCCGCTCTTGCCTGCGGCCAAGGTCACCATGTTGGGATCGGCGTGTTCCATCTCGGGGTTCTTCTTCATGGCTTCGTAGTGCTCCTTGAGTTCCTTCTCGGTGCCGAGCACGAGCTCGTGTTTCAGCTGGCCGGAGTTCTTGACGACGAAGCGCACGGTCTCGCCCTGCTTCACCTTGATGTCGGCGGGCGTGAAGCGCATGCCGTCGGTCATGTCGACGTTGATGGTTCGCGTGGCCTTGGCGGCCACGCCGGGTTGGCCGATCGCGGCTTCGGCGTCGCCGTGGCCATGCCCGCCGGCGTGGTTGCCGGTGGCAGAGGCGCCTGCGGCCGCCAGGGCGCAGAGTGCTGCGAGGGCAGCGTTGCGGAGGATGCTGTGCTTCATGGTTTTCCTTTGGAAGGTTGGTTGGAAGAAAGAGAAAGAAGGAACGGACACAAAAAAATCAGTGGCCGGAATGGCCGCTGCCGGGCTTGCGGATCTGCACTTCGATGTTCTTCGCGGGCATGTTCCGCGCAGGCATCGCGGCCGCGCCGGCATCGCGCTGGCGCGAGGTTTCGGGCGCGGGTCCGTCGAGCTCGTAGGCCACGGTGCCCTTGGGGTGCTTGAACCAGCCGGGGTTGCTGTAGTCGCCGGGCTTCTGGTTCCTGCGCACCTTCACCATGCTGAACATGCCGCCCATCTCGACCGAGCCGAAGGGCCCTTCGCCGGTCATCATTCGCGCGGTGTTGTCGGGAATGGGCATTTCCATCTCGCCCATGTCGGCCATGCCGCGCTCTCCCATCACCATGTAGTCGGGCACCAGGTTCGTGATCTGCCGGGCCACGTCCTTGTGGTCCAGGCCGATGAGGGTGGGCACGTCGTGGCCCATCGCGTTCATGGTGTGATGGCTCTTGTGGCAGTGGAAGGCCCAGTCGCCCTCCTCGTCGGCCAGGAACTCGATCTGGCGCATCTGGCCGACGGCGACGTCGGTGGTCACCTCGTACTGGCGCGTGCTTTTGGGCGTCGGCCCGCCATCGGTGCCGGTGACGAGGAACTCGTGCCCGTGCAGGTGCATCGGGTGGTTGGTCATCGTGAGATTGCCGATGCGGATGCGCACCTTGTCGTTGAGCCGCACGTTGAGCGAGTCGATGCCCGGAAAGATGCGGCTGTTCCAGGACCACAGGTTGAAGTCCAGCATGGTCATGATCTTGGGCGTGGCGCTGCCGGGCTCCACGTCGTAGGCGTTGAGCAGGAACACGAAGTCGCGGTCGACCTTCTCGATCAGCGGATGCTCGGCCTTGGGGTGCGTCACCCAGAAGCCCATCATGCCCATGGCCATCTGCGTCATCTCGTCCGCATGCGGGTGGTACATGAAGGTGCCGGGGCGGCGCGCGACGAACTCGTAGACGAAGGTCTTGCCGGGGCGGATCGGCGGCTGGGTCAGACCCGAGACGCCGTCCATGCCGTTGGGCAGGCGCTGGCCGTGCCAGTGCACGCTGGTGTGCTCGGGCAGCTTGTTGGTCACGAAGATGCGCACGCGGTCGCCTTCGACCACCTCGATGGTCGGGCCTGGCGACTGGCCGTTGTAGCCCCACAGGTTGGCCTTGAAGCCGGGCGCCATCTCGCGCACCACAGGCTCGGCCACCAGGTGGAATTCCTTCACGCCGTTGTTCATGCGCCAGGGCAGCGTCCAGCCGTTGAGCGTGACCACGGGGTTGTAGGGCCGACCACCGGGTGGCATGAGCGGCGGCATGGTGTTGGGCGTGGTCTGGGTCACGGGCTCGGGCAGCGCGGCCATGGCCACCTTGCTCACGCTCGCGGCGGCAAGGGCGCCGGTGATGGCGCCGGCGCCGCCGAGAAAGTTGCGTCTGTTTGTCATGTCGTTCGAATCGTTTTGGTGAGTGCAGGTGCTGCGCTCAGTGGCCGGCATTTGCGGAGGCGGCTTCAGCGCCCGCACTGGCGGTCGAAGCACCCATGGCCGTGGGCTTGCCGATCACCGAGGCCGCCAGCGCGGCATCGGCCAGCCAGAACTGCTGCTGGGCGTTGATGGCGTTGCTCACGCTCGCGATCTGGTCGCGCGCCTCGGCCAGCAGCTCGAAGACGCCGATCAGCATGCCGTTGTAGCGAAGCACGTTCTCGTCGGCCATGGCCTGGCGCAGCGGCACGATCTCGTCGCGGTAGTGCCGCGCGATGTCGTAGGCAGTGCGGTAGGCCGAGTAGCCTTCGCGCAGCTGGGAAGAAGCGCCGCGCACCGTGGCGTCGTAGCGGTTGGCTGCGGCGAGCGATTGCGCGTTCAGTGCATCGCGCTGCGCCGAGCCCCAGTCGAACAGCGGCAGCCGGATGTCGAGCTCGAAGCCGCGCCGCGTGCCCTTGGTGCCTTCGGCGTTGTCGAACACGGTGTCGCGCCGGCCGCCCACCTCCACGTCGACGAAGGTCGACAGCAGGTTGATGCCCTGCGACTTGCCCGCCACGTCGAGCTGCGCGCGCGCGAGCTGCACGTCCAGCCGCTGCTCGGTCGCGGTGGCGGCCACTTCCTTGGCCTCGCGCGGCGCCTTTGGCAGATCGGGCAGCCGATCGGGCAAGGCCAGTTGAGCGGCCTGCGCATCGTCGAGCCCCAAGGCACGCACCAGCTCCTCGCGCGCAGCAGTGGCGGCGTGCTGCGCCGAGGCCAGCTGCGCGGTCGCGTCGGCATAGAAGACCTGCTGGCGCGCGCGCTGCAGCTTGCTGAAGTTGCCGATCTGCTGCATGCGCCGCGCGAGTTCCGCGCTGGCCTGGGCCGATCGGTTGACCTGCTCGGCATAGCGCAGCATCTGCTGCGCGGCCACCGCGCGGACCCAGGCCTGCCGCACCTGCGTGACCTGGTCCACCACGGCGCCGGTGAGCTGCACCTTGGCCTGGCTCGATTGGCTGCGCGAGATCGACAGGCGCTGCGGCAGCAGGATGAGGTCCACGAGGCCGAAGGACAGGAGCCGCCCGAGTTCGAGCTCGCTGCCCAGGCGCATGCGCTCGAAGCTGAAGACCGGGTTGGGCAGCCGGCTCGACTGGTTGGCCGCGGCGATGTCGCCCCAGCTCTGCGCGACCAGCGCCTGCACCGCGGGGCTGTTGGTGAGCGCGAGCTGCACCGCGTCGCTTTGCGAAATCGGCCTGGACAGCAGCTCCTGCGCGAGCGCGGCGCGGCGGTCGCGCTGTTCCTGCGTGCGGCTGAGTTCGAGCTTGCCGCCGGTGAACTGCTGGGCCTGGGTGTTGGTGTCCTGCAGCGCGTCGTCGATGCCGACCGAGGCGCAGCCGGCCAGCAAGAGGGCCGCAGCAGCGGCCGCGGCCGTGAGGCGCAAGGCGCGCTTCATGGCTTCTTCTCCTTGCTGGCGGGAGGCATGGGCATCGCGTGCCCCTGGTGCGCGGCGGGTGCCTCGGAGGCGCCGCCACCTGCCCCACCCGCCGCCTCTTCGGCATAGGCCTTCCAGCCGCCGCGCTGGCGGACGGTCTCGTTGGCCTCCTTCCAGGGAATGGGCTTGTCGTCGGTGAAGGGCCGATAGCCCTCGAGCGCGGACTTGTAGCTCAGCGTGGTGGGCGCACGGGTGGCTGCCTCTTCAGCGCGCGGCGCGGAGGCCGGTGCCGGCTGGGCCGCGGCAGCGAGCGCCGCTGCCATGGCCGGAAGAACAGCCAGCCAACGGGCCGGCAATGAATGGAACATGGAATCCTCGCGTGTTCATGAACGGAACGCGTCACTGCCGCCCGAAGGGGTGTGACGCAGGCGATGCATGCGCGCTGCTGCGGCCCGTGACCGGGCGCGCGCAGGCGCACGAACGCTTCAGGCGCGAGGAGGTTTGTCGAGAAGGCGCGGCGCGACCGTGGCCACCGTGCTGGCGGGCTCGGCGAGGTCGGCGCGGGGAAGGCCCTGGAACACGATCAGTTCCAGCGTGCTGGTGAGCGCGGTGGCGTGGCAGGCGCCGCAGGTGCCGCACTTGTGCATGCCATCGGGCGACGCGTGGGTGTCGGCGTGGGCGCTTTGGTCGCCGGAAGATGTCCCGGCGTCCTGCGCGGCAGCTTCGTGGTGCTGATGGCCTGCATGCCCATCGCCGTGCGCCTGCTGCGCATGCCGATGCGCAGCGGCCGGCGCGGCGGCTGCCGCAGCAGCCAGGGCAGCACCCTCATGGCCCGGTCCGCAAAAGACCATGGCGGCAGCCGCGTACGCCTGGAAGGGCACGGCAAACATCACGATCCAAAGGACGAAGAGGCGAACCCGGTGCATGCGAGGATTGTAGATAGAGCAGCAATGCCTGTCCGTATTCGACGGGCATGCATGCCACTCTAGCCATCCAGGCCGACGGTTTCCCGTCGGCCGGATTACAGCGCCGTCATCTTCGGGCGCCGCCGTGCCGTCAGAAGAAGCCGAGCTTCTTCGGCGAATAGCTCACGAGCAGGTTCTTGGTCTGCTGGTAGTGGTCGAGCATCATCTTGTGCGTCTCGCGGCCGATGCCCGATTCCTTGTAGCCGCCGAAGGTGGCGTGCGCGGGGTAGGCGTGGTAGCAGTTGGTCCACACGCGGCCGGCCTGGATGGCGCGGCCCATGCGGTAGGCGGTGCTGCCGTTGCGCGTCCACACGCCGGCGCCCAGGCCGTAGGGCGTGTCGTTGGCAATCTCCAGCGCCTCGGCCTCGGTCTTGAAGGTGGCAATGGCGAGCACGGGGCCGAAGATCTCCTCCTGGAAGATGCGCATCTTGTTGTGGCCCTTGAACAGCGTGGGCTCGATGTAGTAGCCGCCGGCCAGCTCGCCGCCGAGCTGCGCGCGGCCGCCGCCGGTCAGGCACTGCGCGCCCTCTTCCTTGCCGAGCGCGAGATAGCTCATGATCTTGTCCATCTGGATGGCCGAGGCCTGCGCGCCCATCATGGTGTCGGTGTCCAGCGGATGGCCCTGCTTGATGGCCTTGATGCGCTCGAGCGCACGCGCCATGAACTTGTCGTAGATCGATTCCTGGATCAGCGCGCGCGACGGGCAGGTGCAGACCTCGCCCTGGTTGAAGGCGAACAGCACCAGGCCTTCGATGGCCTTGTCGAAGAAGTCGTCGTCCGCGTCGGCGATGTCCTCGAAGAAGATGTTGGGGCTCTTGCCGCCGAGCTCCAGCGTGGCCGGGATCAGGTTGCCGGCCGCGGCCTGCGCGATGACGCGGCCGGTGGCGGTGGAGCCCGTGAAGGCGATCTTCGCGATGCGCTTGCTGCCCGCCAGCGCCATGCCGGCTTCGCGGCCGTAGCCGTTCACGATGTTGAGCACGCCGGGCGGCAGCAGGTCGGCCAGCAGCTCGGCCATCACCATGATGCTCACGGGCGTGGATTCGGCGGGCTTGAGCACCACGCAGTTGCCCGCGGCAATGGCGGGCGCGAGCTTCCACGCGGCCATCAGGATCGGGAAGTTCCACGGAATGATCAGCCCCACCACGCCCAGCGGCTCATGGAAGTGATAGGCGATGGTGTTCTCGTCGATCTCGCTCAGCGCGCCTTCCTGTGCGCGCAGGCACCCGGCAAAGTAGCGGAAGTGGTCGATGGTCAGCGGAATGTCGGCGTTGAGCGTCTCGCGGATCGGCTTGCCGTTGTCCACGGTTTCCGCATAGGCGAGCAGCTCGAGGTTCTGCTCCAGGCGGTCGGCAATCTTCAGCAGCAGGTTGGCGCGCTCGGCCGGCGAGGTGCGTCCCCATTGGCCCGCGGCCGCGTGGGCGGCGTCGAGCGCGAGCTCGATGTCCTCCGCGCCCGAGCGGGCGGCGCGCGTGTAGGGCTTGCCGGTGATCGGCGTGATCACGTCGAAGTACTGGCCCTTCACGGGCGGCACGAACTTGCCGTTGATGAAGTTGTCGTAGGCCGGCTTGAAGTCGATCTTGGCACCGGGGGTGTTGGGGCTCGCGTATTGCATGGTCTCTTGTCTCCGTCGGGTAAAGGGGTGGAAGGCGGCCGCGCAAGCCGGATGCCGCGCGGTCCCGGGTGCTGCATTGCACGGGCCATGCCACGCGGTCCTGGAGGCCATTCGCCCGATCTGGCACATGCATCGGCCCGATTTCCTGCGCCAGGCTGCAACAGCGCTGCGTGTCGCGGTGAGCAGCTGTCACGAAACGGGACAAGACACCCGCCGCTGGCACACAAGATCAAGCGGCTGCCGGATGCGCGCTGGGCGTCGCATTCGGATACATTGGGGCCGCGTTCGCCTTCGGCGAGCCACCCCATCCTTCCTTCCGCCGCCATGCTTCCTTGCCCCGAAAGCGCGTAGTGATTCGCGGACCCTCCATCACCGCCCGGACCATGGCTTTCGTGGCCGTCGTCTGCCTCAGCCTGCTGGCGATCGACTTCTGGAACAGCTGGGAGGCGCGCACCGACCAGCTCCAGCAGATGAACGTGGCCACGTCGAACCTCTCGCGCGCCATGGCGCAGCAGGCCGACGACACGATCAAGAAGGCCGACACCGTGCTGGTCGGCATGGTCGAGCGCGTGGAGCACGACGGCACCGATCCATCCGACGTGGCGCGGCTTCGCCAGCTGCTGGCCCTGCGCGTTGCCGAGCTCCCCCAGCTCGACGGCCTGCACATCTACGACCAGGACGGCAACTGGATTGCGAACTCCCGCCCCACGCGGCCGGAGAACCTGAACAACGCGGACCGCGAGTACTTCGCCTTCCACCGCACGCACGCAGAGCGCGGACCGCACATCGGCATTCCGGTTCAAAGCCGTACCAGCGGCCGGCTGCTGGTGCCGGTTTCGCGGCGCATCAACCATGCGGACGGCAGCTTTGCCGGCGTGGCGCTCGCGACGATCCACGTCGACTTCTTCTCCAGGTTCTACGACAGCCTGGACATCGGCCAGGCCGGCGCCGTGGCGCTGGTGCTCGAGAACGGAACCATGATGACCCGGCGGCCCTACAGCCCCGACATGGTGGGACGGAACATGCTGGAGACCCAGCTCTTTCGCTCCTACGCCGCGCATGGGCCGGTCGGCACGGCCTACATCAAGTCGGCGCAGGACGGCGTGACACGGTTGAACAGCTTCCGGCGCCTGGACAACTACCCGCTGTTCGTTTCCGCGGCGCTGTCCAAGGACGAGATCCTGGCCAACTGGTGGCGCGACACGCTGTGGCATTCGGGCGGCGTCGTTCTGCTGAGCCTGATCGTCGGCTTCATCGGATGGCGCCTGGTGCGGCAGTTCCAGCTCCAGACCCGCACCGAGGCCGAGCTGCGGCAGGCGCGCGATGCGCTCGAAACGCTCAACAAGACCCTCAACACCCTGGCCATGGAAGACGGCCTGACCGGGCTCGCGAACCGCAGGCAGTTCGACGTGGCGCTGGACAGCGAATACAGCCGCGCCGCGCGCAACGCGAGCACGCTGGCGCTGATCATGATGGATGTGGATTGCTTCAAGCAATACAACGACATCTACGGCCATGCGGCGGGCGACGAGTGCCTGCAGACCATCGGCCGCACCATCGCGCGCGTCGCGTCGCGGCGCCCGGGAGATCTTGCGGCGCGCTATGGCGGAGAAGAGCTGGCGGTGCTGCTGCCGAACACCGACGTCGCGGGCGCCGTGATGCTGGCCGAACGCATCCGCAGCGCCGTGCGCGAGCTGAAGATCGAACATGCGGGCACCGCCGACGGATTCGTGACGCTGAGCGCCGGCGTGGATGCGCTCAGTCCCCAGGCCGGCATCGGCGGCCAGCCCAAGGAACTGATCCGGTCCGCGGACAAGGCGCTGTACGCCGCCAAGTCGGGCGGACGCAACCGCGTGTGCGCCTCGACCGGACAGCCGCTGGCGGCGTGACGCGGGTCTGAGCCTCAGCCCGCCTTCCCTCGGCTTCGAAGAAGCCTTCCGCGGCTCTACGCAGGGTAAACCCCAGTACTTGGCCCCTTGATTCCACCCGCGATGGTTCAGTACACTGATTGTCGTTCAGTGTACTGAATCCAGGAGCGCCGGCAATGTACTTGGCTGCCCTGCACAAGGAGACAAAATTTGACCCACGATCTACGCAAGACCTTCGATGAAGGCCCCATGAGCCGCTTCCAGTGGAGCGCGATCACGATCTGCATCACGCTGATCATGCTCGACGGCTTCGACGTGCTGGTCATGGCCTTCACCGCGGCCAGCGTGTCGGCCGAGTGGAAGCTCAGCGGCGCGCAGCTCGGCGTGCTGTTCAGTGCCGGCCTGTTCGGCATGGCTGCCGGCTCGCTGTTCCTCGCGCCGCTGGCCGATCGCTTCGGACGGCAAACCGTCATCCTGCTGTGCCTGGTGGTGATCGCGCTCGGCATGGGGCTGTCGGCGCTGTCCCAGAGCAGCACGCAGCTGGCGGCGCTGCGCGCGCTCACCGGCCTGGGCATCGGCGGCATGCTGGCCAGCGTGGGCGTCATCACCTCCGAATACGCCTCGAACAAATGGCGCAGCACCGCGGTGGCCCTGCAGGCGACCGGCTATCCGATCGGCGCGACCATCGGCGGCAGCATTGCCGCGGTGCTGCTGGAGCACTACGGCTGGCGTTCGGTCTTCGTCTTCGGCGGCCTGGCCACGGCGCTGATGATTCCGCTGGTGCTGTGGCGCCTTCCCGAATCGGTCGACTTCCTCGTCTCCAGGCGCCCCGCCGGCGCGCTGCGCAAGCTCAACGCGCTGCTGCGCCAGATGAAGCGCCCCGAACTGGCCGAACTCCCGCCGCTGCCGCCGGCCGGCGAGCGCTCCGCCTCCACGGTGGCGAGCCTGTTCAACGCAGGCCTGGCGCGCTCGACGCTGCTGCTGTGGGCCGCGTTCTTCCTCTTGATGTTCGGCTTCTACTTTGCGCTCAGCTGGACGCCGAAGCTGCTGGTCTCGGCGGGGCTGTCGGCGCGCGAGGGCATCACCGGCGGCGTGCTGCTGAACATCGGCGGCATCGTCGGCGGCAGCCTGTTCGGGCTGCTCGTCGCGCGGCTGGACCTGGGGCGCCTGACGGCCGCCAGCCTCGTCATCACGGCGCTGGCCATGGCGGCATTCGGCGCGGCCACCGGGCACCTGGGCGCGTCGTTCGCGATCGCCTTCCTGATCGGCGGATTCATCTTCGGCTCGATGGCCGGGCTCTATGCGTTCGCACCGGTGATCTACCCGGCCGCCGTGCGCACGACCGGCATGGGATGGGCGATCGGCATCGGCCGCATCGGCGCCATCCTCGCGCCGCTCATCGCCGGGATGCTGCTCGACCGCGGCTGGCAGCCGCCGCATCTCTACTACGCCTACGCGCTGCCGCTGGTGGCGGCGATGGCGGCCGTGCTCGCGCTGCGCCGCAGCGCCAAGGCACAGCCGGCCGGCCGCGTGGCCAGCGCCCATTGAACGCCCCTTCTCCTCCCAACCCAGCCATCCAAAAGGAAAGCCATATGTTCCCGAAAAACACCTGGTACGTGGCCTGCACAGGCAACGAGATCGACGACAAGCCCCTGGGCCGCAAGATCTGTGGCGAGAACCTGGTGCTCTACCGCGCAGCGGAAGGCAAGGCCACGGCGCTGGAAGACTTCTGCCCGCACCGCGGCGCGCCGCTGTCGCTGGGCCGCGTGGTCGAGGGCAAGCTGGTGTGCGGCTACCACGGGCTGGAGATGGGCTGCGACGGCAAGACCGTCGCCATGCCCGGGCAGCGCGTGCGCGGCTTTCCGCCGATCCGCTCCTTCCCGGTGATCGAGCGCTACGGCTTCGTCTGGATCTGGCCCGGCGACCCTGCGCTGGCCGACCCGGCCAAGCTGCATCACCTCGAATGGGCCGAAAGCCCCGACTGGGCCTACGGCGGCGGCCTGTTCCACATCCAGTGCGACTACCGCCTGATGATCGACAACCTGATGGACCTGACGCACGAGACCTACGTGCACTCGACCAGCATCGGCCAGAAGGAAATCGACGAGACGCCCACCACCACCAAGACCGAGGGCGACCAGGTCACCACCAGCCGCTTCATGGAGAACATCTCGGCGCCGCCCTTCTGGCGCATGGCGCTGCGCGGCAACCACCTGGCCGACGACGTGCCGGTCGACCGCTGGCAGATCTGCCGCTTCACGCCGCCCAGCCACGTGCTGATCGAAGTGGGCGTCGCCCACGCCGGCAAGGGCGGCTACGACGCCGATCCGGCGCACAAGGTGTCGAGCATCGTGGTGGACTTCATCACGCCCGAGACCGAGACCTCGCACTGGTACTTCTGGGGCATGGCGCGCAACTTCCAGCCGCACGACAAGGCGCTGACCGCATCGATCCGCGAAGGCCAGGGCAAGATCTTCAGCGAAGACCTGGAGATGCTCGAATCCCAGCAGCGCAACCTGCTCGCGCATCCGAACCGCTCGCTGCTGAAGCTCAACATCGACTCGGGCGGCGTGCAGTCGCGCCGCGTGCTGGAGCGCCTGATCGCGCAGGAAGGCCAGGCCCCGGCGACGGCTCCGGCAGGTGCGGCATGAACGCCTCCGAACTGAACGTGCGCGTCGCCCGCAAGCATGCGGAGGCGCTGGACATCTGCACCTTCGAGCTGGTGCACGCCGAGGGGCAGGCCCTGCCGGCGTTCTCGGCCGGCTCGCACATCGACGTGCACCTGCCAAACGGCCTTACGCGCCAGTACTCGCTGTGCAACGATCCGCAGGAGAGCCACCGCTACCTGATCGGCGTGCTGCGCGATCCTGCATCGCGCGGCGGCTCGCAGGCGATGCACGAGCTGGTGCAGGAAGGCAGCCTGCTGCGCATCAGCGCACCGAAGAACCACTTTCCGCTGGCCCACGCGGCCACCCGCAGCGTGCTGATCGCAGGCGGCATCGGCGTGACGCCGATCCTGTGCATGGCCGAGCGGCTGGCACTGAGCGCAGCGCCGTTCGAGATGCACTACTGCACGCGCTCGCGCGAGCGCACCGCCTTTGCCGGGCGCATCGCGCAGTCCGCGTTCGCATCGCAGGTGCAGTTTCACTTCGACGACGGGGACGCGGCGCAGAAGCTGTCGCTGCCGGCGGCAATCGGCACGCCGCAGCCCGGCGTGCACCTGTATGTCTGCGGCCCCAAGGGCTTCATGGACTGGGTGCTGGATGGCGCGCGCACCGCCGGCTGGCCGGCCGAGCAGCTGCACTACGAGTTCTTCTCGGCCGAGATCGCCGCGTCGGACACCGATGCGGAATTCCAGGTCAAGCTCGCAAGCTCGGGGCGCATCGTCACGGTGCCCAAGGATTGCACGGTGGTGCAGGCGCTTGCCGCGGCGGGCGTCGAGGTGGCGACCTCCTGCGAACAGGGCGTGTGCGGCACCTGCCTCACGCGCGTGCTCGAAGGCGAGCCGGACCACAAGGACATGTACCTGTCGCCCGAAGAACAGGCGGCCAACGACCAGTTCACTCCCTGCTGCTCGCGCTCGCGCTCGCCGATGCTGGTGCTCGACCTGTAGGGGCCGGCGCGTCGCAGCGGCGCCATAGAATTGCAGGCTCCGTCCTTACCGCCGGGACCCGATTCAGGTTTCGACATCCATGCCCAGCCCCACTTCCGACGCCGCCGAGATCGACATCAATGACCAGCCCGGACACCTGATCCGCCGGGCCCACCAGATCGCGGTGTCGGTGTTCCACGAGAAGCTGGGGCGCGACATCACACCGGTCCAGTACGCGATCCTGCGCACCCTGCAGAAGAAGCCGGGCATCGACCAGGTCACGCTGGCCCAGCAGGTGGCGCTCGACACCTCCACCGCCGCCGACATTGCCGCGCGGCTGGAGACCAAGGGATGGATCACGCGCCAGGTGCTCGCGCGCGGCCAGCGCGAACTGCGCCTCACGGCCGAGGGCACCGGGCTGCTCGCGCAGACGGTGCCGGCCATGGCCGAGATGCAGGATGCGCTCTTCAGCACCATGAGCGAGCAGGAGCGCCGCGATTTCATGAAGCTGCTCGCCAAGTTCGTCACGGCCAACAACGACAGAAGCCGCGCGCCGATGCGCGCGTGAGGCAAGGAGCGGGCGGGCCCGCTCAGCCCTGCGCAATCGCCAGCCACGCGCTCGCGACCAGCGTCGAACCCGCCGCGGCCAGCAGGCCGCCCACCAGCCATTGGAGGGTGCGCGGCTGCAGCTTGTTGGGCAGCCGGTGGTGCAACCGCGTCACGCCGTAGACCACCGGCATTGCGCAGGCGGCCAACAGCGCCGCGCGCCACGAGAAGTGCCCCGTGGGCAGCACGATCACCAGCCGCACCAGCGAATTGAACGCGAACATCAGCAGCAGCGCGCGGCGCACCAGTTCGCGCTCCAGCGGCTGGCGGTACATGTGAAAGACGATGGGCGGCCCCGAGCTCGAGAACAGCCCGCCCAGCACGCCCGAGAGCCCGCCGATGACGGCAAAGCTCGTGCGGCCCGACACCGCGGGCTGCGGCCGGCCCTGCAGCACCAGCAGCAGCGCGCAGCCCAGGATCGACATGCCCAGCAGGCCGCGCAGCCAGTTCACCGCGCCGCCGCTGAGCCAGGTGAGCAGCATGAGCCCCGCGATCACGCCCACGGTGCTGCCGTTGAGCGCCGGCTTCATCAGCCGCCACGGCACCACGCCGGGCCGCGCGCGGAAATAGGTCCATGCATTGATCAGGCTCAGCACCGTGGCGGCGTTGGCCGTGTCGCCCACGCTGGCGACGTGGAACACCGACACCAGGCCGAGCAGGATGAGGCTGAATGCGAACCCCGTGAGGTTCTGCGCATAAGTGGCCAGCGCCACGCAGGCCATGAAGACCAGCACGGGGCCGGCTTCGGAAAGAATCGCTTGCACCGGAAAAGAAAATCGTCGAGAGGCCGCGTCGGGCCCGAATGTCGCGGGCCGTATTGTCCCCGAACGGCCGGTGGCCGATTCCGCTGCGCCGCGCGCAAGGCGCGGGGCGCTTTTTTCAGTAGATCGGCGGCTCGGGCGTGGGCGCGTTGCCGGCCAGGCTCGCGAAGTCGCAGCCCAGGTGCGCCTGCGTCACTTCGTGCTGGAAGATCTTCGTGTAGCCGCGCGCGTAGGCCGGCGCGGGCGGCGTCCACTCTTTGCGGCGCTCGGCCAACTCTTCGTCGGACACCAGCATGTCGAGGCGGCGCTCGCCGATGTCCAGGCGGATCGTGTCGCCGGTCTTGAGCAGCGCCAGCGGACCGCCGATGGCCGACTCGGGCGACACATGCAGCACGCAGGTGCCGTAGTGCGTGCCGCTCATGCGCGAATCGGAAATGCGCAGCATGTCGCGCACACCCTGCCGCAGCAGCTTCTTGGGAATCGGCAGGTTGCCCCACTCGGGCATGCCGGGGCCGCCGACCGGGCCGCCGTTGCGCAGCACCAGCACGGTCGACGCGTCGCAGTCGAGTTCTTCGTCGGCCATGGCCGCGAGCATCTCGGCGTTCGAGTCGAACACCAGCGCGCGCCCGGTGTGGCGCAGCAGCTCGGGCGTGGCGGCCGAAGGCTTGATGACCGCGCCGTCGGGGCACAGGTTGCCGCGCAGCACGGCCAGCGCAATGCCGGCCTCGGGGCACTCGGGCGTGCCCTGCTTGAGCGGCGAGGCCGGGTCGAGGATGGTGCCGTCGTCCTCCGCGGGCCAGCCCGCGATGTCCTCGCCGAGCGTGCGGCCGGTGACGGTGCGCGCCGACAGGTCCAGGTGCGCCGCGATCCTGTTGAGCACCGCCGGCAGGCCACCGGCGTAGTGGAAGTCTTCCATCAGCTTCTCGCCCGACGGATAGAGGTTGGCGATGACGGGCACGCGCCGCGCGATCGCGTCGAGCTCGTCGATGTTCAGCTCGATGCCTGCGCGCCCCGCCATCGCGGGCAGGTGCACCGCTGCGTTGGTCGAGCCGCCGAGCGCCATGTAGGCGGCCACGGCGTTGAGGAACGAGGCTTTGGTAACGATGCGCGAGGGCTTCAGGTCTTCCCACACCATCGAGACGATGCGCTCGCCGCAGCGCCATGCCATGCGGCTGTGCTCGGAGTCGACGGCCGGGATGCTCATCGCGCCGGGCAGCGACAGGCCCATGGCCTCGGCAATGGCGGTCATGGTGCTGGCCGTGCCCATGGTGTTGCAGGTGCCGGGCGTGCGCGTCATGCGCGCTTCGAGGTGGATCCATTCGGCCTCGTCGATGTTGCCGATGGTGCGTTCGGCCCAGAACTTCTTGGTGTGGGTGCCCGCGCCCACGGCCTGGCCCTTGTAGCGGTCATTCATCATCGGGCCGGCGGGCAGGAAGATGGCGGGGATGTCCATCGACAGCGCGCCCATGACCAGGCCGGGCGTGGTCTTGTCGCAGCCGCCCATCAGCACCACGCCGTCGATCGGCAGGCTGCGCAGCAGCTCCTCGCATTCGATGGCCAGCAGGTTGCGGTAGATCATGGTCGTGGGCTTGACCATCACTTCGCCCAGGCTCAGCGCGGGCAGCTCGAGCGGATAACCGCCGGCCTGCAGCACACCGCGCTTGACGGACTCGGCGCGCTCGCGCAGGTGCGCGTGGCACGGCGAGAGCTCGCTCCAGGTGTTGACGATGCCGATGACCGGCCGGCCCATGAACTCCTCGCGCGCGAGCCCCTGCTGCTGCATGCGCTGGCGGTGCGCGAAGCCGCGGATGTCGTCGCTCGCGAACCAGCGCTGGCTGCGCAGTTCCTGCAGGGTCTTGGGGCGGGCGGCTTCTGTGGACATGCGGTGTGTTCTCTGGATCTCTGGGTTCAATAGGTGGCGGGGGCCGGCGCCGAGGCGGGGGCGGCGGGTGCGCCGCGCTGCTTGAAACGCGCGGCGATGTCGTCGGCGCTCTTGCGCAGCAGCAGCTGGTCGTTGGCCACCGCCACGAAGAGCGCGCCAAGGTCGAGCAGCTCGCGCGCGCGCGGCTCGTCGTTCATGAGGATGCCGGGCGCCTTGCCGCAGGCGAGGATGCGCGCGATGGCGCGGTCGATGGCGGCGCGCACCGTGGGGTGGTTGACCTGGCCGGCCACGCCCATGCTGGCCGACAGGTCGCCGGGGCCGATGAAGACGCCGTCCACACCGTCGACGTTTGCGATGTCCTCCAGGTGCTCGAGCGCTTCCACGGTCTCCACCTGCACCAGCACGCAGATCTCGCTGGAGGCCTCGGCCACGTACCTGGTGTCGCGGCCGAAGCGGGTGGCGCGCACCGTGCCGCCCATGCCGCGGATGCCGTTCGGCGGATAGCGCGTGGCGGCCACGGCGGCCTCGGCCTCGGCGCGGTTCTGCACGAAGGGCAGCAGCAGCGTCTGCGCGCCGATGTCCAGGTACTGCTTGATCAGCACCGGGTCGTTCCAGGGCGGGCGCACCACGGCCGAGGTGGGCCGATCGCGCTCGGCCTGCACCGCCTGCAGCTGGCGCAGCATGGTGGTCGGATCGCCGGGCGTGTGCTCGGCATCGAGCAGCATCCAGTCGAAGCCGGCGCCCGCGAGCAGCTCGGAGATGTAGGGGTCGGGCAGCGTCGACCAGAGGCCGATCTGCGGGATCTTCGCCGCGAGGGCGTGCTTGAAGGTGTTGCGCGAGGGCATGGGTTCGGTCCTTTGCGGGGTCAATCGATCTTCACGTTGCCGGCCTTGATGACCTCGCCCATCGAGGCGTGGTCGGCCTTCAGGCGTTCGGCGAACGCCTGTGGCGTCGATGAGAGTACATCGAAGCCCTGCTCTTCCAGCGGCTTGCGGAACGCGGGCTCCTTCAGGATCGCAACCATCTCCTTGTGCAGCCGCTCGACCACCGGCGCGGGCGTGCCGCTGCGCACCAGCATGCCGCTCCATGCGAGCTGCACCACGCCGGGCGCGCCGGCCTCGGCCATGGTCGGCACGTTGGGCAGCAGCTTCGAGCGCTGCGTGTCGGCCACGGCCAGCACGCGCACGCGGCCGCCCTTCTCCTGGCCCAGCACGGCCGAGAGGTTGTGGAACATCATCGGGATCTGCCCGCCCATCACGTCGTTGAGCGCGGCGGGGCCGCCCTTGTAGGGCACGTGGATCAGCCGGGTGCCCGTCTTCGCCTCGAACTGCAGCCCCGTGAGGTGCATGGTGTTGCCGTTGCCGGCCGAGCCGAAGCTCAGCGTGCCAGGCTCTTTCTTGGCGGCCGCCACCACGTCGGCCACGGTCTTGTAGGGCGTGCCCGCGCCCACCACCAGCACGTTGGGCGTCTGGTTGGTGAGCGTGATCGGCTGGAAGTCCTTCAGCGCGTCGAAGCCCGTGGCCTTGTAGAGGTGCGGGTTCACGGCCAGCGTGCTGACCGAGCCGAAGAAGATGGTGTAGCCGTCGGCCGGCTGGTTGCGCGCCACGTAGGCGGCCGCGATGTTGCCGTTGGCGCCCGGCCGGTTGTCGATGACCACCGGCTGGCCCAGCCGCTGCGACAGCGCCTGGCCGAAGGGCCGCGCGAACTGGTCGGCCGCGCCGCCCGCGGGCTGCGGCACGACCAGCACGATGGGCTTGTGCGGATAGTCGGCCTTGGGCTGCGCCAGCGAGGATGCGGCGGCGAGCGCCATGGCCGACAGGGCCATCGCGGCCCTTGCGAATTTCTTCATGGGGTCTCCTGGATCAAGTGTTGTTCATGCGGCGGCGCCGCGCCAGAAAGCGATCTGCGCGGCGACCTGGTGGTCGATCATGGGTTTGCCGCCGACCACCCGCAGCCCGCGCGCGGCGCAGGCGGCCATGAGCTCGGTGTCGCGCGCGGCGATGATGTCGAACAGCGCCGCATCGGCCGGCAGCTGCGCCGGGTCGAAGGGCATCGGGTCGCCCGCATGCAGGCCGACCGAGGTGGCGTTGATGGCGAGGCCGGCGCGCCCCAGGCTGCCGGCGCTGGTGTCGGCATGGATGTCCGGATACGCCTTGCGCAATTCGGTGCACAGCTGCTGCGCGCGCTCGGCTTCGCGATTGACGACGTGCAGCTCGCGCAGGCCGACCGCGGCCAGCGCGAAGGCAATGGCGGTGCCCGCACCGCCCGCGCCCACCAGCACCACCGGCCGATCGGTGCGCAGCACGCCGTGTGCGCGTGCGGCATCGACAAAGCCCACGCCATCGAAGCTCTCGCCCGACCATTGGCCATCGGCATCGATGCGCATGGTGTTGACCACGCCGGTGCGCCGCGCCTCGGGGCCGAGGCGCGCGCACAGCGCATGCGCCGCGGCCTTGTGCGGGATCGTGAGGTTCAGGCCCTGCAGGTTGGCCACGCGCGCGAGCTGCGCCACGGTGGCTGCGAAGTCGCCGGGATGCACGCCCATCGGCACCAGGCACCAGTCGAGGCCGGCGGCGGCGAAGGCCGGGTTGTAGATGCGCGGCGCGCGCACGTGGTCGACCGGGTGCGCGAGGATCGGCACGAGGCGCGTCGCGCCGCTGGGGTTTGCGGGGACCATTGCCTCAGCCCTTCACCGCGCCGGCCGTGAGGCCGCTGACCAGGTAGCGCCGCACCAGCATCGAGAACACCAGCACGGGCGCCATCACCAGCGAGCCGCCGGCAGCGATCTTGCCCCACTCCCAGCCTTCGTAGTTCATGAAGTTGACCACCGCGACCGGCGCGGTGCGCGCATCGGTGCGCGTGAGGATCAGCGCGAAGAAGAAGTCGTTCCAGGCGTAGAGAAAGCACAGGATCGCGGTGGCCGCGATGCCGGCGGCCGCCATCGGCATCACGATCTCCATGAACACGGTGGCGTAGCCCGCGCCGTCCATCAGCGCCGCCTCTTCGAGCGAAGCCGGCACCGCGTCGAAGAAGGGCTGCATCATCCAGATCACCAGCGGCAGGTTGAAGGTCATGTAGATGAGGATCAGGCCGGTGCGGGTGTCGAGCAGGCCGAGATACCGATACGCCAGGAAGAACGGGATCGTGAAGGCGATCGGCGGCGCCATGCGCGTCAGCAGGATGCCCAGGCCGAGACCGAAGCGCCCGCGCCCGGTCCAGCGCGAGAGTGCATAGGCCGCCGGAATGCCGAACACCAGCGCGAGCAGCGTCGACACGATGCTCGTGACCAGGCTGTTGGCGAAGGACTCCGGAAAGCCGGCCTGCCAGAGCCCCACGTAGTGCTCCAGCGTGGGCATGAAGAAGACCCGCGGCGGAAACTCGAGGATCAGCGGCGTCGGCTTGAACGACATCTGCAGCAGCCACAGGAACGGCAGCAGCATCGCGAACAGGACGAGCGGCACGGCCCAGCGCGCGAGCGGCCAGCGCCGGCGCAGCGACGCCATTCGATTGGTGCTCATTCCGCACCTCCCGCATTGCGGCTCACGCGCATCGCACCCCAGCTGATCAGCACGGTGGCCGCGAGCAGCACGACGGTGATCGCGCTCGAATAGCCGAGCTCGCCGAAGTTGAACGCCACGAGGTAGGCGTAGTAGTTGGTCACCTCCGTCACCGAACCCGGCCCGCCGCCGGTCAAGAGGAAGATCAGCGGAAAGGCCTTGATGCTGTCGATGAGGCGGAACAGGGTGCACACCAGCAGCACCGGTGCGATGTACGGCAGCACGATGTGGCCGAACACGCGCCAGGCATCGGCGCCGTCCATGCGGGCGGCCTCGACGTATTCGGCCGGCAGCGTCTGCAAGGCGGCCAGCACCATCAGGAAGGTGAACGGTGCCCACTCCCAGGTGTCGGCGATGACGATGGACCACAGCGCGAAGTCGACGTGCGTGGTGAGCGCCGGCAGTGTCACGCCGAGCATGCGGGCGGCCTGGTAGATCGGACTGATGTCGGGCGTGTAGACCAGCTTCCAGATCACTGCGACAACGATCGGCGGCAGCACCATCGGAATCACGAACAGGTGGCGCAGCGATTTCCAGCGCTCCTGCCCCGAATGCACGAGCAGCGCGAGCCCCGTGCCCAGCAGCACCTGCAGCACGACCGTGTAGACCGAAAGGCGCGCCTGCACGCCCAGCGAGCCGACGAAGCGCTCGTCGCTGCCCAGCAGCCTGTAGTTGCGCAGCGGCTCCGAGAAGTCGCCCAGCGAGCCCGGGTTCACCAGCGCCCCGGGCGTGAGGCTCGTGACCAGCAGGAAGACGGTGGGCAGCCCCGCCACCACCAGCAGGAACAGCAGGCTCGGCGCCATCGCCATGCGCACGAAGCGGCTCCGCTGCGCCTCGTAGGAGGCCCCTTTTGCGCTCATTGCTGCACCCTTGGCGCTGCTGCTGCGCTCATACCTTGGCTCCGGCGCGCCGCAGGCTGCCGAGCGCGGCCTCCTGCGCCGTCTTCATGGCATCCGCGGCCGGCGCCTGGCCCGAGACCACGCGCTCCACGGCCTTGTTCAGCACGTCGCCCACCAGCGGGAACTCCTTGACCGTGCGGTACGCCATGTAGTTGCGCGTCTTGCCGGGCTGCTCGAGCACTTCGAGGTAGAGCTTGCCGATGTCCTGGCCGTTGATGGTGTTGATGCGCTTGTACTCGGCGCTTTCGATCACCGAGCGCCGGCAGATCGACGGATGCCCGGTGTCCTTCACGATGCGCGCGGTGAGCTCGGGGCTCAGCGCCCATTTGATGAACTCCCAGGCCGCTTCCTTGTTCTTCGCGTTCTTCGGAATGCCCAGCCCCTGGCTGTTGGCGGCGGGAAAGTCGCCCTTCGGCCCGGCTGGCATGCGCACCACGCGCGCGGTGTCCTTCACCTTGCTCTCCGGCGAGCTCAGCATTGCCGTGACCCAGGAACTCGAATGGATGAAGATGTTCGAGCGGCCGCCGATCAGCGCGGCGCGCGCCTGATCCTCGGTGTAGCCGAGCACGCCCTGCGGGCTGTACTTGGACAGCAGCGTCGAATAGAAGCCCGCCGCCTGCACCGCCGCGGCCGAGTCGAGCGTGGGCTTGATGTCCGCGGGCGGATTCGCGAACAGGTCGCCGCCGAAGCCGTGGATGTACGGCGGCAGGAACCAGTGGTGCAGGTTGGAGCTCACGAAGCCCGTCACGCCGTCCTGGCCGTGCACCGCCTCGCAGACCTTCATCAGCTCGTCGAAGGTCTGCGGCGCCTCGACCCCGCGCTTCTTCATCAGGTCGGTGCGGCTCATGCCCATGAGCATCGCGCCGCCTTCCCATGCGAAACCGTAGGCCTTGCCGGCCTTGTCGAGGTACGGCAGCTGCGCGCCCTTGACGAAGTCGTCCGGGTTCCAACTGGCGGGAGTGAGCTTGCGGTCGGCTGCGAAGTCGCTCAGGTTGGCAAGCAGGCCGGCCGCGACCCAGCGCGCGGCAAGGATGAAGGTGACGTTGCAGAAGTCCCAGGCGCTGCCGCCCGAGGACAGCTCCAGGTCGGCCTGCTGGTTGTAGACCGGGAAAGCCGACAGCTGGAGGTCGACCGTCATGCCGGTCTGCTGCTCGAACTCCGGGATGTACTTGCGCAGGATGTTGAAGAAGCCGTGCTGGTACGCCGCGCCGCGCAGCTTGAGGCCGGCAAAGGGCTTGGCCTGCGCGATGGCGGGAAAGGCCAGCGCGCTGCCGGCGCCGGCCACCGCCGTGGCGGCCGCGGCCTTGATCAACCGGCGGCGCTGCGTGTCGACGGCGGGGGATTGCAGGAGGCTCATGCTTGTCTCTCTTTCGATCAGAATCACGCGGCGCAACGAGGGCGGCCGGCATGTTCAACTTGCTCGTGGAAGCGAATATGACAGACAAATAAGATTCCAAAGATCATGGAAAACCCGAAATTCCCTGCGCCACTCATCCATATAATCTCATTCCATCAATAAATATGTCAGACCATAAAACCAAAACGCCGAAGAAACCCGCCGCCCCGGAGACGCCTGCCCGGCGCGGTCCGCTGGCCGTGACGGAGGCGCTCGCGCGGCGCGTGATCGGCGGCGAATGGGATGACGAATCGACACTGCCGACCGAGGTCGAACTGGCCGAGCAACTGGGCGTGGCCCGCACCTCCGTGCGCGAGGCGCTCACGCGGCTGAAGGCCAAGGGCCTGCTCGCGTCGCGCCAGAAGGCCGGCACGCGGGTGCTGCCGCGCATGCAATGGAACATGCTCGACGAGGACGTGCTGCGCTGGACCTGGTCGGGCCACGACCGCGCGCAGATGGCGCAGCACCTGATGCAGCTGCGGCGCATCGTCGAGCCGGCCGCCTGCGAGATTGCGGCCGCTTCGGCGCCCGACGCGGCCATTGCCGCGATCGAGCGCGCCTACCGCCTGATGGATGCCGCCGGCATGGACCCGGTGGCCTATGCCGGGCCGGACCTGAGCTTTCACCAGGCGATCCTCAGCGCCACCGGCAATCCGTTCCTGGTGGCCTTCGGCGCCACCATCGAGGCGGCGCTGCGCATGTCCTTCGAGCTGTCGACGCGCCAGCCGGGCGCGCCACGCAAGAGCCTGCCGATGCACCGCGCGGTGCTCGACCAGATCTGGGCCCGCAAGCCGGCCGCGGCGCGCAAGGCCATGGAAGAGCTGCTCGGCCTCACCGAATCGAACATCCAGCGCGGGGTCGCCAGGTCGGGCGCCACGCCGCCGGCCTGACCTCCTCCTTATCAGCAAGCAACCCACCACCATGGCAGAGATCCAACTCCAATCCATCAGCAAGCGCTTCGGCGATGTCGAGGTGATCCCCGGCATCGATCTCACCATGCCCGACGGCCAGGTCACGGTGCTGCTCGGGCCTTCGGGCTGCGGCAAGTCGACCTTGCTGCGCATGATCGCGGGGCTGGAGACGCCGAGCGGCGGCCAGGTGCTGGTCGGCGGCCGCGTGGTGAACGATGTGCCGCCCGCCGAGCGCGGCTGCGCGCTGGTGTTCCAGAACTACGCGCTCTATCCGCACAAGACGGTGCGGCAGAACCTCGCCTTTCCGTTGCGCATGGCCAAGGCCACGGCCGCCGAGCAGGAGCGCAGCGTGGACGAGATCGCGCACAAGCTCGAGCTCACGCCGCTCCTGGAGCGCTATCCGCGCCAGCTCTCGGGCGGCCAGCGCCAGCGCGTGGCGATGGGCCGCGCGATGATCCGCAAGCCCGAGGTGTTCCTCTACGACGAGCCGCTGTCGAACCTCGACCTCGAGCTGCGCGTGAAGCTGCGCCTGGAGATCGCGCGCATGCAGCGCACGCTGAAGGCCACCGCCGTCTACGTGACGCATGACCAGACCGAGGCCATGACGCTGGCCGACCAGATCGTGGTGCTGCGCAAGGGCCGCATCGAGCAGGTGGGCTCGCCGCTCGCGCTGTACCGCTCGCCCGCCAACCTGTTCGTGGCCGGCTTCATCGGCACGCCGCGCATGAACTTCTTCAAGATCGATGCCGCGCAGGCCGACGCGAACGGCACGCGGCTGCGGCTCGGCGATGCCCGCGTGCAGATCCCGCGCCACGTGCCGGGCCAGCCCGTCATGCTGGGCTTTCGCGCCGAGCAGGCCCGCATCGGCGAACCTGCGCCCGGCGAAGTGCTGCTCGAACTGCAGGGCTGCGAAACGCTGGCGATCGAGCAGCTGGGCGATCGCGCGTACTGCTATCTGCGCTCGTCGCTTGGCGAGTTGGTGCTCATGGCGCCCGATGCTGCGGCGGACCTCTCGGGCACCCTGCGCCTGGCCATCGCGCCGGCCTCGCTTCATTTCTTCGATACCGAGGGTATGGCCTTGGGCAGCGAGGAGCGGCGGCTGGCGGCTTGAAGGTTTCGGGTGAATGCGGGGGGCGCGGCAGACGGTTGGGTGCGGGCGCGGCGCGGAAGGCCTTCGAGTTCGCGCACGGTCGACCGATCCGGTCTCAATCCCTTGACGTGGTGGCTCGCTTTCCCGAACGAATCGCGGTCAGAATTCCCGCCTTGATCTGGTCGAATAAGGCTGGCGGGAGGAACCCGTAATCGACACGCGAATCCCCGGTCGCAATTGGCCGCAGTCATAGCCCGGCCACGTGAAGCGATTGACTTCGGTCAAGATCACCCACGACCTTTCGCCGTGCAGCCCAAGGTGACTTTTAACCCTTGGTGGAATCTCGATTCCCAACGAAGCATCCTCTGGTTGCGAGTGCGTGATTGGCGACACTGTGACAACGGCCTGCCCCTCGTCTTCCTCCACGGCCGTCACGATGACGCAGGGGCGATTCTTTGCCCCTTCGGTGCTTCCGCTCTGTTGCTCGTGACTCCATAGATAGGCAAAGGACACCACAAGGCCCACCTCGGGCACAGGAAAGGCCATTCGCTCAGTCGGCCAGGAGTTCGTTCAGCGTGTCGTGCCGCGCATCCATGCGGCTATTTGCAAGGGCCCGAATCGCCTCTTCGGGTAGGTCCTGCACGGCATAGGCCTTCGTGGCACGAGCTTTCAGGCGCACAAGCTCGTCGAACTCCTTCCGAGAGATGAAGTAGCCCGTCACACGGTTGTGACTCGTGACTGCCACAGGCTCGGCCTGGACGATCTCGCGATAGTGGCCGAAGTTCTTGGCGAACTCGGTGGAAGGAACAGTGATCACGATCATCTCCGTGTTTTCCGTATTTTTCGCAAATTCCGTCCAGCCTGCAAGAAGGCGGCATCCTTGCCACGCTGGGCTTTCGCGCCATACCCGCATCTGCAGCACGCACACGACCTGTTTGCCGTACTGAGGTCGCGGTTCGAACTACCCGTGCACTACCGCTGCGAAAAGACTTACGCAGAGGCTGATGGCAACTTAACTCTACGTTGACAACTTCATCGACCCCGACATCATGATTCCCGCGGATCGGGGGAAGCCCTCCGATGCCCATCGCGAAAGAAGGAATCCATGCCCCATACCTTGCTGCGACGACTTTTGATGTCACTGGGCTGCCTGTCGGGATTTGCCGCTGCTTCTCTGGCGCAGGCCGCGCCGCTCGGCGATCCCTTCATGGTGAATACCGCCACCGCGGGCAACCAGCGTCCGGTCTACTTCTCCGCAGGATCGAACGGCGAGAAACTTCTGATCTGGTCCGACGCCGCGGCAAATGCCACATACGCTCAAAGAATCAGGTCGTCAGGAACGCCTTATCTGACCAAACACCTGATCCAGGCGCCTCCGGCGTATGCGAATTTCTCGGTCGACCGCATCGGCAACTTCGTCTTCGGAAGCGAGCCGGGAAGAGTCACGGCCTATGACAGAAGCGGCACTCTGCTCTCCAGTTTCCAAACCACTCCGGATTCATCGAGCACGGTCGCCAGCATGGACACGGATGGCAACATCACTGCCGCCTACTCGCGCTCGGCCTCGGAAGGGGCGCCTCGTACGATTGCAATCAGGCGATTCAATACCCGCGGAGTTCCCATCGGTCCCGAAGTCATCGTTGCATCGGATGCCCCGGACAAACTCTCCGGCCCCAGTTCGATTGCCACCGACGATGCAGGAAACATCGCATTGTCATTTGCGACCAGGCCCGGTCCCACGGCAAACCAATCCAACATCATGATCCAGCGCTTCAGCCGCGCAGGTGTTGCGCTGACTCCGGCGCTTGTCGTCGGCGCCATCCGATCGATCTACAGTTCGGGCGGCCGCATTGCCATGGACCCCGGCGGAAGATCCGTCATCAGCTGGAGTGCTTCCCAGGATGACAACTACACCTGGAACATCTATGCCCGCCCCTATGACGCGAATGGCAACCCCAGCAGCGGATTGGTGCGAGTCAACCAACGCATCCACGAAGGCCAACCCTGGCCGAATCCGGGGGTTGCAGAGAACGGCGATTTTGTCGTTTCGTGGATTGCATCGAGCGGCGTGGTCGGTGGCCCCCAGACCTCTACATTGGCGGCCAGGCAATTTCGCAGCGACGGAACTCCAATTGCCGACGAATTCCGAGTCGACCCGCCGCAACCCCAATTTGGAGCCAACCCGCTGCTGGCCATGGACCCGGTGGGAAATTTTGCAGTGACATGGGTTAGCACCTCTGCCGCGACCGGGTGGGACGTCATGGTGCGCTCCTTCAAGATGGACACCCGGCCGCCCCTTGTGCAGCTCCTGGACAACCAGGCCGTCCAAGGCCTGGCCGGCGGCACCGACAGCTGGAGCTACTACAGGATCACCGTCCCACCCGGCGTCGCGCAACTCAACGTCAACATGACCGGCCCCGTCGGCGGTGGTGATGGCGACATGTACGTCCGCCTCGGCGCACTTCCGTCGTTGACGGCCTGGGACTATCGCCCCTACGTAAACGGCAGCAACGAAGCCATCGCGATCAGCAATCCCCTGCCTGGCGACTTCTACATCGCGATCCACGGGCGCAGCGCGTACTCGTCGGTCGGCCTGACCGCCAGCTACGACTGAGGCCCGCCTCCTGAAGAGCTTTCGCCGTGCACCCGACCCGGCGTCGGCGGCGAAAGCTTCGGTCTGATGTGCCGCGAGAGGGGTGGGAGCTCCAGGCAGACTCTCAGTCCGCGGTCGCGCCCGACTTCTTCACCAGCTCGGCCCAGCGCGGGATCTCACGCGCCATGTGGTCGCGCAGTTCCTCGGGCGTGCTGCCGACGATCTCCATCGCCAGCTGGCCCGAGAGCTTGGCCTGCACGTCGGGCTGCTTCAGCGCCTTGACGATCTCGGCATTCAAACGCTGCACGATGGGCTTGGGCGTGCCCTTGGGCGCATAGACCGCCTGCCACGACGACATCTCGAAGCCCGGCACGCCCGACTCGATCATGGTGGGCAGTTCGGGCACCAGCGCGATGCGCTTGCCGGTGGTCACGGCCAGCAGCTTGAGCCGGCCGCTCTTGACGAGCGGCAGCGCGGCCGTCACCTGGTCGAACATGAAGGGCACCAGGCCCGACGCGACGTCGGTCATGGCCGGCGGCGTGCCCTTGTACGGCACGTGCGTGAGCTTCACGCCGATCATGTCGGCGAACATCTCGCCCGCCAGGTGCGTCGAGGTGCCGGCGCCGGACGATGCGAAGGTGCGCTTGGACTCGTCCTTCTTGAGCAGCGCGATGAGTTCGGCCACCGAGTTCACGCCGAGCTGGCTGTTGACGATCAGCACGTTGGGCAGCCGCCCGACCAGCGACACGGGCTCGAAGTCCTTCATCGGATCGTAGGGCAGCTTCTTGTAGAGGCTGGCGTTGATGGCGTGCGTGCTGATGGTGCCGCCGAACAGCGTGTAGCCGTCGGGCGCGGCCTTGGCCACGTAGGCCGCTCCGATGCCGCCGGCCTGCCCCGGCTTGTTGTCCACCACCACCGACTGGTGAAGGCTCTCCTGCAGCTTGTTCGACAGGATGCGGCCCACGATGTCGGTGGAGCCGCCGGCCGTGAAGGGCACGACGTAGGTGATGGTCTTGGCGGCGGGCCATTCGGCTTGTGCGAGGGCCGCGGCCGGGGCCAATGCAAGTGCGGCGAGCAAAAGGCCCGCGGCGCGTTGGATGAAGGGCATGGTGTTGTCTCTGTTGTCGTTGGTCGTCGTCGGAAAAAAGCCGGCGTCAGCGCCCGCGGGCCTCGCGCCAGGCGGCGAACTCGGTGCGGCTTTGCTCGTCGGTCGGCGGATAGAGGCCGAGGATGGAGCGGCCCTCGAGCACCTTCTCCTGCACGAAGTCCTCGAAGACGGTCATCTCGGTGGCCTCGGCCGCGACCTCGTCGGCCATGGCCGCCGGAATCACGATGACGCCTTCGGCATCGCCCACCACCACGTCGCCGGGCCACACGGCCACGTCGCCGCAGCCGATCGGCACGTTGATGTCGATCGCCTGGTGCAAGGTCAGGTTGGTGGGCGCGCTCGGGCGCTGGTGGTAGGCGGGAAAGCCGAGCTTCGCGATGTCGGGGCTGTCGCGAAAGCCCCCGTCGGTGACCACGCCGGCCACGCCGCGCTTCATGAGCCGGCTCACCAGGATGCCGCCGGCCGAGGCGGCGCGCGCGTCCTTGCGGCTGTCCATCAGCAGCACCGCGCCCACCGGGCACTGCTCCACGGCCTGGCGCTGCGGATGGCTGCGGTCGTTGAACACGGTGATCGGGTTCAGGTCCTCGCGCGCCGGCATGTAGCGCAGCGTGAAGGCCTCGCCGACCATGTTGGGAAGCGTCGGGTCGAGCGGATGCACGTCCTGGATGAACTGGTTGCGCAGTCCGCGCTTGAACAGCGCCGTGCACAGGGTGGCGGTGCTGACCTTCATCAGCTTCTCGCGGGTTTGGGGATTCACGTGGGTCTCCGTTCAGGTCTTCAAAAGATGTCCGGCTCGGGCACCGGCCGGCCGAAGGTGGTTTCGAGAAAGTCGAAGTCGCAGCCCTCGTTGGCCTGCAGGATGTGGCGGCCGAACATCCAGCCGTAGCCGCGTTCGTAGCGCGCAGGCGGCGGTGTCCAGGCGGCCTTGCGGCGGGCCAGTTCCTCGTCGCTCACCTCGAGATGGATGGTGCGTGCGGGCACGTCCACCGTGATGCGGTCGCCCGTGCGCACCAGTGCCAGCGGCCCGCCCACGGCCGCCTCGGGCGAGCAGTGCAGCAGGCAGCCGCCGTAGCTGGTGCCGCTCATGCGCGCATCCGACAGGCGCAGCATGTCCTTCACGCCCTGCTTCAGCAGCTTGGTCGGGATCGGCAGCATGCCCCACTCGGGCATGCCCGCCCCCTTGGGGCCGGCGTTGCGCAGCACCAGGATGTCGTCGCCGGTCACGTCGAGCGCGGGATCGTCCACCGCCTGCTTGAGCGCCGGATAGTCGTCGAATACCAGCGCGCGCCCGGTGTGCTGCAGCAGGTGCGGCGCGCAGGCGCTGGGCTTGATCACCACGCCGTCGGGCGCGAGGTTGCCGCGCAGCACGGCCAGCGCGCCTTCGGCATAGATGGGGTTGGCGAGCGGGCGGATGACGTCGTCGTTGAACACCTCGGCGCCCACGATGTTCTCACCGAGCGTGCGGCCGTTGACCGTGCGCGCCTCGGTCTTCAGGTGGCCGCGGATGCGCTCGAGCATCGCGGGCAGGCCGCCCGCATAGAAGAAGTCTTCCATCAGGTAGGTGTCGCCGCTCGGCCGGATGTTGGCCACCACCGGCACCCGGCGGCTCGCCGCATCGAAGTCGTCCAGCGTGACCGGATGGCCGGCGCGGCGCGACATGGCGATCAGGTGGACGATGGCGTTGGTGCTGCAGCCCATGGCCATCGCGCAGGCGATGCCGTTCTCGAAGTTGGCGCGCGTGAGCATGCGGGCGGGCGTGAGGTCGTCCCACACCATCTCGACGATGCGGCGGCCGCACTCGGCGCTCATGCGCACGTGGTTGGCATCGGCCGCCGGAATGCTCGAAGCGCCCGGCAGCGTGAAGCCCACGGCCTCGGCGATGCCCATCATGGTGGCGGCGGTGCCCATGGTCATGCAGGTGCCGTGGCTGCGCGCGATGCCCGCTTCCATCTCCTGCCAGGCCTGGTCGCTCAGCTGGCCGGCGCGGCGCTGGTCCCAGTACTTGAAGGCGTCCGAGCCCGAGCCCAGCACCTGTCCGCGCCAGTTGCCGCGCAGCATCGGGCCGGCCGGCAGGTAGATGAACGGCAGCCCCATGGAGAGCGCGCCCATCGTGAGGCCCGGCGTGGTCTTGTCGCAGCCGCCCATCAGCACCGCGCCGTCCACCGGATGGCTGCGCAGGAGTTCTTCCGTCTCCATCGCGAGGAAGTTGCGGTAGAGCATGGTGGTGGGCTTGACCATGCTCTCCGAGAGCGAAATGGCCGGCAGCTCGAGCGGAAAGCCGCCCGCCTGGAAGATGCCGCGCTTGACGTCGTCCACGCGCTGCTTGAAGTGCGAGTGGCACTGGTTGGCGTCGCTCCAGGTGTTGACGATGGCGATGATCGGCTTGCCGACCCAGTCGGCGGGCGCATAGCCCATCTGCATCACGCGCGAGCGGTGGCCGAAGGAGCGGAAGTCGTCGGGCGCGAACCAGCGGGCGCTGCGCAGGGTGTCGTAGGAACGTGGCATCGGGGCGGAACCGGTATTCTTCGTGGAATCAACTACATTAAAACACTAATATATCACCCGGTCAAAGCGAAAATTCGAACGAATGACAGCCCTCCCCCGGATCCGACTCGACCGCACACGCCTTGCAGCACCCCAGGTGCTCGAAAAGCTGCGCGGTGCCATCCTTTCCCTCGAACTCGTGCCCGGCACCGTGCTGGTCCGCCAGGAGCTGGCCGACCGCTTCGGCGTGAGCCAGACGCCGGTGCGCGAGGCCCTGCTGCGCCTGGCCGAGGAAGGCCTGGTGGATGTGTTCCCGCAGCACGCCACCTTGGTGAGCCGCATCGACGTCGACGCCGCGAAGCAGGCGCACTTTTTGCGCCGCTCGATCGAGCTCGAGATCGTGCACCAGCTGGCCGAAGAGGCGCCGCCCGAACTCGTGGCCCAGCTGCAGGCCCAGGTCGCGCTGCAGGCCACGCTGGCGGCGGCGCGGCAGTACGGCGACTTCGTCGGCGCCGACCGCAAGTTCCATCACCTCATGTATGAAGCCGCGGGCGTGCCGAGCCTGTGGGACATGGTGTCCCGCGTCTCGGGCCACGTGGACCGCCTGCGCCGCCTGCACCTGCCCACGGCCGGCAAGACCGAGGCGATCCTGCGCGACCACCGCGCCATCGTGCGCGCCATTGCAAAGCACGACGGCGCGGCGGCGCAGAAGGCGCTGCGCGAGCATCTCTCCGGCACGCTGAGCTCGCTGCCGGAGATCTGCGCGCGGCATCCGGATTTCATTGCGGGGAGGAGCTGAGACGCGCTTCGCGGTACCGTACGCATTTCCGAATGCGAAAAGGTATCGCAATGACGAAAAAGAAAAAGCTTTTCGCCAAGGCGGACTTCCCTGTTTCCCAGGTGCGCCGGTTCCTGGAGCCGGGCCCGGTCGTGCTCCTGTCTTCCCGATGGCAGGGGAAGAACAACATCATGACGCTGGGCTGGCACACGGTGATCGAGTTCACGCCCTCGCTGGTCGGCTGCGTGATCGCACGCACGAACCACAGCTTCGAAATGATCCGCCGCAGCGGCGAGTGCGTGATCAACCTCCCCACGCGGCCGCTCACCGATGAGGTCGTGCGCATCGGCAACAGCTCGGGCGCCGAGATCGACAAGTTCGCGGTCTTCGGCCTCACGGCAGTCAATGCCGAGCGCGTGGAGGCGCCGCTCATCGGCGAATGCCACGCAAGCTTCGAATGCCGCGTTCACGACCGCAGCCTGGTCGGCAAGTACGACTTCTTCATCCTCGAGGTGGTGAAAGCCCACGCCGCCGAGTCGCCCCGGCATCCGAAGACGATCCACTACACCGGCGACGGCGTTTTTCTTGAATCGGGCAAGGCGTTCAGCCGGCGATCCTTGTTCCGGAGCGCGCTGCTTTGAATCGCTGCGCCCGACGCCCGCGGCGGGTTCTCGCGTCGTTGCCTAGTCACGAGGCGAGCCGCCAGGCAGCAGCACGATCTTGCCGACCGCGCTTCCGCTGTCGAGCACTTCGTGTGCACGGCGCGAATCCGCCAGCGCGAAGCAGGTGGCGGGGGGCGCATGCACGCGTCCCTGCGCCATCAGCGCGATCGCGGCCTCCATGAAGCCGCGCCGCTGCGCCGCGTCGGCGTCGATGGCGTGGATCGAGAACGTGCGTACGGCCAGGCTCCTGCCCAGCAGCCGCCGAAGCTCCTCGAACACGTCACCGGCCGGTGGGCCGTTGACGATGTTGTAGGAAACCGCCATGCCGAACGGCGCAAGGGCGCGCAGGCAGGCGATGAAAAGATCGCCGCCCAGGTGGTCGAAGGCCAGGTCCACGCCGCGTCCGCCGGTGAGCTGCATGACCTTCTCGGTCAGGCCTTGCGGGTCGCTCTCGATCACCTCGTGCGCGCCGTTGGCCCGCGCGAAATCCCGCTTCTGCGGCGTCGACGCGGTCCCGATCACGCGCAAGCCGCGGTCGCGTGCCACCTGCACCAGTGCCGTGGCCACGCCGCCGGCCGCGCCAGGAATCAGCACGGATTGCGCCGGCAGGTTGCCGTTGCTCGACAGCATGGCCAGCGCCAACTGGAAGTTGCCGAGGCTCACGGCATCCTCGAAGCGGATCGCATCGGGCAGCACGAAGGGCGCGGCCTCGGGCACGCAGATGGCTTCGGCATAGCAGCCGCCGCGCTGCGCGAGCTCGCGCGCGCTCACGAACACGCGCTGGCCCACCTGCAGCGCGGTGACGCCAGGGCCGATGGCATCGACGATACCGGCCATCTCGTTGCCGGGAATCGCCGGCATTGGCGGCATCCATTTGTAGGTGCCGTTGCGGATCAGCACGTCGGGGCCGCCGGCGCCGATGGCCATGGCCTTGACCCGAACTTCGCCGGCCTGCGGCTGCGGCAGCGGCAGTTCCACGAGCTGCAGCACCTCGGGGCCGCCCGGTGCCTGCAGCTGGATCGCCTTCATCGTGGGGCGCGACATCAACGCTGCCCGTCGTGCACGGACACCTTGTCCTTGGTGAGCCCGCCCAGGCGCGCATGCACGCGGCCTCCGGTGCCCATCACCAGCGCGAACAGGATCTCGTTCGGCCGCGGCGCATCCTGGATGCCGATCTCCATCGAGTTGTAGTGGCTGCGCACGTACGCGGCGTGGATGTAGTGCAGCGGCACCATCAGCCGGTAGCCGGTGGCGGCCACCGCCTTGGCCGACGGCACGATCGCCTTCGGCTCGCCGAGCACCTCGCGCATGGCCCAGCCGCCGGCTTCGTGCCAGACGGCGCCGTGCTCCATCTCGCCGTTCACGCCAACGATCGCGGCCTTGCTGTAGACCTCGACCTTGTCGCGCCCGAGCGTCTCGACCAGTTCGGTGGCCAGCAGCGTCCCGAGCGCGCGCAGCTCGGCCATGAAGGGCAGCAGGTCCGGCTCGTAGCGGCCTGCGTAGGGGTTGTGGATGACCGCGCAGGCGGCCGCCAGCCTGAGCGGCGTCGCGGCCGGCGGACCGCCCTCGTGGTAGATGGTCTCGATGCAAAGACTGCGCTTGCGGATGTCGATCAGGGACATGGAGGGGTCCTTATTGCTTGGGGATGTGAGCATCGTTCACCACGGCGGTCCACCGCTTGAGCTCGGCGGCCACCATGGCGGTCATTTCTTCGGGCGTGCTGCCGCGCGCTTCACCGCCCATTTCTTCGAGCCGCGCACGCACGGCCGGCGCCTGCAGGGCCTTGAGCGCTTCGGCGCGCAGGCGGTCGACGACCGGGCGCGGCGTGCCCGCGGGCGCCATGAAGCCGGCCCAGGAGCGCACGTCGTAGCCGGGCACGCCCTGCTCGGCCACGGTCGGCAGCTCGGGCATCTGGCTCCAGCGCTGTGCGCCGGTGGTGGCCAGCGCGCGGAGCTTGCCGGCCTTGATGTTGGCCAGCACGGCCGTGGGCGGCGCGATGATCATCGGCACCTCGCCGCCGAGCAGCGCCGCCACCGAGGCCGCATCGCCGCGGTAGGGAATGTGCAGCATCTCGACATTGGCGCTCTTCACCAGCAGCTCGCCCGCAAGATGATGCGTGGAGCCGATGCCGGCCGAGCCGTACGACACGCCGCGCGCATCGGCACGCGCCGCGGCGAGCATCTCGGCCAGCCCGCGGTAGGGCGAGTCGGCCCGCACCACCAGCAGGAACGGAAAGTAGGTGATCGTCGAGACCATCTGGAAGTCCGTCACTGTCTGGTAGCTGAGCTTGTTGTAGAGCGCGCCGGCCACCGCGTGGCCGCCCGTGGCCAGCAGCAGCGTGTAGCCGTCGGGCTTGGCGCGCGCCACCGTGCCCGAGGCAATGGTGCCGCCCGCGCCGGTCTGCGCTTCGACCACGAAGGGCTGGCCGAGCCCCTTGGCCATTTCCGTGCTGACCACGCGCGCGATGGTGTCGGCGTTGCCGCCGGCCGCAAAGCCCTGGTAGATCTTGATCGGCTTGTCCGGGAAGCCCTGGTAGATCTTGATCGGCTTGTCCGGGAAGCCCTGGGCCAGGCCGTGAAGGGGTGCCGCGCAGGCCAGGGCCAGGCCTGCGGCGACGAGCGAGCGTCTGTGCCACATGGTTTTGTCTCCAATGTTGTGGAATGAAGGCCGCGGCTTGTGCCGCCGCGGTCCGGGTCCGGGGGCCTCAGTCCTGCTGGACGATGGGATTGCGCAGCACGCCGATGCCTTCGATCTCGACCTCGCACACGTCGCCCGGCTTCATGAAGCGCGGCGGCTTCTTGCTCCAGCCCACGCCGGCCGGCGTGCCGGTGGCAATGACGTCGCCGGGCGCGAGCGTGAAGATGGTCGACGAGTAGCTGATGAGCTTCGGAATGCTGAAGATCATGTGGCCCGTGTGGCTGCTCTGCACCACTTCGCCGTTGAGCCGGGTCTCGAGCTTGAGTTCGCGGCCGGGCGCGATCTCGTCGGCCGTCACCATCCAGGGGCCGAAGCCGCCGGTCGACTCGAAGTTCTTGCCCGAGGCGATCTGCTTGGCATGGAACTGCCACTCGCGCACGCTGCCGTCGTTGTAGCAGGAATAGCCTGCCACATGATCGAAGGCGTCGGCCTCGGCGATGTTGCGCCCGCCCTTGCCGATGATGACGGCGAGCTCGCCTTCCCAGTCGAGCGATTCCGACACGTGCGGCCGCACGATCGGCTGGTTGTGTGCGCATTGCGAACGCCACACGCGCAGGAAGATCGGCGGCTGCTCGGAGAGCTCGCGATGCATGCCGGCGGCCAGCACCTCCTGGTGGTGGTCCATGTAGTTGCGCACCGCGCACACGATCTTCTCGGACCTGGGGATCGGCGGCAGGTAGGTGATGTCGGCGAGCCTGGCCGCGATGGGCAGTCCTTCGACATGCTGCGCCGCCTGCAGGTACTCGCCCGAGGCGATGTAGTCGACCAGGCCCGCATGCTGCGGCCGCGCCTTGCCGAGATCGACCACGCCGTCGCCGACGACGGCGCCCCAGGTTTCGCGGCCTTGATGGACAAATGACAAAAGCTTCATGGGAACTCCGGTTGAAATGTGCGGTTGGATGAAGAGTCAGGGCGCGGCCGGCGAACGCGACTCGAACTGCGCCTGCCACTGCGCGAGCGGCATGAAGCTCGGGTCCTTGCGGCAGGCCTCCTCGGTCTCGCGCATGAGGGTTTCGTCGTCCTTGGTGAGGTCGAGCGGATCGCCATGCGGCTGCGCGATGTAGAACGGCGTGTCGACGTAGATCTCCACCGTGTTGCCTTCCGGGTCCAGCATGTAGACCGAGAGCGCGTTGCCGTGGTTCAGGCCGCGGATGTTGGTGGCGCCCCGGGCCTCGGCGCGCGCGGAGATGTCGCGCAGGTGCTGGATGCTCGGCACCACGAACGAGATCTGCATCACGGTGCTGAACGTCGCCTCCGCCGGCCGGCCCGAGGCGAGCACCAGCTGGTGGTGCTGGTCGGGGCTCGCGCTCGTGAACACCAGCTGGTTCCTGAAGGTGCGGCCCTCGCCGCGGTCGGTGATCGTGAGGTCGAAGGTCTCGGTATAGAAGGCCACCATCCGCTCCAGGTCGGTGACGAAGATGCCGAAATGCGAAGGCGTGGGTCGTGCGACCTTGAGCATGCTGTCTGTCTCCGGTGGCGGGCTCTGGCGTCCCTAGGATTGCGCGGCCTGGGCCGCCTTGAGTGCGGCAATCACGTTGCGCTGCGTGCTCAGGATGTGCTCCTCCAGCAGCGCGCAGGCCGTGTCCGCATCGCGGCGCAAGGCGGCGTCCATGATCTTCTTGTGCTCGCTCGACTTGCGGCGCGCGGTCTTCCGGTGGCGCGCGGAAAACCGCCGGTAGCGCTCGGCCTGGTCGAACAGGCTCGCGCCCCAGCCGCGCTGGCGCAGCGACGGGCAGGCGGCCAGCAACGAGAGGTGGAAGCTGCGGTGCAGCTGCGACCACTCGCCATCGAGAATGACCGGCCCGTCGCTCAGGCGCGACTCGACTTTCTCCAACCGATGGAAAGCGGCGAGTACCGTGGCCTCCCAGGCGTCGTCGCCGTGCGCGATGGATTCGCGCAGCGCGGGCACGTCCAGCATGATGCGCATGCGCGTGATGTCGGCCAGGTCCTCTTCGGAGATCGGCGCCACGCGAAAGCCGCGGCGCTCGTCGGCGCGCACGAGCCCTTCCTGCGCCAGGCGGCTGAGCGCCTCGCGCAGCGGACTGCTCGAGTAGCCATAGGCCGACTGGAGCTCGTCGAGCTTGAGCTTGGCGCCGGCCTCGAAGGTGCCGGCCAGGACGTCCTGCCGCAAACGGTTGAATGCCTGCTCGGCCAGTGGCGGCTCGTTGGCGGTAACTTCTGGTTTGTGCATGGAGTTAATTTTATGCATAAACTCTGGATTTTGGAGATAAGGGATCACCATGACACGCAGCACATCGATCGCCGGCATCCGCCTGCTCGGCATTTCCGGGAGCATCCGGCGCGACTCTCACTGCACTGCGGTGCTGCGCAGCCTGCAGCCGTTGCTGCCTGCGCCGGCAACCATCGAGCTCTTTGCGCTGAACGATGTTCCGCTCTACAACGCCGACCTGGACGGCGATGCGCCGCCCGCAGCCGTGGCCCGGCTCAAGGCAGCGATTGCAGAGGCCGACGGCCTGGTCCTGTGCTCGCCCGAATACAACTACGGCATGCCCGGCGTGCTGAAGAATGCGATCGATTGGGCATCGCGGCCCAGCTTCGCCTCGCCGCTCAAGGGCAAGCCGGTCCTGATCGCGACCGCCTCGCCCGGCACCGCGGGCGGCGTGCGCGCGCAGGCGCAGATCCGCGATGCCCTGGCCGCCACGCTCGCGCGGCCCGTGGTGCGGCAGCACGTCGCCATTGCGAACGTTGCCACGCGCATCCGCGACGGCCGGCTCCATGACGAACCGACGCTCGACTTCCTGCGGGCGGCGCTCGCCGATCTGCTCCGGGAGATCGAATTGCTGGACGGCGCCGCGTCCCTCCAGTCCCTCTAGACGGACTGCCTCGGAGCTACTTGCGCACCTTGGCGATCTCCGACATCAGTTCCTTGACCGTGGCCTCGCCCACCGATGCGGAATACTTGTCGATCACCGGCTTCACCTTGGCGCGCAGCTTCTCCATTTCTTCCGGCGGCAGTTCCGAGACGGTCATGCCCGCCTTCCTGAGCGCCTCGAGCGCGCTGTCGGCGGCGCTGCGCGAGGCCGCACGCTGGAACACGGTCGAATCCTTCGCGGCCTCGGTGAGGATCTGCCGCTCGTCGGCGCTCATGCCGTCCCAGGTCTTCTTGCTCACCAGGAGCGCCTGCGGGTTGTAGACGTGCCGCGTCTGGGTGATGTACTTCTGCACCTCGGCAAACTTGGAGGCAAGGATGGTGGTGTTCGGGTTCTCCTGCCCGTCGACCGCCTTCTGGTCGAGCGCCGGATAGAGCTCGGGGAACGGCAGCGGCGCGGGGTTGGCGCCCAGCGCGCTGAACAGGTCGATGTAGATCGGCGATTGAATGACGCGGATCTTGAGCCCCGCGATGTCGTCGGCCGCCGCGATCGGCCGCTTGCTGTTGGTGAGATTGCGAAAGCCCAGGTCCCAGTAGCCAAGGCCGTGCAGGCCCTTGTCGTCGAGCCTGGCCATCAGCTTCTGGCCGAAGGGCCCGTCGGTGACCGCATCGGCCTCCTTGCCGCTGTTGAAGAGGAACGGAAAGTCGAAGACTGCGAACTCCCTGACCTGCGCCGAAAGGATGCCGGCGTTGAGCACCGTGAGCTCGACCGTTCCGCCCTGCAGCGCGGACACGGTCTGCAGGTCGCCGCCGAGCGTGCCGCCCGGAAACAGCTTGACCGTGATCTTGCCGCCGGACTTGGCCGCGACGATGTCGGCGAACTTCTGCGCGCCCTGCGCCTGCGGATGGCCGGTCTGGTTCTGGAACGCGAACTTGAGCGTGCGTTCCTTGACCTGCGCGCCGGCACCGGCCGCCGCCAATGCGGCGAAGGCCGCGATGGCCAGCGCCAGCCATTTCTGCTTCGAGCCTTTCATGGGAGTCTCCTTCGTGTGTTCCGCCGGGGCTCCCTTCAAGCGCCGGCCGGTTGCCTTTGCTGCATCTCGACCAGCGCGCGCAGCGCGGCCAGGTACGACTGCGGCCCCAGGCCCTGGACCGTGCCCTTGACGGCCGGCGAGATGATCGAGTGCGCGCGCCAGGCCTCGCGCGCCGCAATGTTCGACATGTGCACCTCGATGGTCGGAAACGGCATGGCCTTGATCGCGTCGTGCAGCGGAACGCCGTGCTGCGTGAGGCCTGCCGGATTGACCAGCGCGCCCTGCGCATCATCGATGTGCGTGTGCAGGAAGTCCACCAGCACGCCTTCGTGGTTCGACTGGATGGTCTCCAGCGTGGCGCCGAGTTCGCCCGCGAGCTTGTGCAGCATGGCGTCGATCTCGGCCAGCGTGGTGGTGCCGTAGATGTGGGGTTCGCGGCGGCCGAACAGGTTGAGGTTGGGGCCGTGCAGGACGAGGATCTTCATTCCGTGGCTTCTTTCCTATTTGCGGATGCGCGCAAGTTCGTCGTTGTAGAGCTTGACGACGGCGGGGTCGTAGCTCGCGGCGAAGCGCTCGATGACGGGCCTCGCAATCTGCCGCATGCGGGCCTGCTCGGCCGGCGCCACCTCGTTGAACTTCGCGCCCTTGGCCTGGAGCTCGCCCACGGCGCGCTGCGCGGCGGCGCGGCTCACCTGGCGCTGGTAGCCCCGGGCCTCGTCTGCGGCCTCGCGCATCATCTTCTGCTCGGCGGGATTGAGCGTGTCCCAGAACTTCTTGCTGACCAGGACGATGTTGGCCGCGTACACGTGGTTGGTGGCGCTCACGAACTTCTGCACCTCGAAGAACTTGTTCGAAAGAATCACCGAGTACGGGTTCTCCTGGCCGTCGACCGCCTTCGACTCGAGCGCGCCGTAGAGCTCCGCGAAGGGCATCGGCACCGGGTTGGCCTTGAAGGACTTGAAGGTCTCCAGGAACACCGGGTTGGGAATGACGCGGATCTTCAGGCCCTCCAGGTCTTCGGGCCGGGTGATCGGGCGTTTGCTGTTGGTGACGTTGCGAAAGCCCAGGTCCCAGTAGCCCAGCGCGACCAGGCCCTTCTCCGGCAGCTTCGCAACCAGCGCCTGCCCGAGCGGGCCGTCGAGCAGCGCATCGGCCTGCGCGAAGTTGCCGACCGCGAACGGAAAGTCGACGAGGCCGAACTCCTTCACGATGCCCGCGAGCGAAGTGGTGGCCGGCGCCGACATCTGCTGCACGCCGCCCTGCAGCGCCGACTGCTGCTGCATCTCGTTGCCCAGCTGCGAGGCCGGGTATTCCTGCACCTTCATCTTGCCGCCGCTCTTGGCCGCCAGCAGCTCGGCAAAACGCTTCACGCCAAAGCTCACCGGGTGGTCGGCGTTGTTGAGGTGGCCGAAGCGGATGACGCGTTCCTGCGCCTCCTGCGCAAGCGCCGGAACGGCCAATGCGAGGGCCAGGCCGGCGGCTGCCAGCGAGCGATGAAGCTTTCTCAAGATGGTTCTCCAGCAAGGTGATGCGGCGCGATCTTAGGACTGAAGTGGAAATCTTTTCCACTAGTGAAAACACTTGGCAAAAGAGCTAGAGTGGCGCCTGCTTCCCCTTCTTTCCAACGACATGAGCGCCATCCTCGAACGCAGCTTCAAGGTCCTTGAACACCTGGCCGGCCACCCCGAAGGCCGCGCGCTTTCCGCGCTCTCCGCCGAGCTGGAGATGCCGCTGAGCGCCACCCACCGCCTGCTGGGCGAGCTGATCCGCTGCGGCTATGTGCGGCAGGACCAGAGCCATGGCGACTACATGCTCACGATCAAGCTGGTGTCGCTCGGCCTGAGCTTCCTGAGCAACAGCGGCATCGTCGACGTGGCACAGCCGCTGCTCGACCGGCTCGCGGCCGAATCGGGCGAGCTGGTGCGGCTGGCGGTGGTCGACGGCGACGAGCTGACCTTCGTCGCCAAGGCGCAAGGCGCCGTGCGCGGCCTGCGCTACGACCCCGACATGGGCCTCTCGGTCAACCTCTCGTGCAGTTCCGCGGGCCACGCGTGGCTGTCGACCATGACGGACGAACAGGCGCTCCAGCTGGTCGCCAGGCAAGGCTTCGGCAAGCCCGAGGACTACGGCCCGAAGGCGCCGACCACCGTCAAGGCACTGCTGGTGTACCTGCGCGCGGCCCGCAAGCGCGGCTTCGCGATGATCAACGAGGTGTTCGCGCCCGCCATGACGGCCATGGCCGCCCCGGTGCGCAGCGGCAACGGCGCGGTGATCGGCGTCATCACCATCGCCGGTCCGCTGGTGCGGCTGACGGAAGAACGCATGCTCGCGCTGGGCCCGGCCCTGCTGGCCACGGCCGAGGATGTGGCGCACGCGAGCGGCGCGTCCGCGCTCTTCAAGCGGCGCGCCTGACCGGGCGCCTCGGGGGACGGCCGCTTTTCAGAACACCAGGCGGGGCGCGTCTTGCCGCAACAGCGCGCTCGCGGCCGGCGGCGCCCAGGTCTCGGCCAATGCCCGGGACAGTGCATCCAGCAGCTGCCGGACATCGTTGGCGGCATCCGCATGCAGGGCCTCGGCCACGATGAGGACGCGGGAGGTTTCATCGCGCACGGCCGAAAGCGCGCTCTGGCGATGGGTCCAGCGCCGCGCATGCGCGCAGCCTGCGGCATCCGCAAAGACGACTTCGCCGCGTTCGGGCGTTTCCGTTTCGCCCGAGAACGCGAGGTAGCTTTCGCTGCCGTCGGCGCACCGCACTTGCAGCCCCTCGGCCACCTTCGACAGGTCGAACACCGCGATCGGAATCGCGAAGGCCAGCGACAGCGCGTTGCACAAATCGACCAGCGGATGGATCGGCGGCAGCGCGCCTTCCTTCCTGAACCGGCGCAGCAGCGACTCGGAGGCGCACCGGTACTGCGTGGGCTTGAGGCCCATGCGCGCGAAGCTGCTGCGCCAGGCCTGGATCTCCGGAAGATCGGCTTCCGAGCCGACGGCTTCGAGCCGTGCGCGCGCCACGCCGTGGTAGTGCGCCACCTGCGCCTGCACGCAGGTGTTTCGGTGGATGCCCTGGGCCAGCAGGACGCCAGGCACCAGTTCGGGATGGCGCTGCCAGATTTCCGGCGAATGAGAGAAGAAGAAAGAGTGCATGGCCCAGTGTGTCGCGGGCGCGGCGGCGTGTCTTGAACGCTATTGCAGCCGTGCGGGCGCCGCCCAGGCGCGCTGCCATGCACCAGGCGTGAAGCCGAAGTGCAGTGCGAACGCGCGCGTCATGTGGCTCTGGTCGGCAAAGCCCGTCGCCACGGCCGCATCCGCCAGTGCGGCGCCGCGCCGGATGAGGCCGCGCGCCACTTCCGCGCGCTGCTGCAGCAGCCACGCGAACGGCGTAACGCCATGGACCGCCTTGAAGCGCCGCAGCAGCTGGTATTTGCTCAGCCCCGAAGACGCAGCGAGCTGCGCCAGGCTGGGCGGCTGCGCAAGGCAGTCCGCGAGCATGTCGCGCGCTTGCGAGACGTCGGCCGATGCGGCGCACGTGGGCAGCCTTTGCGCACCGTGGCGCGAGGCGAGCATGGTGCAGGTCTGCACGAGCAGCTCCTCGCAGCGCAGTGCATCCACTTCTGCCCGCTGCGGCGCGGCAGTGCGCGCCTCCAGCAGCCGCAGGAGCTCGCCGAGCATGCGCCGCAACCCCTCGTCCTTGATGACGGGGCGGACCAGGGCCATGTCCTCGTTCGCCGCGCCCGTTGCAGCCGCATCCACGGCCCATCGGATCGCAGCGGGTTCGAGATACAGCATGCGCCAGCGCCGGAACGGCGCGCCGAACGGCCGCCCGTCATGCACTTCGCCCGGATTCGTCGCAATGAGATGGCCGGCATGGGCCTCGACCTCGCCGCACCCGCTGGCCGAGCGCTGGGCGCCTTCGTCGATGACGCCGATGCCGAAGGTGGCATGCCAATGCCTGCCGTAGCGCCGTTGGCTCGAGATGCGGGTGCCATGCACGCCCTCCCAGGGCGAGCCGAAGACGCAGCAGTCGTGGTGCGGGTTCTTCATCATCGCGCGGAGTATGCATGCGGCATGCGAATCTGCAGGATTCGCCTGGAAGACGACGAGCACTGCGACGAGGGCCTGTGGGTGCCCGCAACCCCGGCGGCGCGCAGGCCAAAAAAACTGCAAACTTTCGGCTACAAATAATTTTTATCGTACGGCGCTACAGTTCGCTGTCGATTTTCCGCAGCCTCGTTCGTCGTGCCAGTGGAGGGTCATCCTCTGCACTTCAGGAGAACACAGCCATGGCTACTACCAACACCGTCCGCCTGCACCGCGTACTGCGCGCTCCGCCCGAGCGGCTCTACCGCGCCTTCATCGAGCCCAGCGCCTTCGAGCGCTGGCTGCCGCCCTTCGGATTCACCGGCAAGGTCCACAGCATGGACCCCGTGGTCGGCGGCGCCTGGCGCATGTCCTTCACCGCCTTTGGCAGTGGCCACAGCCACTCGTTCGGCGGGAAGTACCTGGAGCTCGTTCCCGGCCAGCGCATTGCCTACGACGCGAGCTTCGACGATCCCAACCTGCCGGGCACCATGAAGACCACCGTGACGCTCACGGCCGTGTCCTGCGGCACCGACATGTCCGTCGTGCAGGAAGGCATCCCCGACCTGATTCCCGTGGAGATGTGCTACCTGGGCTGGCAGGAGTCGCTTGTCGCGCTCGCCCAGCTGGTCGAGCCGAACATTCCGGGCTGAGCGCCGAGGGGCTTCAGTCGCCCGGAATATGGGGCGGATGCAGCTCCACGGCCTTGGCCGCCTTCTTGCGCAGCCGGATGTTGAGCATCTCCACGGCCAGCGAGAAGGCCATCGCAAAGTACACGTAGCCCTTGGGCACGTGGTGCCCGAAGCCCTCCGCGACAAGAACCACGCCCACCACCACCAGGAAGGCCAGCGCCAGCATCTTGATGGTGGGATGGTTCGAGACGAAGCGGCCGATCGGGCCGGCAAACAGCATCATCAGGAACACCGACACGATCACCGCGGCGATCATCACCCGCACGTCGTCCACCATGCCGACTGCGGTGATGATCGAATCGAGCGAGAACACCAGGTCGATGACCATGATCTGGAGGATGACGCCCGCGAAGGTGGCCTTGACCGCGCTGGACTTCTGCTCATGGCCGCCCTCCAGCGACTGGTGGACCTCGCTCGTGCTCTTCCAGATCAGGAACAGCCCGCCCAGGATCAGGATCAGGTCGCGCCCCGAAATGTCCTTGCCGAGCACCGAGAAAAGCGGCGCGACCAGCCCCACGATCCACGCGAGCACCAGCAGCAGGCCGATGCGCATGAACATGGCCATGAAGAGGCCGACGCGCCGTGCGAACTCGCGCTTGGCTGGCGGGAGCTTGTCGACCAGGATCGAGATGAAGATGATGTTGTCGATGCCCAGCACGAGCTCGAGCGCGGTCAGGGTCGCAAAGGCGATCCAGACCTGGGGATCCGTCAGCAGTTCAAGCATGGAAGGTCTTTCGGCACGGCAATGCCGGCAAAAAAGAAGGATGGGAAGCAGGAACGGAGTCTGCCATGCGGCTTTCCGGGGTTTTCGCGTGACATCTTGAAATGTTCTTCACCGAAGCGATGTGTGCGATCTTGCTCGGCCGAACGTTGGTAGAGGCATCGGGAGCAATCCCATATCTCTGGAGATGAGATGACCTTTACTCGAACCGTTCTCAAGCTGGCTCTCTCGGGCACGATTGCCGCAGGCGCTCTTTTCGGCGTGGCCGCCGCAACCGCGGGCACCAGCTGGTCCATCGGCGTGTCGGTGCCCGGCGTGGTGGTGAGCGAGCCGGCACCGGTCTACTACGAGCCCGCGCCTGTGTATTCGCGGCCGGCCCCTGTCTACTACGAGCCGGCGCCGCCGGTGCGCTATCAGGCGCCCGCCTACGTTGCACCGGCACCCGTCTACTACGAGCCGGGACCGAGCTGGGAAGAACGCCGCGCAGCGCGCCATGAATGGCGCCGCCGCGAATGGGAGCGGCGCGAGCACTACCGCCACTATCGCGAAGACCGCGACTGATCGCAGCCGCGCGAGCGGCTACAGTCGCCCTCGATGCCATTGAATTCTCGAGGAGCGGATATGCAGATTCGCAGCGCCGCGGCTTCCGATGCCGACACGATCCATCGCCTTCTTTGCGCCAACGGATGGGCGCACCGGATCGCCGATGCCGCACATCTCGGCCGGCTGATCTCGGCGTCGCAGCAGGCGGTGGTTGCGCTGTCGGCGGACGGCGAGATCGTCGGCTTTGCGCGCGCCATCGGCGATGGCATCTCCAACGGATACCTGTCCATGGTCGTGGTCGCCGAGCCGCTGCGCCGTCAGGGCATCGGGCAAGCGCTGGTCCGGCACATCCTGGGTTCGGAGACGGGCATGACATGGGTGCTGCGGGCCGGCCGGCCGGGTGCCGCCGAGTTCTTTGCCAGGCTGGGCTTCAGCCCCTCGTCGGCCGCGATGGAGCGGCCGAGGGAGCAACGCCTGCGGGTGGCGCCTTGATCGGGGGAATCACGCGCACGGCGAAGCCGATGCTGATGGTTCTCGGTGGATTGCCGGGCACCGGCAAGACCACCATCGCGCGCGAACTCGCTGCCCGCTTCCCCTGCGCCTATCTGCGCATCGACACCATCGAGCAAGCGCTCATCCGATCGGCGGCTCTCGAGGAAGTGGGCCCCGCCGGCTACGCCGTGGCCTGCGAGCTTGCCCGGTCCAATCTCGCGCTCGGCATGTCGGTGATCGCCGATTGCGTCAATCCGCTCCCGGTCACCCGCGAGGCATGGCGTGCAGTGGCAGCCAGCACATCCTCGGGCCTGCTCGAGCTCGAGATCGTGTGCTCCGACCCCGTCGAGCACCGCAGGCGCGTGGAGAGCCGGAAGGCTGACATTTCGGGCCACGTTCCGCCGACCTGGGAGGCAGTCGCGCGCCATGAATACGAGGCCTGGACCACCAGCCGCCTCGTCATCGATTCGGCGGTCGTCAGCGCAAGCGAGGCGGCCACGCTGATCCTGGACCGGCCGCGCAGCCAAGCCGCAGGCGAGTAAACGGCCTACATCCGGCTGCGGGCGAGGCTGATCAGCACGGGCTTCGCGAGGGATACGGTGCTTCTCGAAGGAGCAAGCACCCATGGCCCGCGAATCCACGCTTTCGATCGACGGCGTGACCCTTTCCTACCGCTGCGCCGGCGACGCGGGATCGCCGTGGCTCATCCTGCTGCACGGCTGGCCGCAATCGAAGTCGATCTACGACCCGGTGCTCGATGAACTGGGAAGGGACGCCCATGCCATCGCCTTCGACCTGCCCGGCATCGGCGGATCGCTCGGCCTGCCGCCGGGCCCATCGCCCTGCGAGCTGCATGCACTCGCCGGCCTCCTGCTGCGCGCGGCCGAATCGCTGGGCGCGCATTCGATCGTGTTCGCGGGCGTGGACATCGGCGGCATGCTCGCATTTGCAGCGGCGCGGGAGCACGGCGCACGCATCGCCGGTGCGGTGGTCATGAACACCGTCATCCCCGGCATTGCACCGTGGTCGAGGCTCGTCGCCGAGCCCCGCATCTGGCACTTCGCGTTCCATGCGATACCGCAGCTGCCCGAACGGCTGGTGAGCGGACGCGAACGCGCCTATTTCGATTACTTCTACGACCTGCTCGCGGGCGACAAGCATGCGCTGACGAACGAGATCCGGAACGACTGGACGCGCGCCTACCAGCGGCCCGAAGCCTTGAAGGCCGGCTTCGACTGGTACCGGGCGCTCGAGAGCGCCGCGCAACGCAACGCGGGCCCTGTTCGCATCGACACGCCCATCCTGTATTTGCGCGGCGACGCCGGCGGCCGCGACATCGATGACTATGTAGCAGGCCTGCGCAAGGCCGGCGCCGCGAATCTTCGATCGCGGCTCATCAGCGGCAGCGGCGAATTCCTTCCCATCGAGGCGCCCGCTGCAAGCTGCGAGGCGCTGCGCGCATTTCGCGCTGAACTCGGGCATGCGGCCTGACGCGCGCCACATCGTTTTTGGAGATCTGCATGCAACCAAGAATCACCGTCATCACCCTCGGCGTCGAGGACCTGGAGAGAGCTGTCGCCTTCTATCGAGACGGGCTCGGCCTGCCCACCAACGGCATCGTGGGCAGGGAGTTCGAGAACGGCGCCGTCGCCTTCTTCGACCTGCAGGACGGTCTCAAGCTGGCCGTGTGGCCGCGCTCGAGCATCGCGGCCGATGCCGGCCTTCCGCTGCGCGCGGGCGGGTCCCTCGAATTCACCCTCGGGCACAACGTCATGTCGAAGGCCGAAGTGGACGCCGTGATGCAGCAAGCCGCGAAGGCCGGTGCCACGGTGGTGAAAACCGCGGCGGACACTTTCTACGGCGGCTATGCCGGCTACTTCATGGACCCGGACGGGCACCTGTGGGAGGCGATCTACAACCCGCAACTGCTGCCAGGGGCTGAAGCTGCGTAGGCGCTTGGGGCCGCGGCCGCCCGTCAGGGCCTGTCGGGCCTGATGTCGGGTGCAGGGGTCAAGGAGACCCCCTGCACCTCGGCCGCTCTCGATTGCGCGGCCATGGCGGCCTTGAAGCCCGGTCGCGCCTGCAAGCGCTCCCAGTAGCCCGCCACCGCCGGTGTGAAGCGCTCGGCCAGACCCAGGTGCTCGGCCAGCAGCAGTGCATAGCCGACCGACACGTCCGCCGCGGTGAAGCGGCCCGCGCAGAGATGCTCGCGCTCGGCGAGCAGCGGCTCCAGCGTTCGCAGGCGCGCGAGGAACCACTTGGCATAGTCGTCGGCCACCTGCGGCTGCTTTCGCTCCGCCGGCTCGAAGTGCGCGTACCGCAACACGAGCGTCTGCGGAAAGGTCAAGGTTGCCTCGCCGAAGTGAAGGTAGTTGAGGTACGGCCCGAAGTCCGGCTCGTCGCGGCCCACATCGAGCTGGCCCGCCGAGAAGCGTGCGGCCAGGTACTGGCAGATCGCGGCCGATTCGGTCATTCGCATGGCGCCGTCGGCCAGCATCGGCACCGTGCCGAGCGGGTTGACCTCGAGGTACGGCCGCGACAGCACGCGCGGCGGAAAGGGCAGCATCCTGAGTTCGTAGGAAAGCCCGATCTCTTCGAGCATCCAGAGAGGGCGGAACGAGCGTGCGCTGACGCAGTGGTGCAGGGTGATCATGGTTCGGCGGCTTGTGGCCGCCACTGTGTTGAATTGCGCGTCAGCCGCGCCGAGCCGCTTCGATCGCGGCGATGTCGATCTTTGTCATCTCCATCATGGCTTCGAACGCTCGCTTGGCTGCCGCCGGGTCGGGATCGGTGATGGCGGCCGTCAGGGCGCGCGGCGTGATCTGCCACGACAATCCCCACTTGTCCTTGCACCAGCCGCATGCGCTGGCCTGGCCGCCGTTGCCGATGATCGCATTCCACAAGCGGTCCGTTTCGGCCTGGTCGTCGGTCGCGACCTGGAACGAAAAGGCCTCGCTGTGCTTGAACGCCGGGCCTCCGTTCAGGCCCAGGCAGGGGATGCCCATCACCGTGAACTCGACCGTCAGCACGTCGCCCTCCTTGCCCGAGGGATAGTCGCCGGGCGCGCGATGGACGGCGCCCACGGCGCTGTCGGGGAAAGTCTCTGCGTAGAACTTGGCGGCATCCAGGGCGGTGCCGTCGTACCAGAGACAAATCGTGTTCTTGCTGATCATCTTGGGTCTCCTGAATGGGGCAGATACGAACGCCAGTTGCGATCCACGGCAGGATAGCGCCTCCAGCCGCCGCACGCGCGTCCGCGATAATTTTGCGATGGCCATCGACCCGATCATCCAGGACCCCGCACTGCTGCGGCGGCTGCTGCGCGCCAAGGACCGGATGGACGCCGCGTCGCACGAGGAGTGGCCGGTCGAACGGCTGGCGCAGGTGAGCGGCGTGTCGGAGGCCCACTTCGCGCGATCGTTCAAGCAGGCCTTCGGCACGCCGCCGCACCGGTACCTGCTCACGCGCCGCATCGAGCGCGCGATGGCGCTGCTGCGCGAGAGCGACCGGCCGATCACCGACATCGCCTTCGAGACGGGCTGGGCCAGCCTGGGCACCTTCGGGCGCACCTTCCGCGACATCACCGGCAGCAGCCCGAGCGCGATCCGCGCGCGCGCCAAGGCCACGCCGCAAGAGCTCGGCCGGGTGCCCGTGTGCATCGTCAATGCCGCGCACCGGCCCCATCTCACGACCGCAGTTTCGGAGAAGCGGCGCCTCGCGGCGGACGGTACAAACGAGCCTGAACAACCACAGGAGATTCCATGAATCAGGGCATTGAAGTCGCCGGTCTGTATGTGCACGATCAGGACGAGGCGCTGGCGTTCTATGTCGAGAAGCTCGGCTTCCGCGTCCACACGGACGTGGGAAACGGCGACTACCGCTGGCTCACGGTGCAGCACCCCGAGCAGCCGTCGTTCCAGCTTGGCCTGTTCAGGCCCGGGCCGCCGGTGCTCGATGCAGCCACGGCGCAGGCGGTGCGCGCCATCGTCGCCAAGGGCGCGATGCCGCCGCTGGTGCTGCGGGTGGACGACTGCCGCGCCGCCTATGAGCGGATGCGCGGCCTGGGCGTGGAATTCACGCAGGAGCCGGTGGAGCGCTACGGCACCGTGGACGCGGGCTTTCGCGATCCGTCGGGCAATGGCTGGAAGCTGATCCAGGCGCGCGGCTGAACCAGCGCCGAACCTGCCTCAGGCCGGCGCCATGCCATGGCGGCGCTTGGCCTCGGCGCTGTCTGCCGAACGCATGGATTCGAGCAGTGCGCGCACCGCGGCCGGCTGCGCGCAGCCGCCCACCGGCGCCGCGGAAAAGACCGTGGTGATCTGGACCTCCGGCGGCAAGGGGCCGACCAGGTCGACGCCTTCGACGCCGATCAGCTCGCTCCATTGCTGGAACCCGAGCGCGGCATCGCCGCGTGCAAGCAGTGCGCCGACCGGCACGCCGGGCGGCGCCTGCACCAGGCGGGCGCGGATCTCGCCGGCGATGCCCCAGCGCTCGAACAACGCCATCAAGGCAACGCCGCTCGGCCCGGTCGAATACGCGATGCCGGAGGCGGTGCGCACTGCGCTGCGCAGCGCGTCCTCGGTGGAAATATCGGGATGCGCCGCGCCTGCAGGCACCGCCACGGCCACGCCCGAACGAACCAGGTCGACCTTGCCGCCGCCATCGAGCTTGCCCTGCGCGACAAGCGCATCGATCGCATCCGAGGCCAGCACCACCACGTCGAAGGGCTCGCCCGCGGACACGCGCCGCGCCGCCTCGACCCCGCCGATCGCCAGGAAGGAGACGGGCACGCCGCTGCGCTGCGAATGGGCGGCCGCAAGCTCCTGCAGCAAGCCCCGGGTCGCCATCGAGCAGAGGCCACGGATCGCGGGCGCCGTCATTTCTCGCCGCCCTGCCCTCTGCCGATCAGGCGGTCGGCGTAGTCCTGCCACGGGCTCTTGGCGTCCAGTCCGTCGAAGAGGCCGGTGCGCGCCTGCTGTGCCACCCAGTCCTGCTTGCCTGCAATGGCCGCCGCCATGAAAGGCTCGAAGCCGGTCTCGCGAACAGTCTGCGCCGCTTCGCGCATTTCCTCGGCGCGCCGCTTGCCATGCTGCACGACGCGGCTGAAGAAGTAGGCGCCCTGGCGCTCCCAGTCGATCTGCGGAAAGGTCTCGGCGAGCGTGGGCAGCACATGCGCCTCCACGCCGTAGCGCCGCGCCGTGGTGTAGCTTTCGATCACCAGCGCCTCCAGCCCCTTGATCATGATGCTGCGGCTCATCTTGATGGCCGAGGCCACGCCGAGCCGCTCGCTCACGGCGCGCGCGTCCATGCCCCATGCGCACAGCGTGGCCGCGAGTGTCTCGGCCTGGGCGCCGCCCAGCAGCATGGGCACGCGGATGCCGTAGGGCGGCACCGAGGTCATCACGCCGGCTTCCACATAGCCGGCGCCGGCGGCTTCGAGCACGGCGCCGGCCCGCTGCTTGGTGCCGGGCGAGGCCGAGTTGAGATCGAGAAAGCGCATGCCCGCCCGCGCATGCCGCGCCGCTTCCTCGGCCACCGCGAAGGTGCTGGATGCGGTCACGGCCGAGATCAGCAGATCGGACGCGGCGCACAGCGCCTGCATGCCCGAGGCGACGCGCAGGCCGCCGGCTTCGGCGGCGGCGCGTGCTGCCGCGCCGCCGTCGGAGTCGGCGAATTTCAGGTCCCAGACCCAGACCGCCTCGACGCCTTCCTTGTGCAGCAGGCCGCGGCCGAAGATGCCGCCCACTTCGCCGCAACCGATGATGCCCAGTGTGATACCCATGTGTGTCTCCTAGCTGTTCAATCGACGGTGATGCGGACCGCCTTGATCACGCGCTCCCAGCGCACCATCTCGCTCGCGATCAGCTGGCCGAAGGCCTGCGGCGTGGCGGGCGTGGCCCCGGCGCCCTCGGCCGCGAGTCGCGCCCTGACCTCCGCCGAGGCGAGCGAGCGGTTGATCTGCTGGTTGATCATCGCGACGATCGGCGCGGGCGTGCCGGCCGGCGCGACCACGCCGTACCACTGGTCGGCCTCGAAATCCTGGGTGCCGGGCACGCCGCTCTCGGCCACCGTGGGCACGTCGGGCAGCGACGCGATGCGGCGCGGGCTCGACACCGCGAGCGCACGCAGCTTGCCGGCCTTGATGTGCGGCAGCAGCGCGGGCGTGCCGGTGAAGAGTGCCTGCAGCTGGCCCGCCAGCAGGTCGTTCACGGCCGGCGCGGTGCCGCGGTAGGGAATGTGCAGCAGCGAGGCGCCGGTCTGCAGCTTGAGGTATTCCATCGCGATGTGCGCCGCGCTGCCGTTGCCGCCCGAGCCGTAGGCCAGCTGGCCGGGCCTGGCCTTGGCCAGCGCAATCAGCTCGGCCAGCGTGCGCGCCGGCACCGAGGCATGGACCACGAGCACGTTCGGCACGCGCGCGACCCATGCCACGGGCGCGAAGCTGCGCAGCGGGTGGTAGCCGAGCTTGGGGTAGAGAGACGGGTTGATGGCCAGCGTGCCGATGTGCCCCATCAGCAGCGTGTAGCCGTCGGCGGGCGCCTTCGCGGCCTTCTCCGCGCCGACGGAGCCGCCCGCGCCGGGCACGTTGTCGATCACCACGGCCTGGTTCCATGCGCGGCCGAGCTCCTGCCCAATGCTGCGCGCCAGCACGTCGGTGGAGCCGCCGGGCGTGAACGGCACGACCAGGTGCGGCGGATGGTCCGGATAGCCCTCGGCAGCCGCGGCGCCGCGGCTCGCCAGCCAGAACGCGCCGCCTGCGGAAAAGATGCAGGCCTGGCGGCGGGTGATGCCGGTGGTCGCGGTGCCGATGATGCGAGCCATGTCGTCCTGCCGCCGTCAGTCGATGTAGCGCAGGCCAGCCTTGGCCAGCGGCTCGCGCATGGCGTACATGTCCAGGCCGAGTTCGCCGGCCGCGAAGCGCGCGCGTTTGGCCGTCTCGTTGGCCTCGCGCGCTTCGGCCGCATCGGCCACCTGCTGCGCACGCGCGGCCGGCACCACCACCACGCCGTCGATGTCGGCCACCACCACGTCGCCCGGATGCACCAGCGCGCCGGCGCACACCACCGGCACGTTGACCGAGCCGAGCGTGGCCTTGATCGTGCCCTTCGAATGGATGGCGCGGCTGAACACGGGAAAGCCCATCGCGTTGAGGTCGCGCACGTCGCGCACGCCACCGTCGATCACCAGGCCCTTGCAGCCGCGCGCCTTGAACGAAGTGGCAAGCAGGTCGCCGAAGAAGCCGTCGGTGCTGTCGCTGGTGCAGGCCGCGACCACCACGTCGCCGGGCTGGATCTGCTCGGCCGCCACATGCAGCATCCAGTTGTCACCGGGCTGCAGCAGCACCGTGACGGCCGGGCCGCAGAAGCGCGCATCGGGATGGATCGGGCGGATGCGCGGCTGCATCAGCCCGAGCCGGCCGAGCGCCTCGTGCACGGTCGAGACGCCGAAGCGCGACAGCTTGTCGACCGCGGCGGCATCCGCGCGCGCCACCTTGCGATGGACCACGCCGATCTGCTGGAGGGTGTTGGAAGAAAAAGAAGACATGAGATCAGAGCCCCTTGGCGATGAGTGCGCGGTCCAGGCGCGGGTACGCGCGGCGTGCGTTGGCTTCGAACACCTTGTGGCGCGCCCCAGCGTCGAGCAGGGGCGTGGCGTCGATGTAGCGGCGCGTGTCGTCGTAGAAGAAGCCGGTCTCGGGGTCGATGCCGCGCACCGCGCCGATCATCTCGCTCGCGAACAGGATGTTGTCGACCGGGATCACGCGCGTCAGCAGGTCGATGCCCGGCTGGTGGTACACGCAGGTGTCGAAGAAGATGTTGTTGAGCAGGTGGTCCTTGAGCAGCGGCTTCTTCATCTCCTGCGCCAGCCCGCGAAAGCGCCCCCAGTGGTAGGGCACCGCGCCGCCGCCGTGCGGGATCACGAAGCGCAAGGTCGGAAAATCGCTGAACAGGTCCGAGGTGAGGCACTGCATGAAGGCCGTGGTGTCGGCATTCAGGTAATGCGCGCCGGTGGTGTGGAAGCAGGCGTTGCAGCTCGTGCTCACATGCACCATCGCCGGGATGTCGTGCTCGACCATCTTCTCGTAGAGCGGGTACCAGTGGCGGTCCGGCAGCGGCGGCGAAGTCCAGTGCCCGCCCGAGGGATCGGGATTGAGGTTGATGGCGACGAAGCCGTACTCGCGCACGCAGCGCTCGAGTTCCGGAATGCAGCTGCGCGGGTCCACGCCCGGCGACTGCGGCAGCATGGCCGCGCCGACGAAGTGGTCGGGGAACAGCTCGCTCACGCGAAAGCACAGCTCGTTGCAGATGGCGGCCCAGGTCGACGAGGTCTCGAAGTCGCCGATGTGGTGGGCCATGAAGCTCGCGCGCGGGCTGAAGATCGTCAGGTCGCTGCCGCGCTCCTTCATGAGGCGCAGCTGGTTGCCCTCGATCGATTCGCGCAGCTCGTCGTCGCTGATCTTCAGGTCGGCGGCGCGGGGCTTCAGCGCGGGGTCTTTGAGGCCCGCGATCTGCTGGCTGCGCCAGTTCTCCAGCGCCTTGGGCGCCGTGGTGTAGTGGCCGTGGCAGTCGATGATCATTGCGGTTCCGTGGATGGCTGGGTGGTGCTTTGCCGGCTCGCGCAGGTAGTGCGCCGGCCCTTGCGTCAAGTGTGGTTCCACCGGCCGCCGCGTGGCGTGAGTTCGGCTTGCCCTACCATCAGACTTTCTTATCGGCCAGGGCTCCTGCCCAGGCACCCCTGGAATGACGGGCCGACGCCAGCTGCAAGACAAAGTGATCGACCGCACGCACACCCATGCGCTGGGCCTCAACCTGCGGCACCTGCGCGCGTTCACGGCCGTGGCGGCGGCCGGCAGCATCGCCAGGGCCGCGGACGAGCAGCTGTTCCGCGTCGCCTCGGGCGTGACGCGCTCCATTTCCGAGCTCGAAGGCGCGCTCGGCCGGCCGCTGTTCGACCGCGGCCCGCGCGGCATGGCGCTGAACTCCTACGGCGACCTGGTGCTGCTGCGCGCGCGCCGCATCGAGCGCGAGTTCGAGGAGGCGCGCGCCCAGCTCGTCGCGCGCGGCGGCATCGGCGCATCGGCCGACGTGCACTCGCTCTTTGCATCGATCCTCAACGGCCGGCGCCTCGCGGTGATCGCGAGCCTGGTGGAGAAGCGCAACATGCCGGCGGTCGCGCGCGAGTTCGGCATCACGCAGCCGGCGATCAGCAGCGCGCTGAAGGACCTCGAAGGCGGGCTCGGCGTGGCGCTGCTCGAGCGCCGGACGCGAGGCCTGGTGCCCACGCCGGCCGGCGAGATGGTGGCCTTCCATTTCAAGCGCGTGCTCGCGGAGCTGCGCCACATCGGCCCCGACATCGCGGCCAGCGAAGGCATGCTGCAGGGCAGCGTGAACGTGGGGGCGCTGCCGCTCGGCCGCACGCAGATACTGCCGCAAGCGATCGCCTCGCTGCTGGCGCGCCATCCGGGGCTGCACGTCGCCACGGTCGAAAGCCCTTACGACGCGCTGGCGGCGTCGCTGCGCAGCGGCGACATCGACTTCATCCTCGGCGCACTGCGCAGCAGCGCCGACGCGCGCGACCTGCAACAGGAGGCGCTGTTCGAAGACCGCATCTCGGTGATCGCGCGCGCCGGCCATCCGCTGGCGCGCGGCGTGCGTGTCGACTTCGATGCGCTGCGTCAGGCGAGCTGGGCACTCTCGCGGCAGGGCACGCCTTCGCGCGAGCTGCTCGAGCGCTTTTTCTCGGCCGCGCGCGAAGCGCCGCCGGTTCCCGCGGTGGAGACCGGCGACCTTGCCGTGCTGCGCGGCCTGCTGCTCGCAAGCGATATGCTGACCGCGATCTCCGCCCACCAGCTGCGCCACGAGATCCGCAATGCCAGCCTGGTGGTGCTGGACTTTCCGCTCGACGAGACGCGGCGCGAGATCGGCCTCACCCAGCGCCTCGGCGCGTTCCCCTCGCCCGGTGCGCGCGCGCTGATGCAGGAGATCCGCGCGGTGGTCGCCCGCTCGCCCGACTTCCGGGCCAAGCCCGCGAACCGCCGCCGGTGAAGTGCGGGCGGCCGCCGGCGCTCAGCGCCGGGCCAGCAGGTCCGCCAGCTCGGGCACCAGGGCTTCGGGCGCCAGGCCCTGCGCATGCTGCAGCGTCTGCAGCACCGCCGCCGCAATGTCGCGGTGCGCACCGGCATCGCCCGCCATGGTGTTGTAGTAGCCGAGGTCCTTGCTCGCATTGGCGATCGAGAAGCGCAGGCTCGACGTGTCCTTGGCCGTGAGGTAGGGCCGCAGCCGCTCCAGCGCCACGCCGCCGCCGCCGCCCTTCGCCAGGATCTCCACGAACATCTCGGGCGCCACGCCGTGCTGGCCGGCGCAGGCCGCCGCCTCGGCGATCAGCGCCACCGTGCCCAGCGAGACGAAGTTGTGCAGCAGCTTCATGCCATGGCCTGCGCCCACCGGGCCCGCGTGCAGGATGTTCTCGGCAAAGCACGACAGCAGCGGGCGGCATTCCTCGAGCAGGGCCGCATCGCCGCCCACCAGCAGGTTGAGCCGGCCTTCGGCCGCTTCCTTCGGCGTGCGCGTCATCGGCGTGTCCAGGAAGCGGCTGCCCGCGGCCTGCACGGCCTGGGCCATGCGCAGCGTGGAAGCGGGAATCGCGGTGGAGCAGTCGATCACGATGCTGCCCGGGCGCAGGCCCTGCAGCACGCCGCCCTCACCCGTGAGCACGGCCTCGACCTGGGGCGAGCCCGTGAGCACGAGGATGACGATGTCGGACTGCGCGGCCAGCTCGGCCGCGCGCGTGAAGCTGCGCGCGCCGGCGGCCTTGAGCGCGTCCAGCGGCTGGTTGCCGGGGTGCTCGAGCACCGCCAGCGGGTAGCCATGCCTGGCGATGTTGCTGGCAATGCCGTGGCCCATCATGCCGATGCCGATCATGCCGATATTCTTTTTCAAGGGAGTCTCCTGGGTTTGCGATATGTAGGGGATGCAGGGGCAGCCGTCCGGATCGAGGACTGCGTTCCGCCTTGGGTTAGGCTTGCGTCGGCAAGCACCGGTCGTGCGACGAAATGGCTCGGATTGGGATTGGCCTGCAGGCAGGCGCAGCGTACCAAACTCGGCCGAGTACTTCGCCGCGGTGAGCGATGCCCATGAATTACCGACAAAGACCATGGAGCCCCGCATGACAAGCCACCAGCAGTCCCATGCCCCGCGGCGTCGCAGCGTGCTCGTGACGGCCGGCGCCGCAGCTGCACTCGCCTGCACGGGACGGGGATTCGCGGCAACCCCATTCCAATGGACACGAGGCAGTCCGGAGTCCAGCGCAATGGCGCCGGATCTTGCGGCGCGCCTGGACCAGGGCGTGCAAAGCGGCGAGTTCTCGAATCTGCATGCCGTCTTCATTGCGCGCAAGGGCCGGGTCGAGATGGAGCGCTACTTCGAAGGCCCGGACGAACGCTGGGGTACGCCGCTGGGCACGGTTGCATTCAACGCCGATACCTTGCATGACCTTCGTTCCGTCAGCAAGAGCATCGTGGGCTTGCTCTACGGCATCGCACTCGCCGAAGGCAAGGTTCCCGCGCTCGATGCGCCGCTGCTGGACGCCTTTCCCGCCTACGCTGACCTGGCCCGCGACGAGCGCAGGCGTGCGATCCGCATCTCCCATGCCCTCGCGATGACAATGGGCCTGGAGTGGAACGAGGACCTGCCCTACAGCGATCCGCGCAACAGCGAAATTTCGATGGAGCGCAGCAAGGATCGCTACCGCTATGTGCTGGAACGCCCCATCGTCGCCAACCCGGGTGAACGGTGGCGCTACTCGGGCGGCGCAACGGCCGTGCTGGGCCATCTCATCGCCAAGGGCGCGGGCGTGCCGCTGCTGGACTACGCACGCGACAAGCTGTTCTCGCCCATGGGCATCGAGAAGGTCGAGTGGACCCATGGTTTCAATGGAGAGGCCGCCGCGGCATCGGGCCTGCGCATGCGCGCGCCGGATCTGGCTCGCGTTGGCCAGCTGCTGCTCCAGCGCGGCGAGTGGAACGGCCGGGCGCTGGTTCCGAAGGATTGGATCTCCGAGTCGCTGACGCCGCGCGCCGACGCTTTCGACGGCCTCCGGTATGGCTACCACTGGTATGTGATCCAGCGCCAGGATGGCTCGCCCGCCTACATGGCGATCGGACTCGGAGGCCAGCGGCTGGTCGTCATTCCTGCGCTCGAGCTGGTGTATGTCATTTTCATGGGCAACTATTACCGCGAAGACCAGCTCAAGCCGCTCTTCGCGGTGCAGAAGCTGATCCACGCGTCGCTGCGCTGAAGAACACAGCAAGCCCCGGCGGGGCGGTCACCCCGTTCGCCTGGGCGGCGGCGCCCGGTACCTCAAGGCTTCGATGACCAGGGCGAGCGCCGGGGAAAGCTGGCGGCGATGGGCGTAGTAGAGGTGGTAGCCCGGGAAGGCCGGCCACCAGTCCTGCAGGACCGGAACGAGCCGCCCCTCTTCGATGTGCTGTTCCATGATGTCGAAGGGCACATAGGCAAAGCCCATGTCGTCCAGTGCCGCGCGCAGCATCAGGAAGGTGTTGTTGAACACCGTCTGGCCTTGCACCCGCACGCTGACCTGCTTCCTTCCCTTCTCGAAATCCCAGGCGTACAGGCCGCCGTGCGTCGGCAGCCGCAGGTTCACGCAGCGGTGCGCCGTGAGGTCCGCGGGTTTCACCGGCACAGGCTTGCCCGCGAGGTAGTCCGGAGAAGCCGCCACCGCCATCCTCAGCGCCGGTGCGATCGGGACCGCCACCATGTCCTTGTCGACGCGGTTTCCCACCCGCACGCCGGCATCGAACCTTTCGGCGGCGATATCGGTGAAGCCGTAGTCGACGCTGAACTCCACCTGGATGTCCGGATGCTGCTTGAGCAGCGGCAGGAGCCTGGGCCACAGCACCGTGGCAACCGCATGGTCATGCGTGGTGATGCGGACCGTGCCGGCCGGCTTGTCGCGCATTGCGCAAAGGGATTCGAGCTCCCGCTCGATGTCCTGCAACCGTGGGGCCAGCGTATGGAGGAGCCGGGCGCCTGCGTCGGTCACGGAGACGCTGCGCGTGGTGCGGGTCAGGAGGCGCACGCCCAGGCGCGCCTCCAGCGCCAGCATCGAATGGCTGAGCGCCGAGCGCGACACGCCCATCTGGGCGGCGGCACGGGTGAAGCTGCGTTCGCGGGCAACCACCACGAAGGCCTGGAGATCGTTCAGGTTTTCTTTTGCCATTGGTGAGCTGCATTCACATAAGCATCCCGATTTTGCTTCCTTCTCAACCGCGCGTGGTGTCCATAGAGTTAAGGCGTTCGCGTCGCGCTCATAGGCGGCGCACTCTTGCCATCGACGACCAGGAATTGACCCACCATGTGCACCCGACCCTTGAAGGCCGCGCTCTACCTTGCGGCCCTGAACTCCATCGGCGCAGGCGCCGAACCCGCCCCGGCACCGGGGGCGGCCCAGCAGATCGCGAGGGCCGGCAGCCAACCTTCGGCAGCCGGCCCTGCCGAATACTTCACCGGCCGCGTCCGCGTCGACCCGCTCTGGCCCGCCACCGAAACCCTCAACGCCTCGGGTGGCCTCGTGACCTTCGAGCCCGGCGCGCGCTCCGCCTGGCACACCCACCCGGCCGGGCAGCGCCTGGTGGTGCAGTCGGGCCTCGGCCTGACCCAGGAGTGGGGCCAACCCGTGCAGGAGATCCGCCCCGGCGACGTCGTCTGGTGCCCTCCGGGCGTCAAGCACTGGCACGGCGCCGCTCCGTTCACGGCACTGGTCCACCTGGCCGTCACCGGCACCGTGGACGGCAAGAACGTCGAATGGATGGAGAAGGTCAGCGATGAGCAATACAACCAGCGCTAGGCATGGCAGCAAGGCGGGCGCTGGCCTTGGCGCTGTGCCTTGCCGTCGCTCCGTGCCATGCCGGTAGCACGCCCCAGGAGTCCACGAACATGAACACCACACGCACCGCATCCGAAACGCTTTCGCTGCGCCAGCAATCCATCATCCCGATTGCGGCGTTCGCAGCGGCGGGCGACATCGCCCGCCTGAACACGGCGCTCGAACAGGGGCTCGATGCCGGCCTGGCCATCAACGAGGCAAAGGAGATCCTGGTGCAGGTGTATGCCTATGCCGGATTCCCGCGCAGCCTCAATGCGCTGGGCGAACTGATGAAGGTCGTGGAAGCCCGCAAGCAGCGCGGTGCCCAGGACAAGCAGGGCCAACTGCCCTCGCGCCCCATTCCGAAGGGCGACGCACTGCTGGCGGCCGGCACGGCCAACCAGACGAAGCTCGCCGGAGCGCCGGTCAAGGGCGCATTGTTCGATTTCGCGCCGGCCATCGACGAATACCTGAAGACGCACCTCTTCGGCGATGTGTTCGAGCGCGACAACCTCGACTGGCCGAGCCGCGAGCTGGCGACGGTCGGCATGCTGTCGGCGCTTGCGGGCGCCGAATCCCAGCTTCAGTCGCACATGCGCATCAGCATGAACGTGGGCATCAGTGCCGCCCAGCTCGACCAGCTGGCGCAGGTGCTTGCAGAGCGCGTGGATGCGGAGATGGGCCGCAGGGCTCGCGAGGCGCTGGCGCGCCAGCTGGCCACGCGCGCTGGCAGCTGAAGCGGGACTCGATGCGACCGCACCATTGCCTGCATCAGGCGTCACCGCGGCGGCGCCGCAGCCGGCGGGCGGCTTGGATGCCGAGATTGGTCCGATCGAATTCCGGCCATCGAGCTCCCGCGGCCCTTACTCCGCCTGGATCCCCGCCTCCTTCACCACCCTGCCCCACTTGGCAAGATCGGACTTGATCAGTGCCGCGTATTCCTGTGGCGTGCCGCCCTGTACCTCGATGCCGGCGGCCTCCAGCTTGGTCCGCACGTCGGTCAGCTTAAGCGCCGCGTTGATCTCGGCATTCAGCTTGGCGACGACAGCCTTGGGCGTGCCGGCCGGCGCCAGGAAGCCGCCGTTCGTGTTGGCGTCGTAGCCCTTCAATCCCTGCTCGTCCGCAGTCGGCACGTCGGGCAGCGAGCTTGTCCGCTTGCGCGTCGAGACTGCCACGGCGCGCACATTGCCGGCCTTCACCTGCGGCTGGATGGCACTGATGGTGTCGATGAAGAGCGCGGTGCGCCCGGCCAGCAGGTCCGGGTGCGCGGCGGAAGAACCCTTGTAGGGCACCAGCAGCATCGGTGCGCCGCTGGCCATGCGGAACATCTCGGCCGCCATTTCCTGCGCGCTGCCGCGGCCGGAGGTGGCAACCTTGGCCTCGTCCGGATGGGCCTTCATCCACGCCACCAGCTCCGGCAGCGTCCTGGCCGGAAGCTGCGGGTAGATGGCAAACACCAGTGGAACCTCATGGCTGTAGACGATGGGCTCGAAGCTTTTTTCCGGATCCCAGCCGAGGTTCCTGAACAGGAACTTGTTGATGTTGTGGCTGCCGCCGACGATGCCGATGGTGTAGCCGTCGGGCGCCGACTTGGCGAGCACGTCGGTGCCCAGGTTGTTGGAAGCGCCGGGCCGGTTGTCGACGATCACCGGCTGGCCCATCGACACCGCGAGCTTGTCGCCGACGACGCGGGCAATGGTGTCGATCGCACCGCCCGGCGGCGCGGGCACGACGATCTTGATGGCGCGCGCCGGGTAGGCCGCATCGGCCGATGCGGCGATCGGCATTGCCGCGAGCGACGCCGAGACGGCAAGGATCTTGACCAGGGATGTGAGCTGCATGGATGTCTCCTCTTGGGGGTGGGTCTGTGTCTCTTTCGAAAGGAAAGCCCGGCTCGCCGCGCTCACTCGATCGTGATCTTGCGGCTGCGGATGATCTGGGCGTAGCGGCGCTTGTCGCCGTCGATCAGCCGCGCGAACTCCTGCGGCGATGTGGCGCGCGGCACGCCGCCCAGCCCCACGAAGCGCGCCTTGACCGATTCGTCGGCCAGCACGGCGCGCAGGTCGGCGGCGATCTTCTCCACCACCTCGGGCGGCGTGCCCGCCGGTGCGAGCAGGCCGATCCAGGAGATCGCGTTGAAGCCGGGCGCCACGCTTTCGGCGAGCGTGGGCACTTCGGGAAACGCCGGCACGCGCTTGTCGCCGGTCACGGCCAGCGCACGCAGCTTGCCCGCCTTGATGTGGCCGGAGGCCTCGAGCACGGTCATGAACGACAGCTGCACATGGCCCGCGAGCAGGTCGGCGATGGCCGGCCCGCCGCCGCGGTAGGGCACATGCAGGATGAAGGCACCGGTCTGGTCCTTGAACATCTCGGCCGCCAGGTGCGGTGCGCCGCCGGCGCCCGAGCTGCTGTAGCTCATCTGGCCCGGCCTGGCCTTGGCCAGCGCCACGAATTCGGCCGCCGTCTTCGCCGGAACCGCTGGATTCACCATCATCGCCAGCGGCAGTTCGGCCACCAACGAGACGGGCGCAAAGGCCTTGTCGGCGTCGTAGGGCAGCTTGGGATACAGCAGCGGATTGATCGCCTGCGTCCCGATGTTGCCCAGCAGCAGCGTGTAGCCGTCCGGCCTGGACTTGGCGACGAAGTCGGCGCCGATCTGCCCGGCGGCACCACCCTTGTTCTCCACGATCACAGGCTGGCCCCAGCGCCGGCCCAGCTGCTCGGCGATGACGCGGCCGCCGGTGTCCGTCCCGCCGCCCGGCGGGAACGGCACCACCAGCGTGACGGGGCGCGAAGGAAAAGTCTGCGCGAAGCCCGGCGCCTGGATGGCGCAGAGGGCAAGGGCCAGGGGAATGGCAAGGCGTCGAATGAACAAGGATGTCTCCATTTATAGGTTTGATGCGCGGCCGCTGCGCCGCGAAGGCGGATGGATGCTCAGGTGGTCAGGCTCATGGCCGGGCGCTCGCCGGCCAGGGCCTGGGCAACGCTGGCCAGCACCATCTCGGCCATGGCGGTGCGGGTCTCCCAGGTGGCGCTGGCGCGGTGGGCCTGCAGCGTCGTGCGCTCGGACTGGCGCAGCGCCAGCGGCACGCGCGGCTCGTCGACGAACACATCCAGCCCCGCACCCGCAATGCGGCCGTCGACCAGCGCCTGCGTGAGGTCGGCTTCGTTCACGAGCCGGCCGCGCGCGACGTTGACCAGGAATCCGCGCGGGCCCAGCGCGTCGAGCACGGCCGCGTCGACGATGCCTTCGGCCCGGTCCGCGGCGGCGCACAGCACCAGCGCATCCGATTCGCGCGCCAGGTCCACCAGGCTCGGCATGAAGCTGCAGGCAACGTCGTCCATCGGGCGCAGGTCGGTGTAGCGGATGGGGCAACCGAAGGCAGCCGCCCGCACCGCCACGGCGCGGCCCACCCGCCCCATTCCGACGATGCCGATGCGCATGCCGCTGAAGCGGCGGGCAAGCGGAATGGCGCCGGGCTGGGGGTGGCGCTCCCATTGGCCGTCCCGCACGAAGCGGTCGCCCGCGCACAGGTTGCGGCAGGCCGCGATCAGCAAGCCGATGGCGAGGTCGGCCACGTCTTCGGTGAGCGCGCCCAGCGTTGCGGTGACGGGCAGGCCGCGCTCCCGGCAGTACGCCAGGTCCACGGCGTCGGTGCCCACGCCATTGACGGCCACCACCTTGAGGCTGGGCAGCTGCTCCAGCATGGCGCGCGAAATGCCGGTGTGCCCACCGGTGATCACGGCGTCGATCGATGCACCGTGCTGGCGCAGCCAGCCCTCAGGATCGGGCAGCTCGAAGTGCTTGTGCACGGCGTAGAGCGAGGCGAGCTTGTCGTTGACTGCGGGGATCAGGATCGGATTGAGTTGAAGGACTTGGGGTTTCATATCGCTGTTCGGGAACGCTCTTCACGGAGCCGGGCCTATGCTATGAATAGATTGACATACTGGTCAATCTTGATACATATAATCAATAGAAATTGACTCTCACGACCCGCCCATGGCTTCCTGGATTTCGATGACCGAGGCGTGCAAGCTCCTGGGCGTGCAGCCCCAGACGATCTACGCGTACGTGAGCCGCGGCAAGCTCGAGGTCATGCCCGACCCGGCCGACACGCGGCGCAGGCTCTACCGCACCGAGGACGTGGCCGGCCTGGCCAGGCGCAAGCAGGCCGGCCGCAAGCACGAGACGCTGGCCGCCAACACGCTGTTCGGCTCGGAGCCCAGCATTCCCACGGCCCTCAGCGCGTTCTCGCGCGGGCGGCCGTACTACCGCGGCCGCGATGCCGTGCGCATGGCCCGGACCGCCACGCTCGAAGATGCGGCGCAACTGTTGTGGGGCGCCGAACATGCCGTCGACTTCACCTGCATGGCGTCCCTGCGTTCCGGCAAGCCCGGGCGAGGCGCGGCCTTCGCGGCCTTGGCCAGCCTGGCGGCCGCCGGCCATTCCACCGGGGGCCGCCTGACCCGGGTGCTGCATGCCGAAAGCCAGGACCTGGTGGGCCGGCTGGCCAATGCGTTCGGCGCATCACCGGGCCATGAGCCGCTGCATCTTCGCTTTGCGAAAGGATGGAAGCAGCCCGCCAAGGTGGCCGATCTGCTGCGAACGGCCCTGGTGCTGCTGGCCGATCACGAACTGACCAGCTCGGCCTTTGCCGCGCGCATTGCCGCTTCGACGGGCGCCTCGCTGCCCGCATGCCTGCTTGCGGGATTGACCACGCTCTCCGGCCCCTTGCACGGCGATGCCTCGGGACGCGTGCGCGCGCTGTTCAGCGAGGTGGAACGGCTGGGCGAAGACCAGGTGCTCGCCCACCACCTCTCGAACGGCCTGTCGCTCGCCGGATTCGGCCATCACCTCTACCCCGACGGCGACCCGCGCGCGGCCGCGCTGCTGGCCTTGTTCGAGCCTCCCAAGGTGATTGCGCGCTTCATCGCAAAGGTGACCAAGCTGACCGGCCTGCAGCCCAACATCGACGTTGCGCTGGCCGCCATGGCCGCGCACCATCGGCTGCCTGCCGATGCGGCCTTCGGCCTGTTCGCCACTGCGCGCAGCGTCGGGCTCCTGGCGCACAGCCTGGAGCAGCTGGGCACGGCGCAGGTGATCCGGCCGCGCGGGCGCTATGTGGGGCCGGTGCCCGAGGCGCTTGGCGCGTAGCTGCCCGTACTTTCCGGCCAGGCCGTCAGCACTTCATACCCGTCGGGCGTGACGGCCACCATGTGCTCCCACTGGGCAGACAGCGACCGGTCCCTGGTCACGACGGTCCACCCGTCGGGCAATTGCCTGGTCTCGCGCCTGCCTGCGTTGAGCATCGGCTCGATGGTGAAGACCATCCCCGGCTCCAGCTCGAGGCCTTCCCCGCGCTGCCCGTAGTGCAGCACTTGCGGTTCGTCGTGGTAGATCCGGCCGATGCCGTGTCCGCAGTATTCGCGCACCACGCTGAATTGCTCGCGGTGAGCGACCGACTGGATCGCATGGCCGATATCGCCCAGGGTCGCTCCGGGCCTGACCTGCCGGATGCCGGCCAGCATGGCCTCGTACGTCGTCTCCACCAGGCGCCGAGCCAGCACGCTGGGCGCGCCGACGAAGTACATGCGGCTGGTGTCGCCGAACCAGCCATCCTTGATGACGGCGACATCGATGTTGACGATGTCGCCCTTCTTCAGGATCTTGGCCGGCGACGGAATGCCATGGCAAACCACCTGGTTGACGGAGGTGAGGATGGTTTTGGGATAGCCCTGGTAGCCCACGTTGGCGGGAATGGCGCCCTGCACGTTCACGATGTGGTCGTGGCAGATCCGGTCGAGCGTTTCCGTGCTCACCCCCGGCACCACGTAGGGCTCGACCATCTGCAGCACCTCCGCGGCAAGCCTGCCGGCGCGCCGCGCCATCGCGAGTTCCTCGGCGGACTTGATGGGAACGCCGTGCGCCACTAGTGCTTCCCCGTCGCGGATCCGCGGGGCTTGCCGGGCTGGCTGGTGACGGCCGCGGCAATGTCCAGGCCGCCCGCGAGTTCAGCCTGTATCAGCAGCTGGCAGACTTCCCGGTAGTCCAGTTCCGGATGCATCTCGGTCAGCATGCCGACCCGCATCCAGTGCTCTGCCTGTGCATTGATGGACCTGCTCAGGGCGTTTCCCGCCACCCGCAGGTTCTCATGCATCAGGTCCGAAATCTTCACGATGCCCATCGCTTGCCTTTATATGAAATGTGCGTGGATTGTATATGTTTTGGATGGTCCCGCAATGATCCGGCGGATGAGCCCCGGCAACACCCGCGGGCGGCGCGCCGCTGGCAGAAACCGCGGCTTCATTGGCATTGCCGCGCGGCCTTGCAATTCCTAGACTCGCCCTCTTCGGCCACGCCTGCAGGAGACGCAGCATGTCAAAGCTTCGATTCAGGATCTCGATGTCGCTGGACGGTTTCGTCGCCGGGCCGAACCAGAGCTTGCGGGAGCCGCTGGGCATCGGCGGCGAGCAGTTGCACGAGTGGGTGTTCCCGCTCGAAGCCTGGCGGCGTCCACATGGCCTGGAGGGCGGCGTGGTGAACGAGAGCACGCCGGTGGTGGAGGAAGAGCTTGCCGGCATCGGCGCGACCATCATGGGCCGCAACATGTTCGGCGGCGGCCCGGGACCGTGGAGCACGACCGCCCCCTGGGACGGCTGGTGGGGCCGCAATCCGCCGTTCCATCACCCGGTGTTCGTGCTGACGCATCACGCGCGCGACCCGTTGGTCATGGAAGGCGGCACGCGCTTCAGCTTCGTGACCGACGGCATCGAGAGCGCGCTGGACCAGGCCCGCCGCGCGGCAGGCGGCAAGGACGTGGCGCTCGCGGGCGGCGCACGCGCTGCGCAGCAATACCTGAAGGCCGGCCTGGTCGATGAAATGCAGCTCCACCTGGCGCCGATCCTGCTCGGCGGTGGCGAGCGCCTGTTCGACAATGCCGAGGCGCTGGGCGCCCTCGCGCTGGCGAAAACGGTCACAGCGCCGGATGCGATTCACATGAAATTCAAAAGGCGGCCATGACTGCTCGGCATCTTTCCCTGCCCGCCGTAAAAGGCGGCCTGCTCGCACTGCTTGCCGCCGTTCTCTTTGGCGTCAGCACGCCGCTGGTCCAGCATTTCGGCAAGGGACTGGGTGCCTTCACCACCGCCGCACTGCTGTATGCGGGCGCGGCGGCCGTCGGCTTCGCGTCCCGCCAGCGGGTAGAACGCGAGGCCCGGATGGTGCGCGGCGATCTTCCGCGGCTCCTGTCCATGGCGGCTTTCGGCGCGGTGCTCGGCCCCGTCGCTCTGGCCTGGGGACTGCAGCACACGAGCGGGACCAGCGCATCGCTGATGCTGACGCTGGAAGCGCTGTTCACCGCCCTGCTGGCGCGCCTGCTCTACCAGGAGACGATGGACCGGCGCGTATGGGGTGCCATGCTGCTCCTGCTTGCCGGAGGCATCGCGCTGGTCCTCGACCAGGGACGCAGCGGCAGCACGCAGCTCTGGGGAATGCTGGCCGTGCTCGTCGCGACCGCGGCCTGGGGCATGGACAACACGCTCTCGCGCGCGCTGGCCGAGCGCGATCCGGGGCAGGTGGTGCTGGGCAAGGCCGCCATCGGCGCCACGGCGACGGCCTTGCTGGCGTGGCTGTTCGGCGAGCCGATGCCTGCGTCGAGCGCCGCGCTGGTCCTGCTCGCGGTCGGCGCCAGCGGCTATGGCCTGAGCCTTCGCTTCTACCTGCTCGCGCAGCGCGCCTTCGGGGCGGCGCGGACCGGCTCCGTCTTTGCCTTTGCGCCGTTCATCGGCGCCGCCTTTGCCATTGCGCTGGGCGACCGGAGCGGGACTTGGGTGATGGCGGCGGGCGGGCTTCTGATGATGCTGGGCGTGGCGCTGCACCTGGCGGAGTCGCATGGCCACGAGCACACGCATGAGCGCATGGAGCACGAGCATGCGCACCGCCACGACGACGGCCACCATGACCACACCCACGATGTGCTCCCCGTGGGCTCGCACAGCCATCCGCATGTGCACGAGCCCGCTCGCCACGCGCACGCCCACGTGCCTGACGCCCATCACCAGCACATCCACTGAGCCGGTGCCCGGGCGTGCGCGTCCGGGCGGACCCATTCAGGGCGCCGCGCCTTGCACGCCGGCCCTGGCTTCGAGCGGCCCGCCCGCCGCCTGCCAGCCGTCGATGCCGCCGCGCAGGTAGCGTGCATTCAGGCCTGCCGCGCGCAGCCGCATGGCGGTGCTGCGCCCCACCTCGTGGCCATAGACGCAATACACCACCACGTCGCTGCCGGCCGGCAGTTCGGAGGCCCAGCTGTCGACCGCGGCCGGATCGCGCCAGCGCGCCCCTGGAAGCATCGCGGCGGCCCGCTCGAACACCCCGGCGCGGCGCACGTCGAGCAGCACCGATCCGGCGATCTCGTCCTGCGTGGCGCCGAAAGGCTCGCTGGCCGCATGCACGGCCTGCTGGTAGCGCGCGTAGACCTGCCCCCAATGGATGTTGTCCATGAAGGCATCGACGTACGCGCCCGCCGCGGCGCCATGGTCGAGGTGGTAGGCGTGCTCGTACATGTCCAGCGCAAGGATGGGCGTGGCGCCTGCCAGCGCATGGGTGTGGTCGGCGGCCCATTGGTTGACCAGCGTGCCCTCGCGCGGCTGGAACGCGAGCAGCACCCAGCCCGAGCCGCCGCCGAGCGCCTTGCCCAGGGCCGCGAATTCCTCGCGCCATCGCTCGGCGCTGCCGAAGCTGGCCGCCAGTGCCAGCGCCATGGCGGGTTCCATCGATTGGCCGTCGCCGCCGAGCGACGCGAAGTACAGCTCGTGCAGCAGCATCGAGTTGCTCGCGATCAGTTCCTCCCGCTTGAGGCCGTTGAGCTGAAAGCCCGGCGTGGATGCAAACGGCGTCGCGGCGAGCTGCGCGCGGATGGCGTTGAGGCGCTTCACCGCCCCGCCGTAGTTGTTCTGGTGATGGCTCGCGAGCAGTTTTTCCGACAGGCCGCGCAGCATGGCGGGGTCGAAGGGCAGGGGTTGAATCCGGGCGTCCATGAGTGGCTCCTTCAGCGCAGTTGGGGAAACAGCAAGGTCACCGCCAACCCGATGCCCGCGCAGGCACCGAGCAGCGGCATCACGCCGACCTTGAAGCGGAACAGCGCGGCGGCCGCCGCCAGCGCGATCGCCGCGGAGACCGCATCGAGGCGGCCGCCGAAGCCCTGCGGCCACAGCACGTGGTACGCAAAGAAGAGCGCCAGGTTCAGGATCACGCCCACCACGGCCGCCGTGATGGCCGACAGCGGCGCCGTGAAGCCCAGCTTGCCGTGCGTCGCCTCGATGGCGGGTCCGCCGGCCAGGATGAAGATGAACGACGGCAGGAAGGTGAAGAAGGTGACGACCGTCGCGGCGAGCGCGCCCGCAAGCAGCAGCGAGTCGGGCCCGAGCACCTGCTTCAGCCATCCGCCGACGAAGCCGACGAAAGCCACCACCATGATCAGCGGGCCCGGCGTCGTCTCACCCAGCGCCAGCCCGTCGATCATCTGCGCGCCGGAGAGCCAGTGGTATTGCTCGACCGCACCCTGGTAGACGTAGGGAAGCACGGCATAGGCGCCGCCGAAGGTCAGGAGCGCCGCCTTGGTGAAGAACCAGCCCATCTGCGTGAGCGTGCCGTGCAGCCCCTGCGTGGCGACAAGCATGCCCATCGCCAGCAGCCACAGGCCGAGCCCGGCCGCAAGGATCCCGGCCAGGCGCGAGCGCGAGAAGCGCGCATGCGGCGGCGTGGGCGTGTCGTCGTCGATGAGTGCCGGGCCGTAGCTCTGCGCGGCGCTGCCGTGGCCGCCGCCCGGCGCAAACACGCCGGGCGCCCATCGCGCGCCGAAGTGGCCGACCAGCCCGGCGGCCAGCACGATCGCGGGGAATGGCGTGTCGAAAGCGAAGATGGCCACGAAGGCGGCCGCGGCAATGCCCCACATCCACCGGTTCTTCAATGCGCGGCTGCCGATGCGATGCGCCGCGTGCAGCACCAGTGCGGTGACCGCCGGCTTGATGCCGTAGAAGATGCCGGCCACCACCGGCACGTTGCCGAAGCGCAGGTAGATCCACGACAGCGCGATCAGGATGAACAGCGAAGGCAGCACGAACAGTGCGCCCGCCACGATGCCGCCGCGGGTGCGGTGCATGAGCCAGCCGATGTAGGTGGCCAGCTGCTGCGCCTCGGGCCCGGGCAGCAGCATGCAGAAGTTCAGCGCATGCAGGAAGCGCTTTTCGCTGATCCAGCGCCGGCGCTCGACCAGCTCGGCATGCATGATCGCGATCTGTCCGGCGGGCCCGCCGAAGCTGATGAAGCCGAGCTTGAGCCAGAAGCGAAGCGCTTCGGCGAAGGAAACAGGCTGGGAGGGCGCAGGAAGCGCAGGAGGTGCGTCAGGCAAGGCGGTGTCCACGGAAGGCTCCGTTGTGAGTCACCAGCGCTTGGACGGGACACCGTCTGACTTTGCAGAACGGGAGGCTGTTTTCCCGATGCCGGCATCGTAACACCAGCCGCTGCGCTGCAGCTCCTGCGCGCAGGTTGGCGCGGCCGGTTCAAAGACCCAACCGCGTCAGGGCCCAGGCCACCGTGGCCAATTGCGCCACGTTGAGCATCATCCCGGCGACGTGCAGCCGGCGGAACCGGAAGATCGAAGTGTCAGCGGCCGGTATCGTGTGCCGCAGCATGTCCATGCGCGGGATGATGATCCAGCGGCGCAGCGCGAATGCCCAGGCTGCGATGAGAGCCATGCCCAGGGCGAAAGCGGGTTTGCCGGCCCACGTGTAGCTGAGTGCTGCCGCGCTCGCCGTCAGCATCACGGCAACGTAGTAGACGTTGAAAAGGCCCCGGATGAAGCGCGAGTCCAGCGGTGTGTCGTGCTTGAGCACCAGCAGTGGCAGCGAGCCCATCATGAAGAATCCCATCCAGACGAGCAGGACGACGGTCGCTATGAGCGCAATGACCATGGGGAGCATCTGAAACCTCCGCATCCCGAAGCATACGCCGGCAACAAGCCGCGCCATGGCGCCCCCTGACGCTTTTCGCCAATCGCCCGGAGCGGTGCCGCCATTGCCGCGCCGCCCCGCGCCGCCTAGATTGCAGCCCACATGACCTCTTCCCCCGAACCCATCGCCGGCGCAGCCAAAGGCGCGCCGCTCGCCGGCGTGCGCGTGCTCGACCTGACCCGCCTGCTGCCCGGTCCGCTCGGTGCCATGCACCTGGCCGACCTCGGCGCCGACGTGATCAAGATCGAAGACACCGGCGCCGGCGATTACGCGAGCCCCAGCGTGCGTGCGCTCGTCAACCGCAACAAGCGCGCGATCCGCATCGACCTGAAGCACGCGCAGGGCGTGGCCACGCTGCTGCGCCTGTGCCGCGAGGCCGACGTGCTGGTGGAGGGCTTCCGGCCCGGCGTGATGCAGCGGCTGGGCGTCGGCTATGAAGCGGTGGCGGCCGCGAACCCGCGCATCGTCTACTGCAGCATCAGCGGCTTCGGCCAGACCGGGCCGCTCAGCGACACGCCCGGGCACGACCTGAACTACGCGGCGCTTGCCGGCGTGGCCGACCAGGTCGGCAATGCCGCGGGACCGGCCCTGTCGAACCTGCCCGTGGCCGATCTGCTGGGTGGCACCATGACCGCGGTGGCCGGGATCCTGGCCGCGCTGTTCGATGCCGCGCGCAGCGGACGCGGGCGGCATGTCGACATCGCGATGGCCGACGGCGTGCTGGCCCATGCGGTGCTGCCGCTGGCCGGCCTGCACCAGCACGGCAGCGTGCCGCGCATCGGCCACAGCGCGCTGACGGGCGCGCTCGCCTGCTACGGCTACTACCGCACGGCCGACGGCCGGCAGCTGGCGGTGGGTGCGCTGGAGCCCAAGTTCTGGCACGACCTGTGCCGCCTGCTCGAGCGCCCCGACCTCGCACCGCTGCACCGCAGCGGCGATGCCGCCACCGAGGAGCGCCTGCGCGCGGAGCTGGCCGCGATCTTCGGCGCGCGGCCGCTCGCGCACTGGCGCGGCCTGTTCCACGACGGCACGGGCTGCGTGACGCCGGTGCTGCGCATCGACGAGACGCTGGCGCATCCGCATTTCCGCGCGCGCGGCATGCGCGTTGCGACCGATGACGCCGCGCCGCCGCAGCTCGGCTGCCCGATCAAGATGACCGGCTTCGAGCCGTCTGTTCCCCGCGCCGCCCCGCGCGCCGGCGAGCACACCGACGAGATCCTGCGGCAGGCCGGGCTCGATGCATCGGCCGTGGCCGCGCTGCGGGCCGCCGGCGCCATCGATTGAGGCACTGCCTCCCGGGGCGCTGCCTACAATCCCACCGGCCGAGTTGCAGCAACGGCCGCCACCGATGACGCTCACCCACCACACCGTTGCCATCCAGCAAGTGCACAGCATCCTGATGGGCGCGCGCCACCGCGGCGTCGATGCGGCGCGCGTGCTGGTCCGCGCGGGCATCGCGCCGTCGCTGCTGGAATCGCCGCTCGCGCGCATCTCGCAGCGCCAGTACGCGCTGCTGATCCGCGCGCTGCGTCGCGAGCTGCGCGACGAGATCTGGGGCCTCTTGAGCGGCCCGCTGCCGCCCGGCAGCTTCGGCCAGTGCATGCGCCAGCTGGTGCGCTGCGCCACGCTCGGCGAGGCCCTGCGCGAAGGCTTCGCTTCGTACCACCTGCTGCTGCACGACTTCGTGCCGCGCCTTGCGGTGCAGGGCAGCAGCGCGCATGTGCAGTTCGTGCTGCGGCGCGCTTCCGATGCGCGGCTCGACTATGCGGTGAAGGCCTTCATGCTGTTCGCCTTCAACGCCTCCTCCTGGCTGGTGGCGCGCCGCATTCCGCTGCTCGAGGTCGACTACACGGCCGAGCAGACCAACACCGAGACCTCGCGCGTCTACCAGGTGCCGATCCGTTACGGCCAGGCGCATGTGGGCATGTCGTTCGAGGCGCGCTGGCTCGACCTGCCGGTGGTGCAGTCGCCGCAGAGCCTGCGCGAATTCCTCGCGGGTTCGCCGGCCAACCTGATCGTGAAGTACCGCGACACCAGCAGCCTCACAGAGCGCATCCGCCGGTTGCTGCGCAAGGGCCTGGGCAGCGAGCTGCCGTCGCTGGAGGAAGTGGGCGAGGCGCTCGCGGTGACGCCGCAGACGCTGCGCCGTCGCCTGCGCGACGAAGGCCGCGGCTTCCAGCAGATCAAGGACGAGCTGCGGCGCGACGCCGCCATCGACTACCTGCTGCACACGCCGCTGCCGCTGCTGGACATCGCCAACCGCGTGGGCTTCTCGGAAGCCAGCACCTTCCACCGCGCCTTCAAGCAGTGGACCGGCGTGGCGCCCGGCGAATACCGGCTGACGCACGGCCCGGAACGCTGAGCGGTTTCGCCAAGCCCTTTGGCGCTTCCCGCCATGGGTGCGGTGCGCGGTGCGGCCTAAGCTGTGCCGCATCTTCGTTACCCGTCGGTGGCTCCATCGTGTACCTGACCCAAGGCCTGCATCGCGCGCTCCAACGCAACCCCGGCATGGCGGCGCTCACCCACGTGGGCGACGCCGGCGTGCGCCGCCAGACGCATGCGCAGATGGCGGACGGCATCGCGCGGCAGGCGGCCGCGCTGGCCCGGCGCGGCATTGCGCGCGGCGACCGCGTGGCGCTGCTCGCGCCCAACAGCGACCAGCTGGTGCGGGCCATCCTCGCGTGCTGGTGGCTCGGCGCCGTCGCCTGTCCCTTGAACATCCGCTGGAGCACGCCGGAGCTCGCACATGCGCTGCAGGACAGCCAAGCCTCCTTGCTGCTCGTGCACGAAAGCCTGCGGGCGCTGACGCCGGCCGATGCACCCGCACTTGCACAGCTGGATGCGCTCGAAGAAGAAGGCGCGGCGCTGGAACCCTTGCCCGACTCGCGCACCGGCGGCGACGCGCTCGCCGCCATCCTCTACACCGGCGGCACCACCGGCCGCTCCAAGGGCGTGATGCTGAGCCACGCCAATTTCTGGACCGCATCGATGACGCGCGGCGCCGAACTCAACAATGCGCCCGATTCCGTCTCGCTGCTGGTGGCGCCGCTGTTCCACGTCGCCGGGCTCGGCCGCCTGGTGGGCCAGCTGATCGTCGGCGGCGGCTGCGTGACGATGGCGCAGTTCCGCCCCGCTGCGGTCATCGACGCCATCGAGGAGCATCGCATCGGCGACATCGTCGTGGTGCCGAGCATGCTGCAATCGCTGCTCGACGACGCGGCGTTCACGCCCGGGCGCGTGCGCAGCCTCACGCGCATCGCCTTCGGTGCGGCGCCGATGCCGCCCGACCTGCTCGACCGCGCGCTGGAAGCCTGGCCGCATGCCGAGTTCTTCCAGGCCTACGGCCTCACCGAAACCGCGGGCGCCGTGTGCATCAACCTGCCGTCGAACCACCGGGCGGAAGCGCGCGCGCTCGGCCGGCTGAACTCGGTCGGCCGCGCCGGCCTGGGCGCCGAGATCATCATCGCGGACGAGAGCGGCCGCGAACTGCCGCGCGGTGAAGTCGGCGAAGTGCTGGCGCGCGGGCCGATGGTGATGCAGGGCTACTGGCGCAACCCCGAGGCCACGGCCGCCGCGCTGCGAGACGGCTGGCTGCGCACCGGCGATGCGGGCCGCATGCTGCCCGACGGCCACCTGTTCATCGTCGACCGCCTGAAGGACATGATCATCAGCGGCGGCGAGAACGTCTACTGCGCCGAGGTGGAGGCCGCACTGCGCAGCCATCCGCAGGTGCGGCAGGCGGCGGTCATCGGCGTGCCCGATGCGCGCTGGGGCGAGGCGGTGCATGCGGCGGTCGTGCTGGCCGACGATGCGCGCGCCGATGCCGATGAACTGCGCGCCTGGTGCCGCGAGCGCCTGGCCGGCTACAAGTGCCCGCGGGGCATCAGCTTCCTGCGCGAGCTGCCGCTGTCGGCCGCGGGCAAGGTGCTGAAGAACGTGCTGCGCGAGCGGCTGCAGGCGTGATGCAACCCGTCACCGGTGCGGACCACCGCCACCTGTTCGGCCAGGTGCCGTTCATGCGGCTGCTGGAGGCGCGCCGCGAGTTCTCCGAAGGCGGCCGCGCGCGCCTCGTCATCGATGCGCGGCCCGAGCTCGGCAACGTCATCGGCGCCGTGCACGGCGGTGTGCTGGTCACGTTGCTCGACGTGGCGATGGCGAGCGCGGCGGTGTCGCTGTTCGGCTTTGCGCGCACCGCCGTCACGCTCAACCTCAACACCAGCTTCCACGCGCCGGGCCGCGGCCGTCTCACGGCCGACGGCGAAGTGGTGCAGCACGACGCCAGCGTGGCCTGGTGCCGCGCCACGGTCAGCGACGAGGCCGGCCGCCTGGTCGCGCAAGCGCAAGGGTCCTTCCGCTACCTGCCGCTGCCGCAGGCCGCCTGAGCCGCATGCGCCGCCGCCAATTTCAAACGACAGGAGACACGACACCATGAACCGCAGCTTCCGCCCGCTCAGCCGGCGCGCCGCGCTGGGCGCACTGATCGCCCTCGGCGCCGGCGCGGCCGCCCCGGCCTTGGCCGCCGAGCCGTATCCGAGCAAGCCGATCCTGCTCGTGCTGCCATTTCCGCCGGGCGGCTCCTTCGACCCGATCTTCCGCACGCTGGCCGAGGCCGCCTCCAGGGACCTGGGCCAGCCCATCGTGCTGATGCACAAGCCGGGCGCCGGCGGCGTCACCGGCACCGCATCGCTGGCGACCATGAACGAAGCCGACGGCTACACCATCGCGGTCATGCACAACTCGGTGATCCGCGCACCGCTGGTGCAGAAGGTGAGCTGGGATCCGCTCAAGGACTTCAGCTACCTGATCGGGCTGGCCGGCCTCGCCACCGGCATCGTGGTGGCCGCCGATGCGCCTTGGAAGACGCTGCCCGAGCTGCTGGCCGACGCCAGGAAGCGCCCCGGCGCCGTCAGCTGGGGCAACGTCGGCGCGATCAGCATCAACCGCATCTACGCCGAGCGGCTCGCCAGGCAGGCGGGCACCTCCTTCAACCTGGTGCCCTACAAGGGCGGCAGCGAGGCCTTCCAGGCGGTGATCGGCCGCCACCTCGACGTCTACGGCGATCCCGGCTTCGGGCCCCAGGTGCAGGGCGGCAAGGTGCGCCTGCTCGCCACCTTCACCGCCGAGCGCCTGAAGCGCTACGACGCGCCGACCGTCAAGGAGCTGGGCCACGACATGGTGATCGAGTCGCCGGTGGGCCTGGTCGCGCCGAAGAACCTTGATCCGAAGATTGCCGCCAGGCTGCACACGGCCTTCAGCAAGGCCGCGGCGGACCCGGCCTACCTCCAGCAGCTGGATCTGTTCGACATGCAGCCCAAGCTGATGACCGGCGAGGGCTATGCCGGCTACGCCCGTGCGCAGTTCGAGCGCGAACGCAAGATGCTGGCCGAGATCGGCTTCAAGCCGGAGTGAACACAGCGATGAACCCCATGGATTTTTCCGCCTTCGATTTCTCGGGCCGCCACGTGGCCGTGGCCGGCGGCTCCAGCGGCATCAACTTCGGCATCGCGCAGGCTTTTGCGCGCGCCGGTGCGCGCCTCACGGTGCTCAGCCGCTCGGCCGACAAGGTGGCCGCGGCGGCGCAGCAGCTCGAGGCGCTCGGCACGCAGGCCCTGGGCATTGCGGCCGACGTGCGCCAGCCCGAGGCGCTGGAACGCGCCTTCGCGCAGGGCGCCGAGCGCTTCGGCCCCATCGACGTGCTGGTCTCGGGCGCCGCGGGCAACTTTCTTGCGAGCGCGCTCGACATGTCGCCCAATGCCTTCAAGACGGTGGTCGACATCGACCTGCTGGGCAGCTTCAACGTCGCGCGGCTCGCGCATGCGCACCTGCGCCGGCCCGGCGCCTGCGTGATCCAGATCTCGGCCGGCCAGGCCTTCACGCCCACGCCCTTCCAGGCCCATGTGTGCGCGGCCAAGGCGGGTGTCGACATGCTGACGCAGGTGCTCGCGCTCGAGTGGGGCCCGCAGGGCATCCGCATCAACTCCATCGTGCCCGGGCCGATCGCCGACACCGAGGGCCTGAAGCGGCTCGCGCCCACCGAAGGCACCATGGCCGCGATGGCCGATCGCGTGCCGCTCAAGCGCCTGGGCCGCATCGAGGACATCAGCCGCATGGCGATGATGCTCGCGAGCGACTGGGGCTCCTACATCACGGGCGCCGTCATTCCCGTGGACGGCGGCCTGGCGCTGACCGGGCCGCGCGATTTCACGGCGGCAGCGGCCGCGTCGAAGCGGGGGTCCGCGCCATGAGCCTGCACCTTGCGAGCGCGCCGCAGGAAGGCGACGGCCGGCCGCGCAGCGGACCGCAGCGCCACGTGCCCTTTTCCGAGCACCTCGGGCTCAGGCTCGAGCATGCGGAGGGCGGCGAATCGCTGGTGTCGGTGGTGCTGCGCCCCGAACTGCTGAACAACCACGCGAGCGGCCACGGCGGCGTGCTGATGACCCTGCTCGACAGCGCGATGGCGCATGCCGCGCTCTCGCGCGTGGGCTATGCACGCGAGGTCGTCACGGTCGACATGCACATCGCCTTCATGCGGCCCGCGGGCGGGCTGCTGCAGGCGCAGGGGCGCGCCACGGGCGGCGGGCGTTCGGTGTGCTTTTGCGAGGCCACCGTCACCGATGCCAGCGGCGAGGTGGCGGCGCGTGCGATGGGTACCTTCCGCTACCGCGACCCGGCTTGAGCGTTTCGGCCAATCGTTTTGGGCCGATCCGCGATTGTTGAAGCCCGCGCAGCGGCGGAGACTTCATCCATCGTCACCGCGTCTCATCCAGGAGTTTCCATGACACGTATGCAGCGCCCCGTCCATGTGGTCGGCGTGGGCATGATCCCCTTCACCAAGCCCGGCGCCAGCGACCCCTACACCGTGATGGGTGCGCGCGCCGCCAGGCTTGCGCTCGACGACGCCGGCGTCGACTATTCACTGGTGCAGCAGGCCTATGTCGGCTATGTCTACGGCGACTCCACCGCGGGGCAGGCCGCCATCTACGGCGTCGGCCTGAGCGGCATTCCGGTGTTCAACCTCAACAACAACTGCTCCACCGGCTCCAGCGCGCTGTTCCTCGCGCGCCAGGCGGTCGAGAGCGGCATGGTCGAATGCGCGATCGCGCTCGGCTTTGAGCAGATGCAGCCCGGCGCGCTCAAGGGCGCCTACGACGACCGCCCCTCGCCGATGGCGCGCTTCGCCGAGACCATGGCCGAAAAGCAGGGCTACGTGCCCGAAGCGCCGCGCGCCGCGCAGTTCTTCGGCGGCGCCGGCCGCGACTACATGGCGCAGCACGGCATCCGGCGCGATACCTTCGGCCGCATCTCGGTGAAGGCGCGCCAGCATGCGGCGCGCAACCCGCTCGCGGTGTTCCGCCAGACGCTGACGCTCGACGAGGTGATGGCCTCGCCGCTGGTGTTCGATCCGCTCACGCGCTTCCAGTGCTGCCCGCCCACCTGCGGCGCGGCCGCGGCCATCGTCTGCTCGGCCGAGTTCGCAGAGAAGCACGGCCTCGACATGCGCGTGGTGATCGCCGCGCAGGCCATGACCACCGATACGCCTTCCACCTTCGAGAGCAAGGACATGCGCAAGCTGGTCGGCTACGACATGACCGCCGCCGCCGCCCGCCAGGTGTACGAAGACGCCGGCATCGGCCCCGAGGAACTCGACGTGGTGGAGCTGCACGACTGCTTCACCGCCAACGAGCTCATCACCTACGAGGCGCTGGGCCTCACGCCCGAGGGCACGGCCGAGCGCTTCATCGTCGAGGGCGACAACACCTACGGCGGGCGCGTGGTAACCAATCCTTCGGGCGGCCTGCTGTCCAAGGGCCATCCGCTCGGCGCCACGGGCCTTGCGCAGTGCGCGGAGCTGGTGTGGCAATTGCGCGGCCGGGCCGAGCAGCGCCAGGTCGAAGGCGCACGGCTCGCGCTGCAGCACAACCTGGGCCTGGGCGGCGCCTGCGTGGTCACGCTCTATCAATCCAGATGATCGACCGCCGCCACATCGGCCACCAGCTCCCGCCCTTCCAGGTGGAAGTGGAAAAAGGCCGCCTGCGCTTCTTCGCCAAGGCCACGGGCCAGGCCGATCCCGTCTACATCGACGAGGCCGCCGCGCACGATGCGGGGCATCCGGGCCTGCCGGTGCCGCCCACCTTTCTCTTCTGCCTGGAGATGGAGGCGCCCAACCCGGCCGCCATCCGCGAGCTGCTGGGCATGGACTACCGCAGCCTGCTGCACGGCGAGCAGGGCTTCAGCTACCACGCGATGGCCTATGCGGGCGACACGCTCACCTTCCGCCAGCGCATCGAGGACATCTACGACAAGAAGAACGGCGCGCTCGAATTCGTCGTGCGCAAGACCGCCGTCAGCAACCAGCGCGATGAGCTCGTGGCCGAGCTGCGCTGCGTGACCGTCGTGCGCAACTCATGAAGAACCGGAAGTTTGCGATGACCACCGCCACCCTCCCCGACTGGAACGCACTGCAGCCCGGCGACGCCCTGCCCCCGCTCGAATTGCCGCCGATCCGCCGGCTCGACCTGGCGCTGTACTGCGGTGCCTCGGGCGACCACAACCCGATCCACGTCGACATCGACTTCGCCAGATCCGCCGGCATGCCCGACGTGTTCGCGCACGGCATGCTCTCGGCGGCCTGGCTCGCGCGGCTGCTGACCCATTGGGTGCCGCAGCCGGCGATCCGCTCGCTCGACCTGCGCTTTGCCGCCATCACCCAGGTGGGCGAGCGCATCCGCTGCACCGGCACGGTGGCCGAGAAGTTCGAGCACGAGGGCCGGCGCAGCGTGCGGCTGAAGCTCATGACGGCCAACCACGAAGGCGCCGCCAGGCTGAGCGCCGAGGCACTGGTCGCCTGGCCCTGACACATCCCGAGGAGACAACCCATGAACAGCAGCACCCACAGAAAACTCGAAGGCAAGGTCGCCATCGTTTCCGGCTCCGGCCGCGGCATCGGGCGCGAGATCGCGCTCAAGCTCGCAGGCGACGGCGCGCGCGTGGTCATCAACGACCTCGATGCCGGACCCGCCGCGCAGACCGTCAATGACATCGTGGCAGCGGGCGGCAGCGCCATCGCCTGCCCTGGCAGCGTGACGGACGCCGGCTTTGCCGACCGCTTCGTGCGCACCGCGGTCGACAGCTACGGCGGCCTGGACATCGTCGTCAACAACGCCGGCTACACCTGGGACAACGTGGTGCAGAAGATGAGCGACGAGCAGTGGGAAGCGATGCTGGCCGTGCACCTCACGGCGCCATTCCGCATCCTGCGCGCGGCCTCCAGCTTCATCCGCGATGCGGCCAGGCGCGAAGCCGACGAAGGCCGCGAGGTGTTCCGCAAGGTGGTCAACATCTCGTCCACCTCGGGCGTGTACGGCAACGCAGGCCAGGCCAACTACGCGGCCGCCAAGGCCGGCATCAACGGCCTGACCAAGGCCATGGCCAAGGAATGGGGCCGCTACAAGGTCACGGTCAACAGCGTGGCCTTCGGCCTGATCAAGACGCGGCTGACCGAAGCCGATGCCGGCGCGGGCGCGAGCATCGACATCGAGGGCCGGCAGATCAAGGTCGGCGTCAACCCGCAGATCCTCAAGAACGCCGAGGCGCTGATCCCGCTCGGCCGCGGCGGCACGCCGCAGGAAGCAGCGGGCGCGGTCTACCTGTTCTGCATTCCGGAGTCGAACTACGTGAGCGGCCAGGTGCTGGTCTGCGGAGGCGGGCGGCCATGACCGGCGGGGCCGTCGCCACGCGGCCGTGGATGAACGAAGAACTCGAGATGCTGCGCACCAGCGCGCGCCGCTTCTTCGAGCGCGAATGCGTTCCCCACGAGCCGCGCTGGCGTGCGCAGCACCATGCCGACCGCGAGATCTGGACCAAGGCCGGTGCGGCCGGGCTGCTGTGCGCCAGCATCCCCGAAGAATATGGCGGCGGCGGCGGCAGCTTCCTGCACGAGGCGGTGATCTGCGAGGAGCAGATGCGCGCCATGGCGCAGGGTTTCAGCAACAACGTGCACAGCGGCATCGTCGCCCACTACCTGCTGGCCTACGGCACCGAGGCGCAGAAGCAGCGCTGGCTGCCGCGCATGGCCAGCGGCGAGCTGGTGGCGGCCATCGCCATGACCGAGCCCGGCGCCGGCACCGACCTGCAGCGCATCAAGACGCAGGCACGGCGCGACGGCGGCCACTGGCGCATCAGCGGCAGCAAGACCTTCATCACCAACGGCATGCACGCGGGCCTGGTCTGCGTCGCGGCCAGGACCGATGCGGCGGCCGGCGGCAAGGGCATCTCGCTGCTGATGGTCGAGACCGAGGGCACTTCAGGTTTCCGCCGCGGGCCGCTGCTCGACAAGATGGGCCAGAAGACGCTCGACACCACCGAACTGTTCTTCGACGACGTGCGCGTGCCGGCCGACCACCTGCTGGGCGGCGAAGAGGGCCGCGGCTTCGCGCAGCTCATGCAGCAACTGCCGCGCGAGCGCTTGCTGATCGCGGTCGGCGCGGTCGCGACCATGCAGCGCGCCATCGGCGACACGCTCGGCTACGTGCGCGACCGCCAGGTGTTCGGTGAGCCGCTTTTGAAGATGCAGAACACCCGCTTCAAGCTGGCTGAATGCGAGACGCAGGCGCAGGTGGCGCGCGCCTTCGTCGACGACTGCATCGCACGCCTGATGCAGGGCGAGCTCGACGTGCCGACGGCCGCCATGGCCAAGTGGTGGACCACCGACGCCTGCTGCCGCATCGTCGACGAATGCCTGCAGCTGCACGGCGGCTACGGCTTCATGAACGAATACCCCGTCGCGCGGCTCTATGCCGATGTGCGCGTGGGCCGCATCTACGGCGGCGCCAACGAGGTGATGAAGGAAATCATCGCGCGGGCGATGGAAAAGCAATGAACGCCAGGCCGCCGCACTTCCGCTTCTGGCCCAAGGGCGTGGCGCGCGAGCTGCGCGTGCCGCGCGCCACGCTGCCCGACTACCTGGACACCGCGGCGCGCCGCTATCCCGGCAAGCCCGCCATCGTCTACTGCGGCGCGGCCACCTCCTATGCGCAGCTGCGCGAACGCGTCGACGCGCTGGCCGGCTACCTGCAGCAGCGCCTGGGCGTCGCGCCCGGCGACCGCGTGCTGCTCGCGAGCCAGAACTGCCCGCAGTTCGTGACGGCCTTCTACGCCGTGCTGCGCGCGGGCGCCGTGGTGGTGCCGGTGAACCCGATGAGCAAGGCCGCGGAGGTGCGGCACTACGCGGCAGACAGCGGTGCGCGCATCGCCTTCGTCGCGCAGGAGCTGCTGCCCGTGCTCGCGTTCGGCGAAGGCGAAGGCGAGCTGCGCGCCGCGCTCGTCCATGCCTATGCCGACGCGATTGATGCGTCGGCGAGCGACGACGCGCTGCCCGGCTGGGTCACGGCGCCGCGCGCGCCACTCGACGACGCGCGACTGCATGGCTTCGAGCAGGCGATCGCGCTCGGCCTCGCGCCCGCGGCATTGCCCCTGTTGCCCGACGACCTGGCCGTGCTGCCCTACACCTCGGGCACCACAGGCCACCCGAAGGGCTGCATGCACACCCATGCGACGCTGCTGGCCTCGCTCGCTTCCTCGGCGGTGTGGAAGCAGCTGCATGTGGAGACGGTCACGCTGGCCGTTGCGCCGCTCTTCCACATGCTGGGCCTGCAGAACGGCATGAACCTGCCGATGTTCCTGGGCGCCACCGCGGTGATGATGCCGCGCTGGGACCCGGCGATGGCCGCGCGCCTGATCGAGCGCCATGCGGTCACGGCCTGGTCGGCGCCGCCGGCGATGGTGATCGACCTGTTCTCCCACGCCGAAGCCGAGCGGCGCGACCTCTCGAGCCTGGCGCTGCTGTCGGGCGGCGGCGCCGCGATGCCCGAGGCGGTGGCCGCCATGCTCCTGCAGCGCCGCGGCCTTTCGTACAACGAAGGCTATGGCCTGACCGAGACCGCATCCTTCCTGCACGCCAATCCGCCCGCACGCGGCAAGCGCCAGTGCCTGGGCACGCCGACGCAGGGCGTGGACTCGCGCATCGTCGATCCGGTCACGTTCGAGGAACTGCCGCCTGGCGAGGTGGGCGAGCTGGTCACGCGCGGCGCGCAGCTCATGAAGGGCTACTGGCGCAACCCGGAGGCTGACCGCGAGGCCTTCATCGAGATCGGCGGCCAGCGCTTCTTCCGCACCGGCGACCTGGCCTCGATGGACGAGGACGGCTACTTCTTCCTGCGCGACCGGCTCAAGCGAATGATCAATGCCTCGGGCTACAAGGTCTGGCCCACCGAAGTGGAGAACGCGATGTACGAGCATCCGGCCATCCACGAGGCCTGCGTGATCGCGGTGCCCGACGGCAGGCGCGGCGAATCGGTCAAGGCGCTGGTGGTGCTCAAGCCCGCGCTGCGCGGCCACGTCGCCGAAGAGGACATCGTCGCCTGGTGCCGCGAGCGCATGGCCGTCTACAAGGCGCCGCGCGTGGTCGAGTTTCTCGACAGCCTGCCGAAGTCCGGCACCGGAAAGATCCTCTGGCGCGAACTGCAGGAAGCGCAGCGCGCCGCTGCCCAGGAGCAAGCACACCCATGAACGGCTTCACCGCACTGCGCTGCGAGCGCCACGGCAGCACCGCGCTGCTGACGCTGGACACGCCCGCCAACCGCAACGCGCTCGCCCCCGCCATGCGCGACGAGCTCGCCCGGGCCATCGCGCAGGTGCGCGGCGACCCCGAGGTGCGCGCGCTGGTGCTGGCCGGCGCCAACGGCCAGTTCTGCTCAGGCGGCGACCTGCGCGGCATTGCCGATGCAAAGCTCGACAACGCCGGCTGGCGCGAGCGCATGCAGGCCACGCAGCGCTGGTTCAGCGAGCTGATCCTGCTCGACAAGCCCGTGATCGCCGCGGTCGATGGCGCGGCCTATGGCGCGGGCTTCAGCCTGGCGCTCGCGGCCGACTTCGTGCTCGCAAGCCCGCGCGCGCGCTTCTGCATGTCGTTTCTCAAGCTCGGCCTGGTGCCGGACTGCGGCGCCTTCTACACCTTGCCGCGCGTGGTGGGCGCGCAGCGCGCACGCGAGCTGATGCTGTCGGCGCGCGAGGTCGGCGCGGCCGAGGCGCTCGAGCTCGGCATTGCGATGGAACTGCACGAACCCGCGCAGCTGCTGCCGCGCGCGCTGGCGCTGGCCCAGAGCTTTGCCGGCGCCTCGCCCCTGGCCGTGAGCCTGGTGAAGCGCGCCACCGGCGATGCCGGCGCGCTGGCCGCGCTGCTCGACACCGAGGCGAACGCGCAGGCGCTGGCCTTCGGCAGTGCCGAGCACCGCGAGGCGGTGAACCATTTCCTCGACAAGAAGCCGCTGCCCTTCCAGTGGCCGGTCCACAAGGAGCAAGCCCGATGAACGACCACCGCCTCGGCGTGCAGGCCTTCCACCAGCGCGAGCTGGACGCCGGCCGTTTCCTGCTGCAGCGCTGCGGCGACTGCGGCCGCCACGTCTACTACCCGCGCGAAAGCTGTCCGCACTGCGGCGGCACGGCGCTCGAATGGAAGGCGCCTGGCGGCCTGGGCACCGTGCATGCCGTGACGACCGTGCGGCGCAAGCCGGCCGACGGCGGCGACCTCAACGTGAGCCTGGTCGATCTCGACGAAGGCGTGCGGCTCATGAGCCGCATCGAGAACCTCGCGCCCGAAGCGGTGCGCATCGGCCAGCGCGTCCGCGCGCGGGTGCAGGTGAAGGACGGCCGCGGCCTGGTGCTGTTCGATGCCGTCGAAGGAGCCACTCGATGAGCGCGGAACTGAAGGCCTTGCGCGGCAGCGCGGCCATCGCCGGCGCCGCCACCTTCGGCTGCGGCGAAGCGCCGGGCTTCACCGACATGGAACTGCTGGCGCGCGCCGCGCGCGCGGCGGTGGCGGATGCGGGCCTTCAGATGCGCGACATCGACGGCCTCTGCACCGCCAGCGCCTCGGCCGCAATGTGGACGCTGCCGGTGGTCGAATACCTGGGCCTCAATCCGCGCTACATCGACGGCACCATGCTGGGCGGCAGCAGCTTCATCGCGCACCTGCTGCCCGCGATGCAGGCCATCCGTTCGGGCCAATGCAGCGCGGTGCTCATCTGCTACGGCAGCGCGCAGCGCAGTGCCGCCTTCGGCCGGAGAGAGATCGTGGCGGCGCGCCGCTTTCTCGACCCGCAGCCCTACGAGCACCCTTACGAGCCGATGCTGCCGGTGTCGGCCTACGCGCTGGCGGCGTCGCGCCACATGCACGAATTCGGCACCACGCGCGAGCAGCTGGCCGACGTGGCGGTGGCCGCGCGCGCCTGGGCCGGGCTCAACCCCGAAGCCTTCATGCGCGAGCCGCTCACGCGCGCAGACGTGCTGGGCGCCCGCATGGTGTCGGACCCGCTGGGCGTGCGCGACTGCTGCCTGGTCACCGATGGCGCCGGCGCCTGCGTGCTGGTGAGCGCCGAGCGCGCGAGGGACCTGCCGAGAAAGCCGGTCTATGTGCTGGGCAACGCCACGGCGGTGTGGAACCGGCAGATCTCCTCGATGGCGGACCTCACCGTCACGGCGGCCCGCCAATCGGGCCGCGAGGCCTTCGCGATGGCCGGGCTCGCACCCGCGGACATGGACGTGGTGCAGCTGTACGACGCCTTCACCATCAACACGCTGCTGTTCCTCGAAGACCTGGGCTTCTGCCCCAAGGGCGAAGGCGGCCGCTTCGTGGCCGACGGCGCCATTGCCCCCGGCGGCCGGCTGCCCGTGAACACCAACGGCGGCGGGCTGTCGTGCGTGCATCCCGGCATGTACGGCATCTTCGCGCTCATCGAGACCGTGCGGCAGTTGCGCGGCGAATGCGGCGAGCGCCAGGTGAAGAACGCGCAGACCGCGCTCGCGCATGGCAACGGCGGCATGCTGTCGAGCCAGGCCACCGCGATCCTGGGCACGGCCGAAGCGCTGCGTTGAGCCGAATCGAGCCGAGTTATTCCACCCCCGAAGAGGAGACAAGCCCATGAAGACGACATCGATGCTGGTACGAAGGCTCTGCGCGGCCGCAGGCCTGGCGCTTCTGCTCAGCGCGCCGGCCTTGGCACAAACAGCCACGCAAACGGCCGCGCACTCCGCCTATCCGAGCCAGCCGCTCAAGCTGATCGTGCCCTACCCCGCCGGCGGCGCCACCGACGCGCTGGCGCGCACCATCGGCCAGAAGCTGCAGGAAGCCTGGGGGCAGACTGTGCTGGTGGAGAACCGCCCCGGCGCCGGCGGCACCATCGGCAACGGCTTCGTCGCCAAGGCGCCGGCCGACGGCCACACGCTGCTCATCGCCATCACCGCGCTGATCCAGCAGCCGCCGCTCATGGACAAGCTCGCCTACGACCCACTGAAGGACTTCGCGCCCGTCACCATGATTGCGCGCAGCCCCAGCATGCTGGCCGTGCCGCTCGATTCGCCCGCAAAGAACCTCAAGGACTTCATCGCGATGGTGAAGCAGAGCCCCGGCAAGTACAACTTCGGCAGCTACGGCGCCGGCACTTCGTCGCACATCCAGGGCGCGCTGTTGAACATGCAGGCCGGCATCGACCTGGTGCACGTGCCGTTCCAGGGCGCCGCGCCACTGGTCACCAACCTGGTGGGCGGCCAGCTCGCCTCGGCCTTCATCGACAGCGCCACCGCGCGGCCGCACCTCAAGTCGATGCGCCCGCTGGCCGTGACCGGCACGCAGCGCATGCCCGGCCTGCCCGACGTGCCCACCTTCGCCGAGCTGGGCTTTCACTCCTTCGACCCCTACGGCTGGTTCGGCGTGTTCCTGCCCGCCGCCACGCCCGCGCCGGTGGTGCAGAAGCTGTCCGACGAGATCGACCGCATCGTGCACCTGCCCGACGTGAGCGCCAAGATCGAGGCGCTGGGCCTGCAGGTGGCCGGCGGCAAGCCCGAAGCGTTCCAGAAGGTGGTGCGCGCCGATGCGGCCATCTACGCGAAGATCATCAAGGACGCGAACATCCGCCTCGCGCAGTGAGCGCGAGCCGTTGCAGCGCGGCGTGAGGTGGCGCAAGATGCTGCATGGCAACGTCGACGCAGGCTCGGGATCAGCAGCCTTGTCGCCGTTCGCCGCCACGCGGTTCGGGACGCAAAGGTCCCTTTCATTCGCTGGACAACGCCAACAGGTACTGGAGGCTTTCTATGCCGAATCGAGTCAACCAAGCCATCCAGGCGCATTACGGCCGCCCGGATGTGGGAAGCGTCATTCTGGCGGCCCTGGAAAAGGCGGGCAAAGACCTGGACCGCCTCACGCCGGAAGACTTGGCACCTGTCGACGAGTTTCATATCCGGGGCCGGGCTGCGACGCTGGAGCTCGCCCGGGCCGCGGGTCTCGATGCGAACAAGCGTGTGCTCGATGTCGGCAGCGGTGTTGGCGGAACTTCGCGCTGCCTTGCAAGGGAGTTCGGTTGCCACGTCACCGGCATTGACCTCACAGACGAATACTGCCGCGCCGCTGCAATGCTCTCTGCCAAGGTCGGCCTGGCGGACCTGGTCGATTATCGCCAGGGTGATGCCACCCACCTGCCGTTTGATGACGGCGTGTTCGACGTCGTCTGGACGGAGCACGTGGCCATGAACATTCCAGACAAACTCCGGCTGTACAAGGAGATGCACCGGGTTCTGAAGCCGGGCGGCACGCTCGCCATCTACGACGTATTGGCCGGCCCTTCCGGACCGGTCCTGTTTCCCGTCCCGTGGGCGCGCACGCCGGATACGAGCTTCCTCGTGCAGCCGGACGAGTTGCGCAGGCTTCTCGAGAACGCTGGATTCACGATTTCCGACTGGATGGACACGACCGAGGCAGCGCGCACGTGGTTTGTGTCCCTGGCCGAGAAGATCCGCAAGGAAGGCTTTCCGCCGCTTGGATTCCATCTGCTCCTCGGGGCCGACTTTCAGGCGATGGCACAAAATCAGGGGCGAAATCTCCAGGAAGGGCGGATAGTTCTTGGACAAGTTGTCGCAAGGAAATAGGCGGCGCCCAACAATGGAGCGCGGCCGCTGCGGCTACGCCGGCGCCGTGCCCTTGACGGCCCACGCGAGCGCGGCATAGGAGCGCGCGCCATCGGCTTCGCCGTCGAGGTAGGCCGCCTCGACCGCCTCGCGCAGCCTGGAGCGCGCATCCGCATCGAGCGTCGCGACGTATTCCGCGCCGGGCCCGTCCTTGCCCTCGAAGGGCGCCCAGTAGTCGGCGAACGAGGCAAACTCCATGCGGATGGCGAGCGTCGTTTCTTCCACGCCCTTGAACCCCGCGTCGCGCCAGGCCCGGGCCAGTTCACCGGGCCGCGTGAGGGGCCGCGTGTAGTTGCGGGCGCGGCGGGCGCCGGCCTCGGGGTCGAGCATGGCGGCGGTGTCGAAGAACATGCGGTTGGAGACCCAGCCGCCGCGCGCGTCCCACACCGCCGCACCGACCACCGCGCCGGGCCGGGCGACGCGGCGCATCTCGGCAATGGCCTTGCCCGGCTCCGGCACGAAGTGCAGCACCAGCAGCGAGAGCACGCGGTCGAAGCTTTGCGCCGGATACGGCAGCGAACAGGCATCGCCCACCTCGAAGACGATGCGCGCATCCTCGTTGTGGCGCCTGGCATGCTCGATGTAGGGCAGCGCGATGTCCACGCCCCGCATTTCGCCGGCGCCGGTGCGGCGGGCCACGGCGAAAGTCAGGTGGCCGGTGCCGCATCCGACGTCGAGGATGCGGTCGCCGTCCGCGGTGGCGACAAAGTCGAGGAAAGGCAGCGCAAGAAGGCGGCTCCAGCGGCCCATCAGCCGTTCATAGCCATCGCCGTCGGTGGCGACGAAGGTCGAGGACGTGGTGCTCATGGCAATCCCTCCGCACGGCCGGGCGCATGCAAGAGTGCCGTGCAGGCCGATGCTATGCCTCGGCCGATGGCTGCGTCAACGCCGGTGGGCCTGCCGGTTTTCTACAGCCCTTGCCTTGGCGCCTTTTGCAGCAGCTCCGCAAGCTGCGCCTTCCACCATGTTGCCTGGCCCGTGGTTCCGTGGCCGGTGGTCCGGTCGCTGGACGGGATCAGGTAGTAGCGGCCATTCTTCACGCGCTTCATTTCGCGTTCCATGATGCCGGTCTCAGGCGGGTTGCGCTCATCATCGGCCGCGTTGATGGCAAGCACGGCCGCCTGGATGCGCTCCAGCCCGGGGGACGGGTTGTAGTCGGCGGACGCCTCCCATTGGTAGAGGATGTCGTTTGCATCCGCAGTGAAGGGCGCACCCAGGCGCGTCTCCAGCAGCTTGTCGGCCTGGGCACGCGTCGGCGCGGCCTTGTACATCGCCAGGTTGCCGCCGCTGGTGGCGGTGGCGAAGAACACGGAGGCCAACTGGGCGCTGCGAGGCTGGGTGGTGTAGTTGCCGTTGTTCCACTCCGGATCCCTGCGGATGGACTCGGTCAGCAGCCGGCGCATCATCCAGTTGCGGCTGGACATCTCGGTGGGCTGGCACGCCATCGGCACCAGCGCGTCCATGGCGTCAGGGTGCTTCACGCCCCACATCCAGGCATGCATGCCCCCCATCGAATTGCCGATGATCGCCCGGAGGTGCTTGACGCCAAGGTGTTCGGTGACGAGCCGGTACTGTGCATCCACCATGTCGTCGTAGTTGTAGCGGGGAAAGTTGGCGCGCAGGCCATCCGAGGGGCGGGCCGACTTGCCGGTTCCCAGGCCATCGGGAATGATGATGTAGTAGCGGGTGGCATCCAGCGGCTGGCCCACGCCGAACAGCTCGCCGGCAAATGCGGGCGTCAGCATGCTTGCCGCCGAGCCGGCGGTTCCATGCAGGACCAGCACCGGCTCGCCGCTGGGCGCGCCAATGGTGACGTAGTTCAGGCGCAGTTCCGGCATGACCTGGCCGGTGTGAAAGCGAAAGTCCTTGGCGATCCAGCTGCCCTCCTTCGGCGCCGGGTAGTCGGCGGCCCGGCTCGACAGGGCGAGCATCGCGAGGCAGGAGTACAAGGCGGCTCGCAAGGCGAAGCGGTTGAAGTGCGGAATGGCAGGCATGCGGTCTCCTGTGGTTTTGAGCACAATTTACCGTGAAAGCCACGTTTGCCGCGCCATGAACTATCTGACCGGCCTTGCTCAAAATGGCGCCGGCGCTTCCTGCCGTACGCCGAAAGGACACTCACCATGACCATCACCATCACCGCCTTCGAACGCTCGCCCGATGGCGGCAAGGGCCTGGCGCGCGACACGCGCGTGCGCTGGGCGCTGGAAGAAGCCGGCCTGCCCTACCAGGTGCGCCTGGTGTCCTTCCGCGCGATGAAGGAGGCCGCGCATCTGGCGCTGAATCCCTTCGGCCAGATCCCCACCTATGAGGAAGGCGAGCTCGCGCTGTTCGAGACCGGCGCCATCGTGATGCACATCGCAGAGCGCCACCCGGGCCTGTTCCCCGCCGATGCCAACGCAAGGGCGCGCGCCATCACGTGGATGTTCGCGGCGCTCAACACGGTCGAGCTTCCCATCCTCGAACTCGTCACGGTCAGGCTGATGGAGGGCGACAAGCCCTGGAAGGCCGAGCGCATGCCCCTCGTGGAAGACCGGGTGCGCGCCCGAATGAACCAGCTGTCCGCGCGCCTCGGCGATGCCGAATGGCTCGACGGCGGCTTCAGCGCGGGCGACCTGCTGATGGTGTCGGTGCTGCTGCGGCTTCGGCCCTCGGGCCTGCTGAACGAGTTTCCCAGCCTGGCCGCCTATGTCGCTCGCGGCGAAGCGCGGCCGGCCTACCAGCGGGCGTTCGCCGCGCAGCTGGCGGTCAACGCTGCGCCTTTGCCGGCGAGCTGACCTGGAAGGCTGCGTCAACTTGTCGCCGCCAGTTCTGATGGTCTTCTCGCTTTCGAAATCACTTGCCACCAGGAACAATTTCCAATGCTGACGCAGACACTGCAAGACGGGCCGCCTAGAGAGCGAATTGCGACAAGTGGCGTGCGCAGCTCTGCGGCCTGCGCGCTCCGTCGAGCACAAGAAGGCATTAGTGCCTTGCGGATTCGAAGGACGGCATGGGCCTGAAGCTCTGGACGTTGCGACCGGCTACGGTCGGCCAGAACCGGCCGTACGGCTCCGAGGCAGAATGCACCCGATCGCAGTCATAGAAGGCGACGCAAGACGCGATGCCGGTTCACGAGGAGCGCTGATGGCAGTCGGAGTAACGGCGAGCCTTGGCAACTACTTCGTGTCGAGCACCGGAGGCGACGTGTTCCAAATACTCGAGGAGGCCCTGGCCGCCTCTGCTGAGGAAAAGCAAGATGCTGTTCTCCAGTAACGTGCTTCAGCCGGCCATATGCAGTCATTCAGCCAATTGCCACCAATTCCGCGAGACCGGTCGTTCGCGGCGCATGCCAATCTAGAAGCCTTCGAAAATGCCTCCATCAACTGAAGCCCTGCAACGACTGAGCGACTTCGCCTCTGGCAAAACCCCGGTGCCTGAGTTCGAGCAACAGCTCTACACCGATCCGGAGATTGAAACATTGCTCTCGGCAGAGAGCGCTCCCCGATTTTGCCAAACGGGGACAACGCTGTTCCACTACCTGATTGGAATCGACCTCAGCGACCCAGGCCACGTGCTCAGCGCAAAGGACGTGTTGGTCTCGTTGCTCCAGAAGCACGGAATGACGACAACGCTGGACGGGGCCGCAACGGCGGAATATGCGCTGCTGCTCGATGCCCAGCCGCGCTGGCTGGACGCGGACGTCAAGTTCCTTGCCTCGTTACTCGCTGCCGCGCCATGTCTACCTTCCAAACAGAGAAAGGCATGGCTGCGCCAGAGAATCTTGGAGCTGTTCAAGTACGCCAAGCAGCCCCCGCGCTGGTTGCAGTCTCCAGCGTGGCCCATCGGAGATGCTGGCCCTTTGGTCTTCTTGGGGCAGTTTCCTGTCGCCGACTACTTTCATGACGAGGCGGCGGTGTATGTTTTTCATGACCCGGCGAAGAACGCGTTCACAACGCTCGTTCAGCACTGCTGAGTTCGCGGCATGAGGACGATCACCAAGACGCCTCCTCACGGCCAACTGAAGGCCTTCGAGAGGCGGGGCTAAATGACAGCGAACTTGGTGGGGAGGAGTAACGTGAAGTTGATGCAAAGAAACACTGAAATGCAGGTAGTCAAAGCGACAGTGGGCTATGCGGCTGAAATCGTCTCCGTGTTGACGGACGCGACGAAATACAAACTTCAGCGCGGCGATTTCGCCTGGGGCAGCCGCGGTCCAAGCGAGCAAGAGGTGCTGGAGCAAATCAACAGAGACGAAATGTACGTCGTCCTGAGCGACTGCGATGTCGTCGGCACCTTCCGCCTCCAGTGGGACGATGAGCACTATTGGGGGAAGCAGCCGCCGGTGGCGGCCTACATGCACGGGCTCGCCGTCAAGGAAAGCGCTCACGGCAAAGCTGTAGGCGCGAACGTTCTGACTTGGACTGTTCAGGAGGCAGCCCGGCAGGGCCGGCAGTATCTTCGGCTGGACTGCGATGAGAAGAACTTCGCCCTTTGCCGCTACTACGAGAGACGAGGATTCATTCAAGTCGGCGAACGGGCTCTACAAAGTGGCTACGTAGCAGCGCTTTACCAGTGCGAGACCGGCCTCAAAAATGAAAGCGCAGCCGCATGAGCGCCTGATGGAACGACCGCTTCGGAGTATTCAGCAGGACCGCAGTGGGCCTGGCCCAGTCTTTCAGTTCTCCAGAAAGCCGCCGGTCGATTCGGCCGCCCACCATCTACCTCGAGAGCCTGACCAAGAGACCGGGTGCGGGATTGGGCAGTACGCCTTCGACGTCCGTGCTCCTAGTGCGCATCGCAGCGCGATGGCCGCCGGTATATTGTTCGCCCGTGAGCTCGAAGCTCGCCATGATGGAGGCCGACTCCGAGCCGCCAGGCTCGAGGACCTCCGGTGCATCGGCTTTTGGGTGGGTGCCGCGGCATCGTCGCGCCAGCGCGTGGTTAGCCACCCATGACAAAACGCCTGGGCAGAAATAGGACAAAGCGCCCATGCGCGGTCCGGAACCGATCGCTACCGTGGTGCCATGCCTGCTTCGGCATGAACGCCAAACCGGGGGCCAGCCAATGAAGAATCGCATGAGTCCACATGCCGCCCTGATGGCTCGCCCGGTTCGCCGCGTCGCGCGCGCCACCGCCGTGTTGACCGTCCTCCTGTCCTCAGCCCTGGCAGGGGCGCAAACAGCCAGCAGCCAGAAGGCAGACAAGGGCGAGATCCAGCGCGGCCGCTACCTGGTGATGGTCGCGGGCTGCAATGATTGCCACACGCCCGGCTACGCCGCAAAGAACGGTGAGGTGGATGAAAAGCTGTGGTTGACGGGCGACGCCCTGGGCTGGTCCGGCCCTTGGGGCACGACGTATCCGGTCAACCTGCGCTTGTTCATGGCCGACATGAGCAAGCAGCAGTGGGTGAAGCATGCTCGCACCATGACACCCCGCCCGCCCATGCCATGGTTCAACGTGCGCCCGATGACGGACGCGGACTTGAAGGCCATCTACGCCTACACCCGCTCGCTGGGCCGCGGTGGCGACCCGGCGCCCGCTTTCGTACCGCCGGGTGCCAACAAGCCTGGCGGCCCGTTGGTGCAGTTCCCCGGATGACCGGTCTGGATCGGCGCAGACTCACTTGCCCACCGCCGTCATCCCGCCTGTCACCAGCGGCGAGTCTTGAAAAGCATCGACCAGGAAGTCGACCATCATCCGCACCTTGGCACTGAGATGTCGACGGCTTGCATAGATTGCCAGGATGTCGACGGGCGGCATGTGATAACCAGGCATGACCTCGACCAATCGACCAGCCCGCACATCCTCGCCAATCACGAAGCTCGGCTGCCAGATGACGCCGGCACCAGCGAGCGCCGCGGCGCGCGCGGTTTCGCCATTGTTGGCGCGCAAGGCCCAGCGCACGCGCACGGATTCCAGTGTTCCGCCGGGGCCGGCAAACTGCCATTCGTCCGAAGTCGCACCGTAGGTGTAGCCCAGGCACGGATGCCGCGAAAGGTCCGCCGGCGTCTCGGGCATGCCATGGGCCGCAAGGTAGCCGGGCGAGGCACAGACCAGGTTCTGCGAGCGGCCCAGGCGGCGCGCGATATGGTTGCCCGAGGTGGTGCGCGAGATGCGGATGGCCAGGTCGTAGCCCTCTTCGACGATGTCGACCACGCGGTCGATGAGCGCGATGTCGAGCTCGACGTCGGGGTACTTCGCCATGAACTTCGGCCACAGCGGCGCCAGCACGAGGCTGCCGAAGCTCAGCGGCGCGTTGATGCGCAGGCGCCCGCGCGGCTGCAATGACGCGGTGGTCGCCAGGGCCTCGGTCTCCGCCACCTCTTCGAGGATCGATTTCGCCCGGTCGAAGAGCGCTTCGCCCCCTTCGGTGAGCGACAGGCGGCGCGATGTGCGGTTCATGAGCCGCGTGCGCAGGTGGGCTTCAAGCTCATTGACGTAGCGCGTCACGTTGGCCGGCGAGGTGTCCAGCGCGTCGGCCGCCTTCGTGAAGCTGCCCCGCGCCACCACGGTGACAAACACCTCGTACGCACGCAATCGGTCCATGGGCCCACTTCCAATCATTCATAAAAGCTGAATGAGTAAACCACTTTTGGGCTCTTTCTGGAAGTGAAGCTGAATCATAAATTCACCTCACCCCAAAACCGACAGAAAGGAAAACCCCCATGACCGACACCGATCTCAGCTCCGCCGCCCCCTCTGCGCCCACCCGCCGCGCCCTGCTTGGCGGCGCCGTCGCCGTGGGCGCCGCCTTGGCCATGGGCCGCGCCGCACATGCGGCACCCGCCGCCGACGCGGTGCCGGGCTTCCGCTCGGGCAGCGCGGAGGTGAACGGCACCCGCATCCACTACCGCATCGGCGGCAGCGGGCCGACCGTCGTGCTGCTGCACGGCTATGCCGAGACCGGGCACATGTGGAACCCGCTGATGCCGCTTCTGGCCAAGACGCACACCGTGGTCGTGCCCGATCTTCGGGGTGCCGGCGATTCCTCGAAGCCCGAGACGGGCTATGGCAAGAAGAACATGGCTGTCGACATCCACGAGCTTGTGCGCTCGCTCGGCATTCGCAGCGTCAGCATCGTCGGCCACGACATCGGCCTGATGGTGGCCTACGCATATGCCGCGCAGTTTCCTTCGGAAACCGACAAGGTGGTGCTCATGGACGCCTTCCTGCCCGGCATCGGCGAATGGCAAAACGTCTGGCTCCTGCGCGACCTGTGGCATTTCCATTTCCACGGTGCGACGCCGCTGGCGCTCGTGAAAGGACGCGAGCGCATCTATTTCGAGCACTTCTGGAACGACTTTGCGGCCGACTCCAAGCACTCGGTGCCCGAAGCCGACCGCCAGTTCTATGCCAGGGCCTATGCACAACCCGGAGGCATGCGTGCAGGGTTTGAATATTTCAAGGCTTTCGAGCAGGATGCAGCCGAGTTCGCCGAACTCGGCAAGACGCCGCTGCCCATGCCGATGCTGGTGCTCTCCGGTGAAAAAGCCGGTGGAACCTTCCTGATCGAGCAGGGAAAGATGGTTGCGACCAACGTGCAGGGCGTCCTCGTCAAAGGCTCCGGGCATTGGTTGATGGAAGAGGCGCCAGAGCAGGTCATTCCGGCATTGATCAATTTCCTGGGCTAGCGGAAAAGCTGCCAAACCTGGAGAACCAAGATGGACTTGCAACTCGATGGAAAGCTCGCCCTGGTGAGCGGAAGCACCGCCGGCATCGGCTTTGCAATTGCGCGCACGCTGGCCCAGGAGGGCGCAAGCGTGATCGTGAACGGCAGATCGCAGCCGGCGGTCGACGAGGCGGTGGACCGCATCCGCTCGGAAACGCAAGGCACGGTGCTCGGTTATGCCGGGGACCTCAGCCGGGCCGACGCTGCCGAGGAAGCCGTGCGTCGCCACCCCGGCATCGGCATCCTCGTGAACAACCTGGGCATCTTCGAGGCCAAGGCCTTCGAAGATATTCCCGATGAAGACTGGCAGCGCTTCTTCGATATCAACGTGCTGAGCGGCGTTCGTCTCGCGCGCCTGGTGCTGCCGGAGATGAAGCGCACAAACTGGGGCCGGATCATCTTCATCTCCAGTGAAAGCGCGGTGCAGATCCCGACCGAGATGATTCACTACGGCATGACGAAGACCGCGCAACTCGCGGTGTCGCGCGGCCTTGCGGAATCGCTCGCCGGCACCCACATCACGGTGAACAGCGTACTTCCGGGCCCGACCAGATCACGCGGCGTCGGCGACTTCGTGGAAGGCATGGCGCGCTCGAGCGACAAGAGCTTCGAGCAGGTCGAGGCAGAGTTCTTCGACCACGTCCGCCCGACCTCGCTGATCAAGCGCTTCGCTTCGCCGCAGGAGGTGGCCTCGCTCGTGGCCTACGTGGCAAGTCCGCTCGCGTCGGCGACCACGGGTGCGGCCCTGCGCGTCGACGGCGGTGTCGTCAAGAGCGCCTTCTGACGAGGGCGCGATCGAAGCTCAACGGCTGGGTGCCTTGAAGGCGATTCCAATCGCAGCTCATTCGCAGAGCTTGATCCAGCGTTCGAGCCGGCCCACCACGCGAGAAGTGTTGAGTCGGCCGATCGAGCCTTCCATATCCTCGTTGCCTTCGATCTGGCATAGCAGCACAACCTCTTCACGCGCGTCGCCGGTGCCGAAGAAGCCTTCACGATCGAGTTGTTCCATGGCGGCAATGCAAGCCTCGAACAGGCCTGCGTACAGGACGTCGAATTCAACCTCGCAAGGCAGGTCGCTGCGGTGGCATGGCAGGATCATGCGGTAGGCGATGTCGAGGAACTCACCGCCCTCCGCGTAGGGCCACTCGGCGGAGCACCAGACCTCGCTTTCATCGTCCATGTCGCCTGGAGCGCCCAAACCGAGATGGCCAGCGGCATGGACGATGGTCATCGCACCGTCATCGCTGCCGAGCGAGAAAAGGCGGATGGTTTCCTCAGGATGGGCCGCGCGGATGGCCTGGAAGGCGCGGCGAGCACCTTCGCGAATCTCTTTGGTGAGCAAGGGGAAGTCGATTCGAGCGGGATCGTGCATGCCCTGGCGCACCCGTTTGTAGCCCTGCGCCTCGATCTCGTGGCCGCGCTGCGCGAGGGCATCCTTTGCGGCTTGGGCACTTGCGAACTCGGCGACCATGGAGTGCCCCATGGTGTTCACCTTGCCGTTCGCGCTCCACAGCGAATTGCCGAACTGGCGCAGTTCGTGAAAGTCCGTGGGCACCTCGTTGTCGAAGCGATAGAACAGTGACCAGGTCATTGGCGGGGAACTCCTTCGGGGGGGGTGTAGTGTCACGACGATACAAGGTACTTCGGCCTGGTCTCCAGCTTGACCGCCCATTCGCGTACCGTCGGCGCGAGCGTGAGGCCTATCATTTCTGCTGATCCCCTGGCGGAATGCGAGCCTTAGATTTTCCAAGGAAATCCTGTGCCTTACCTGCAACTCGACGTCAACGACAGCTATCCCGAGGATTTGAAGCAACAGCTCGCGGCTCGGATGTGCGAGACCTATGCGTCGATGATGAGCGTTGATATTCGGCGAATATCCGTAGCGATCCGGGAATTGGGCGCCGGCGCTATCTGGCGCGTCGCCGAAGCGGGCAAGGCGCCTGTGCCCGTTTCCTTGCTGATGCTGGACATCCGCCGCGGCCGGCCAGCCGAGCTTCGGATGGAGGTAGCCAAAGCCTTGTGCGCGCATTGCATCGAACTGCTGGGCCTGCGCGAGGACCGATTGAACGTCGAGTTCACCCAGCACGATGGCGACGAGATGTACCACCCCGCCCTGGGTGGCTTCAGCCCGGACTGGCGGCCGGGAGAAACCTGAGACCGGCATCCGCTCAAGTGAGCGGCCACCCGTCTCTACTCAAGAACAGCGGATAGAAACCCGCGGCCAGAAAAAGTCCGCGCCAATCGGCAACGCCGACCGCCCCCTCAGGGCTGAAACCCCGAGCGCCGCACCACCGGCTCCCACTGCTGGCGGAAGGCCTTGAGCATCTGCACGGTCTCGGCCTGCGTGCTCACGATGGGCGTGATGTAGGCGGCGTTGGCAGCCTTCTGCAGCGCCGGGTCCTGCATGACTTCGCGGATCCTGGTGGACAGCAGCTGCACCTTGGCCGGCGGCATCGTGGCCGGGGCGAAGAAGGTGTTCCAGCCGTCGGCATCGATCTTCATGCCGGCTTCGCGGAAGGTGGGGATGCCCGGCGCGAAGCTCACGCGCTGCTTGCCCGACACGGCCAGGATGCGGATCTTGCCGGCCACGTGCTGGCCGTAGAGCGAGTCGAGCGTGTCGATGGCAATCGGCAGGCTGCCGCCGCTCAGGTCGGCCGACAGCGGCGCCGAGCCGCCGTAGCCCTTGATCTGCGGCTGCACGCTCAGCGCGTCGCCCACCATCAGGCCGAAGAAGTGCGGCAGGCTGCCGGTGGCCGGCACGCCGAAGACGGCCTCTTCGGGATGCGCCCAGAGCCGGCCGACCAGGAACATCGCGCGGTCGAGCTGGAGCTTGTTGCCCACGGCCAGCGCGAAGTCGTAGCTGCTGACCTGCGACACCGGCACGAAGTCTTTCTCGGCGTCGTAACCCGCGTCCTTGAAGACGAGCGGCGCCACCACCATCACCGCGGGATTGCCGAGCATCAGCACGTTCTGCGACGCGGGCGCGCGCCGGAGCTCCTTGGCCGCGAGCCGGCCGCCTTCGCCGGGTCGGTTCTCCACCGTGACGGCCACGCCCAGCTTGGGGCCCAGCCGCTCGGCGACCAGGCGCGCGATGCGGTCGGTGCTGCCGCCGGCGGTGTAGCCGACCACGAGCGTGAGCGCGCCATCGAGCGCGGGCGCCTGGGCGTGGGCCAGGGGAGCGGCACCGGCGGCGAGCGCCAGGCACCATGCCGTGAGCTTGCGCCGGGAAAGGAATGCGGTCATCGGATCTTCCTGCTTGCAGTGGTGGCGACCGGGCGCGCGCAGGACCTCACGGCGACAATCGCCAGCCCACATTCGTTTCTTCCCGTGTCATTTGTTACATGGTTATACGCACGCAACAAACAGTTGATCTAATCCATCATTTCCGCGCGAGGCGCGCGAACGACACCGCCTTGACGGCCCCGACCTGATGCACGACACGCAAGGCATGCAAGCCTTTCCCGACGCCAGCGCCCTGCGCGCGCCCCGCTCCCTGGACGAGCTGCTGCTGTACCGGCTTTCGCGCGCGGTGCGCACCGCCAGCGGCATGGCCACGCGCCTGGTCGAAGGCGGCTTCGGCATCACGCGGCGCGAGTGGGGAATGATCGGCACGCTCGCGCAGCATGGCGAGATGAGCTCCTCGGCGCTGGCCGCGCACCTGCAGCTGGACCGCGTGCGCACCTCGCGCGGCCTGCGCAGCCTGGTCGAGAAGAAGCTGGTCTCGCGCCGGCAGGACGAGGAGGACCGGCGCGGCGTGCATATCCGGCTGAGCCCCTCGGGCCGGGAGCTCTTCGAGCGGGTGTTCCCGCGCATCGCGGCGCTCAACACCGATCTGCTCGCCGGCATCGCGCCCGCGCAGCTCGACGTGTTCCTGCAGTGCCTGCAGCACCTCGAGCAGCGCGCCGGCGCGCTGAGCGCACAGGGCGTGGTGGTGGAGAAGGCCGACCGGCGCGCGGGCGGCACCCGGCACCGCTGGCCTGAGGCGGGCTGAATCAATCCCGCGGCCGCGGCACGGACCGTCCGGCTGGCACGCATCGTGCGAAACGATGGCAATGGCTTCTCTTTTATCCCTCGATCTTTTCCACCAGCGGCTTCGCTGGATGGCGGGCCGCGCCCAGCCGCTGCGGGTGTTGCTCACGCTCGGCAGCCTGATGGCCATCGGCAGCCTCGGAGGACATGCCGAAGCGATCACGCCGCTTTTCCTCGGTGCCATTGCAAGCGCACTGGCCGAGACCGACGACAGCGCCCGGGGCCGGCTGCGCGCGCAGGCCGTCACGCTGGGGTGCTTCGCGGCGGCGGCCTTCGCGGTGGTGTCGTGGATCGACCACCCCCTGCTCTTCGTCCCCGGGCTGGCGCTGGCCGCGTTCGCGCTGACGATGCTGGGCGCGATCGAGCCCCGCTACAAGGCCGTCGGCTTTGCGACGCTCGCGCTGGCGATCTACGCCATGCTGGGCATCGACGGCGGCGCGGCCGCGCCGGGCGGCACCGGCCGGTTCGGCGAGGCCCTGTGGCTGCTGGCGGGCGCCACCTGGTATGGCGTGTTCTCCGTGGCCTGGTGCACGCTCTTTCCGGCGCAGCCGGTGCAGGCGCAGCTGGCGGGGCTGTTCCGCGTGCTGGGCGACTACGTGTGCTTCAAGGCCTCGCTCTTCGAGCCGCTGCGTGGCATCGACATGGAGCGCAAGCGGCTGTCGCTCGCGCAGCTCAACACGCAGGTGGTGGCCGGGCTCAACGCGGCCAAGGAAGGCATCTTCCGGCGCATCGGCAGCACGCGCGCGCCCACGGGCCGCATCGTGCGCTACCGCGGCCTCTACCTGATTGCGCAGGACGTGCACGAGCGCGCGACCTCCTCGCATGACGACTACAACGCGCTGGCCGATGCCTTCTTCCACAGCGACCTGCTCTACCGCTGCCAGCGCGTGCTGACGCTGCAGGGCGAGGCCTGCCGGCGGCTCGCCGTGTCCGTCGAGCGGCGCGAACCCTTTGCCGCCGATCCCGCCACCGGCCACGCGCTCGCGGAGCTGCACAGCGCCATCGACCACGAGCGCGCGCAGCCATCGCGCGAACCGCGCCGGCAGGCACTGCTCGGGTCCGTCGAGGCCATGGCGTGGAACCTGGCGCAGCTCGAGCGGCAGCTCGCCGGCGCCACCGAGCCCTCGGCCCGCGCCGGGCGCGCCGACATGGGCCTGTTCGACCGCTCGCCGCGTTCAGCGCGCGAGATGGTGGAACGCGTGCGGCGCCAGTTCACGCCGCGCTCGGCGCTGTTCCGCCACGCGCTGCGGCTGGCGGTGGCGCTGGTGGCCGGCTACGGCGTGATGCTGCTGATCCATCCGGTGCGCGGCTACTGGATCCTGCTGACCACGCTGTTCGTCTGCCAGCAGGCCTGGGGCGACACGGTGTCGCGCGTCGGCCAGCGCGTCGCGGGCACGGCGATCGGCGTGGTGGCGGGCTGGGCCCTGCTGGTGCTTTTTCCGCAGCACTGGGCGCAGTCGCTGCTGGCGGTGGCCGCGGGCGTGTTCTTCTTCGCCACGCGCGCGACGCGCTACCTGCTGGCGACCGCCGCCGTCACGGTGCTGGTGCTGATGTGCTTCAACCAGGTGGGCGACAGCGACATGCTGATGCTGCCGCGGCTGATCGACACCGCCATCGGCAGCCTGATTGCCGCGCTCGCGATGCTGCTGGTGCTGCCGCACTGGCAGGCGCGGCGCTTCAGCGACCTGGCGGCGGCGGCGCTGCGCAACCATGCGCACTACCTGCGGCAGATCGCGGACCAGTACCGCTCGGGCGCACGCGACGACCTGGCCTACCGGCTCGCGCGGCGCAACGCCCACAACGCCGATGCGACGCTGTCCACCGCCGTGTTCGAGATGTTCCGCGAACCCGGCTTCGTGCGGCCGCGCGCAGGCACGGCGCTGCGCTTCCTGATCCAGTCGCATGCGCTGCTGAGCTACCTCTCGGCACTCGGCGCGCACCGCGTGGCACTGCCTGCACCGCAGCAGCTGGAAGCGCTGCGCGCGGAGGCCGAGGGTGCCGCGGCGGCGCTGGATGCACTGGCGTCGTACATGGAAGGCGGCCCACCGGAAGCCGGCGCCGAGCCCGCGGATCTTGGGCTGCCGCAAGCACTGCCCCAGGGAAGCGATGCCGGCGACCACGCCGCGCGGCTGTTCCGCACCGAGCTCGCGCTGGTCCGCCAGCAGATCGAGGCGCTGCGCGAACAGGCCGCCCAATGGCTGCAGCCGCAGCCCGAAGGCGCCGCCGGCAACTGAGCGGCCGAAGCGCTCAGCGCAGCTCGAACAGCGCGGCCGCGTTGCCCCAGGCGATGCGTTTCGCCACGTCGGGCGGCAGGTCGCCGAGCCAGGTGCGGTAGCCGCGCATGAGCTCGTCGTAGGCGCTCCAGCGCTGGTTCACCCAGGTGTCGGAGCCGATCATGAAGCGCTCCGGGTACTTGAGGATCAGCGCGCGCCACTCGGGGCACAGCCTGCCGCCTTCGCAGGCCAGGCCCGGCCGGTACGAGAGTTCGCCCATCAGCAGCGGATAGCGTTCCAGCAGCGCCTGCACCCGCTCGATGGGCGCGCCGCCGATGCCCGTGTGGGCCCAGATCAGCCGAAGGTCCCGGCCCTTCGACGGCGCGTTGGCCATCAACAGGTCGACCGCCACGTCGTCGACGTGTGCGAGCACCGCGAGCTTCTGCCGCTCCGCCAGCGCGACCAGCTTCTTGGCCACCGGGCCGTTGGCATTGGCGCTGTCGTACAGGTGGAACTCGCCGATCCCGCGGTAGGGCCCGCTCGCGGTGCCGCGCGCCAGCTCGGCCTGCACCATCTCGTGGATGCTCTCGTCGCGGAACCAGTTGCTGTAGTCCTCGCGGTTGCGGTACAGCCGCACGAAGGGCACCACGGCCACGCCCGCGGCGCGGGTCTCGCGCGCCGCGGCCAGCGTTTGCGTGCCGGCGTTGGGCCTCGAATTGGCAATGATCGCCGTCACGTTGTTGCGCTGCATGCGCGCGAGCGCCTCGGCGGGCGGGTAGGGCCCGGTGTTGCCGTCCCAGGCTTCCTGGTTGTAGTGCAGGTGCGTGTCGAACAGCGGACCGGCATAGGGCGGCGAAGTCTGCGCAGGCTGGGCGCGAGGCGCCGCGGCAAGGCAGGTGGCCAGCACAAGGGCCGTGGCGGACGCGATGGCTTTCATGGGCTTCGTGAAGGATGGGGGCTCGCCTATTCTGACGCCTTGGCCGGGACCGGCCATCACTTCGCGAACCGCCTCCGATACTCCACGAGGCTCACGCCAAGGCGCCGGCCGAAGGCGCGCCTGAAGCCGTCCACGTTGGCATAGCCCACTTCGCCCGCCAGGCGCTTGGCCGGCAGCTGCGACTCCTCGGCCAGGCGGCGGGCGGCATCGATGCGGGCGTTCTCGACGAACTCGGCCGGCGTGGTGCCGGTCTCGCTTCGAAAAATCCGCGCAAAGCTGCGCTCGCTCATGCCGGCCCGCGCGGCCAGCGCGGGCACGGAGAGGTCGTCCTTCAGGTGCGAAAGCACATGGTCCTGGACCTGCCGCATGCTCGATCGCTCGGAAGTCTGGGCCGCCAGGTGGGCGCTGAACTGGCTCTGGCCGCCCGGGCGCTTGAGGAACATCACCAGCTCGCGCGCGACGCGCAGCGCGAGTTCGCGGCCGTGGTCCTCCTCCACCATGGCGAGCGCCAGGTCCATGCCCGCGGTCACCCCGGCCGAGGTGAAGAGCTTGCCGTCCTTCACATAGATCGCGTCCGGTTCGACACATGCCAGCGGGTAGGCCGTGGCCAGGCGCGCGGTGGAGTTCCAGTGAGTCGCCACGCGCTTGCCGTCCAGCAGCCCGGCGGACGCGAGCACGAAGGCGCCGCTGCATACGGAGCCATAGCGGCGCACCGTGCGCGATTGGCGCCTGAGCCAGTTGTGCAGCACCGCATCGCCGACCACGTCATCCATGCCGGGGCTGCCGGCCACGAGCAAGGTGTCGATCGGCCCGCGATGCGTGCCCACCGTGGCATCGACCGCCAACCGCACCCCGCTGCTGCTCTTGAGCAACCCTGTCTCGGTGCCGATCACCTGCACCTGGTAGGCGCGCGGCAGCCCGAGCTGGCGGGCCGCCTCGGCGAACACGTCGGCGGGGCCGGCGACGTCGAGCAGCTGGACACGGGGAAAAGCAAGGATCGCGACACGCATGGCGGTGAAGGCTCGGTGATTGGCAGAAAACGTCGTGCCGCGGCGCCCACGGCCCGAGCAGTTTGGCAGAAACTGTCCGTACCCGCAAATTCAGCCAACGAGGCCATCATGCAGAACGAGTCATTGAATCCGCCCTTTCCGGTGTTCCACGCCGCAAGCGAAGCTTCGCTGCGCAACCTGCCCGTCAACCTGTTCGGCTCTGTCATGGGGCTTTCGGGGCTGGCCTTGGCCTGGCGGCTGGCACATGGCAGCCTGGGCGCGCCGGCCGTCATCGGCGAGGCCATCGGCGCCTTTGCGCTCGGCGTCTTCGTGCTGCTGGCGCTGGGCTATGCGATGAAGCTGGCCAGGCATCCGCAGGCCGTGCGCGGAGAGTTCAATCACCCGGTGACCGGCAACTTCTTCGGCACCATCGTCATCTCGATGCTGCTGCTGTCGGCCGTGATCGCGCCCTACAGTGCGTCCGCCGCGCACGCGCTGTGGACCCTGGGCGCGATCGCGACCTTCGTGCTCGGCTTCGTGGTGGTCTCGCGCCTGCTCAGAGGGCAACTGGATGCATCGCATGCGGTGCCGGCCTGGCTGATCCCTGGCGTCGCCACGCTGGACATCGCAGTGACCGCCGGGCACGAGCCGTCCATGGCCTGGGCCGCAGAGCTGAACCTGCTGGCAATGGCCGTGGGCGCGGTGCTCGCACTGGTGCTGCTCGTGCTCATCGTCGGCCGGCTGGTGCACCAGCCGCCGCTCGCGCCGGCAATGACGCCCTCGCTGATGATCCTCGTGGGGCCCTTCGCGGTCGGGTTCCTCGCCTACACGAACATCACGGGCAGCATCGACCGCTTTGCCGCGCTGCTCTTCTACTTCGCGCTCTTCATGTTCGCGGTGCTTGCGCCGAAGGTGTTCCGGCCCAGCATCAATTTCTCCGCGGGATGGTGGGCGATCGGCTTCCCGATGGCCGCACTGGCCAACGCGGCGCTGAAGTACGCGCAACTGCGGGCGACCGCGCCGCTGTGGACCATCGCGGTCCTGCTGCTCGGGATGCTGACCGTGGCACTGGCGGTGCTCACGGTGCGCACCCTGCGCATCGCGTTCAACGGAAAGCTGTTCACCTGAGCCAGGGCTTCCGGGCGCACACCGGCCACGAAAGCAGCAATGCCCGCTAATCCAGCGGCTCGAACCCCGGCGCCTGCTCCATCTCTGAAGGCTTGTAGATCTTGTGCTGCGCCGCAGTGCCGATGGCATCGGCAACCACCAGCAGCCGCCAGAGCGGCTCGCGCGCCGAGCTTGCGCGTTCTTCGTCCGTGAGCCGGAAACTGGGCACTCCGGTGGACGTGCCCTTCACCACCACCCTGAGAAGCTTGGCGCCCTTCGCGTTCGACACTTCGAGGTCGTAGCCGAGCTTCTGGCCAGTGACGTCCTCGGCGTTGTAGCCGTAGCCCTTGAAGTGGCGCATCACGTAGTCCATGGCGGCGGCCTGGACCTCTTCCCGCGAGGCCGACCGCTCGGCAGCCGCAGCGCCCGCATCGGCGGCCGCAGCGACCGGCACGCTGCCCCGCGCCTTGGCCGCCTGTATCTCCGCTTCGCCAGGCACCCAGCCGCGCGGACCTCGCACCAGGATCGCGAGCTGCTGGTCGGAATCCCAGCTTGCAACATGCCATTCGGCGTCGTCGCGCACGCGCGTGGAGACCTTCGCGCTCTTGTTGCTCTCGAGCTCGGCAATGGCGACGCGGTTGGTCTGCAGCACGGCACGGAAGCCCTGGCCCGCATCGACGGTGCGCTTGAGCAGCGCACGGCGGTCCTTGGCGCGCTGGATCTGCTGGGGGCTGCGCACGCCGCCGCCGACGCGGTGCTGCGTGTCGAGCGACTCGAGGCAGAACCAGTGTCCGCCGGCGCCGATGTTCACGAATTCGGCCCAGATGGTGGCAATGACGTTGTCGCCCGTTGCAAGCCAGGCGTGGTCGAACGGCTTTTCCCGCGCATCGAAGACGCCCATCTTCGCAACGATCTCGACCGGCGTAAGCCGCGGTCCGGAAAGCCGCATCTCATCGATGACGGCGAGCACTTTGGGGTCGACTTCCTTGTCCATTCAGCGGGGTCTCTGGCGAGTTGGGGGGTGGGAGTATGCCGCATCGGCGGAGGCCCGGCTTTCGTGCCGGCCAATGCCGCGACGCTAGCTTCTCGCCGGCTTCTTCTTCACGCCCTTGCGTACCGGCCGTTGCCGCAGGCCTGAACTCGAGCCCCGCAACGGCCGGGCCGGGGCCACGTCGTGCTGGCTCGCCCGCAACTTGAAATCGCAGGTCTTCACGGCCAGTTCGACGATGCGTGCCAGCGCAGGACTGGAATTGTCGCTCCGATAGACCGCGCTGTAGACCAGCGGTGGCGGCATCGGGTCGCTCTTGACGATGCGCAGCAGGCCGCTCTTGATGTCCGGGCGCACGTAGTCGAGCGCTTGCTGGCTGATGCCGAAGCCGCTGATCGTCAGCTCGCGCAGGACGGTCGTGCTGTTCGTCAGCATGACCTTGCCGAAGCGGAACCCGTGCTCCGCGCGCCAGGCCTCGTAGAACTTGTTCTTCGAGGCGCCCGCGGGCTGCTCGATCACCGGATAGTCGGCAAACTCGTGCGGCGCCAGGGCTCGTTGCGGAATGCCGAGCCGCGGGCTCGCGATCCAGGCCTGGTCCACCTGCCCGACCTTGATCGATTCGAACGCCTGGCCCCAGAAAGTGCCCGGCATGATGGACAGGTCGAGCTTGTTGGCCTCGAGGCGCTCGAAGAGCGTCAGCCCCGCGTCCACCACCGGCTCCAGCGTCACCTGGGGGTGCAGCTTCTGAAGCAGCTGGATCAGCCGCGTGAGCCACGTCATGGCAATCAGTTCCGTCACGCCCACGCGGAAAGTGCCGCGCAGCGTCTTGTCCACGCTGATGTCGTGCTGGATGCGCTGCCACAGGCGATGGGCTTCCTCGGCCAGCGGCAGCAATTCGCGCCCGGCCTGGGCCAGTTCCAGCCCATGGGAGGTGCGGTGCAGCAGCGTCCCGCCCAGCGACTCCTCGAGTTCGGCCAGGCGCTTGGAGATGGCCGACTGCGTGGTGTGCAGCTTCACCGCCGCCGCGCTGAAGCTCTGGAGCTTGGTGCTGAAGAGAAAGGCCTCCAGCTGCTTAAAGGTGAAGTTCATTCCAATGGAATGTAAGCCCGATGCTCCGCAGGAAAAAAAGGAATACCCGGATCCTCCGATTTCTCGTTTGTCCCGCAGCGCATGGCCTTTGATACTGCGCCCATGCTTCATATCGCTCCCCGGCTCCATCGCATCAAACCCTCTCCCAGCTCCATGGCCGGCCAACGTGCGCGCGAACTGCGCGCCTTGGGCCGGGACATCCTGAGCCTGACCGCCGGCGAGCCCGACTTCGAGACGCCCGAGCACATCAAGGAGGCGGCAATCCGCGCCATGGCCGCCGGCCAGACCCGGTACACCGACGTCGGCGGCACGCCGGCGCTGAAGGAGGCCATTGCCGCCAAGCTCCGGAACGAAAACGGCCTGGATTACGCGCCGGGCGAAATCATCGTCGGCACCGGCGCCAAGCAGGTGATCTTCAATGCCCTCATGTGCACGGTGGCCGCGGGCGACGAGGTCATCGTGCCCGCCCCCTATTGGGTGTCTTACCCGGACATCGCCCTGCTGGCCGGCGGCGTGCCGGTGTTCGTCGACTGCCCGGCCGCCAACCGGTTCAAGCTCCAGCCCGCGGACCTCGAGCGCGCCATCACCGCCAAGACACGCTGGCTGATGCTCAACTCGCCGAACAATCCGAGCGGCGCCACCTACACGCGCGCCGAGCTCCAGGCGCTGGCCGAGGTGCTGAGGCGCCACCCCCAGGTCTGGATACTCACCGACGACATCTACGAGCATCTCATCTATGGCGACGTCGAGTTCGCCACCATGGCCCAGGCGGCGCCCGACCTCAAGGACCGCACCCTGACGGTCAACGGCGTCTCCAAGGCCTATGCGATGACCGGCTGGCGCATCGGCTACGGCGCGGGTCCTTCGGAGCTGATCAAGGCGATGGTCAAGCTCCAGTCGCAAAGCACCTCCGGCCCCAACTCGATCGCCCAGGCCGCGGCCATCGCGGCGCTCGCGGGCCCGCAGGACATCGTTGCCGCGAACCGGCGCGAATACCAGCAGCGCCGCGACACGGTGGTTGCAGCGCTCAACGCCATCGACGGCATTCATTGCCAGGTGCCCGATGGCGCCTTCTACGTCTTTGCTTCATGCAGCGCGCTGTTCGGCCTTTGCACGCCCAAGGGAGTGAAGATCGGCAGCAGCGACGACTGGATCATGCATTTGCTCGATGCGCAGGATCTGGCCGCGTTGCAAGGCAGCGCCTACGGCGTGCCGACGCACTTCCGGCTCTCTTTTGCCGCCAGCACCGAACAGCTGCTGGAGGGTTGCCGCCGCATTGCGCTGGCTCGCAACGAACTCGTCGTCGTCTGAATGAACCAGGAACAGCCATGAACGTCCGATCGCTTCCTCCCAAACTCCTCCTGCCGTGGCTCGTCGCCGGCACCGCCTGGCTGTGCGCCGCCCATGCGTTCGCGGCCGATCCCTTTCCGTCGAAGCCGGTGAAGATCCTGGTCGGCTTCTCGCCCGGCGGCTCCAACGACGTCGTGGCACGCCTGATCGCACCGAAGCTGGCCGAGGGGCTCGGCGCGCAAGTGCTGGTCGACAACCGGCCCGGCGCCGGCGGCAACATCGCGGTCTCGGCCATGCTCACGGCGCCTGCGGACGGACACACCCTGCTGATGTGCACCACCGGAACCCTGTCGATCCAGCCGCACGTTCTGAAAAGCATGCCCTTCGACCCCGAGAAGGACATCGTGCCGGTCACGCAGGTCACCAACGCGCCCTACATGCTGATGGTCAACTCGACGCTGCCGGTGACCAGCGTCAAGGAGCTCGTCGCCTACGCCAGGCAGAAGCCGGGCGAACTCAACTTCGCTTCTTCCGGAACCGCAACGGGCGGCCACCTGGCGGGCGAGATGCTGAAAACGCGCGCGGGCATCGACATCGTTCACGTGGCCTACAAGGGAACCGGCCAGGCGATGACGGACCTGCTGGCGGGTCAGGTCTCGATGATCTTCGACCAGCCCGTGAGCTCGATGCAGTACGCGCGTTCGGGCAAGCTGCGCGCGCTGGCGGTGGCCAGTTCGCGCCGGCTGGCGGCGTTCCCCGATATTCCGACCGTGACGGAAGCCGGCATTCCCGACTTCGAACCCGTGACCTGGGCGGGCATCTGTGCGGCCAAAAATACGCCGCCCGCCGTCGTCGAGCGCATCCAGCGCGAAGTCGCCAAGGTGCTCGCGATGCCCGAGATCGCCAAGCGGCTCGCCGCCGACGGCCTGGAACCCGTGGGCAGCACGCCCGAGCAGTTCCGTGCGTTCCTGGCCGCCGACAAGCGCAAGTGGGGCCGCGTGGTGAAGGACGCCGACGTCAAGGCCGAATGAGAACAGCGACATGAAGAGCCCCTCCCCCGATATCGTGCGCGACTTCCCTCGCATTTCCCCCGACCTGGTCGCGCAGGCCTCGGCGTTCCAGCCCGCCATCCTGGCCGACGTCGCAGGCCGCCGCGGCGCCCTGCACGGCCGCATCGCGGCCCTGCGCCACCGCATGAAGCTGGCCGGCAGCGCGCTCACGGTCGAAGTGCGGCCGGGCGACAACCTGATGATCCACGCCGCCATTGCGCTGGCCAGGCCGGGCGACGTGCTGGTGATCGACGGCAAGGGCGACCAGACCGCTGCCCTCATGGGCACCATCATGATGAACGCCTGCCGGCAGGTCGGCATCGCCGGCGTGGTGGTCGACGGCGCGGTGCGCGACAGCCTGGAGATCGACGAGATGGACTTTCCCGTCTTTTCGGTCGGGACCAATCCCAACGGCCCGACCAAGCTGGCTTCAGGCCGGATCGGGCACTCCGTGTCTGTCGGCGGCGTGACCGTTCGCTCCGGCGACCTCGTGGTTGGCGATGCCGACGGCGTGGTCGTCATCGAACGCGAAAGAGTGGAAGCGCTTCTCGAGGCCGCAGGCAGGAAGGTCGAGGACGAGGCCGTGCGGATCGAGGCAATCAAGAAGGGCAACACAGCCGCCAAGTGGCTGGACTCCGCGCTGCGCAGCGCAGGTGTACTTAGAGAGAACGAGACGCTCTAGCAAAGCGCAGGGGAACGTTCGGCAGCCGATGCCACGACCCGCATCGCCCTTGAACCCGGCAGCGAATGGTCTTCAACCTCCCTGTCGAGTGCCGCATCGATCGGCATTGCCCAAGCGCGAGCCACAGCATGCGCCGTCGGAAGCATCGATTTTGATGACGGAAATTCATGAGAACTACTGTCACCATGGGAAGACGCTCTCTACGAGGAAGCGCTTGCAGTTGCGGACCCCGGCATGGACAAATCGGACCTCTTTAGGGAAGCGATCAAGACCTTCGTGAGGGTGCAAGCGGCCAAGCGACTTGCAGCCCTCGGGCGGCGTGCGCCCAAGATGCCCGTCTATTTCCAGCACCTGCCGCAGATGCAGCAGGCGAACTGGCGAGAGGTGCTCGTCCTGATCGAGAAGGAACGCCTCTTTGGATGGGGGTACGGGCTCGTCAACCTGACTCTGCTGGCATCCACGCTCATGACTCCAGGGGCCGAGTTGTGGACCTTGGACAGACGCCTGGGCGACTTGGCACAGCGATTTGCAGCGGCCCACCGCCCGGTCGAACGTTGAGCCTGCGCTCGCGCGTGCCGCCTTTTACCATCCGCATCGAGATGCGCCGAACGTTGGCACAGCCGCGTGCCGGCAGAGCCTCGCCGCTGCCGACAAGCCGCGCTCAGTATCTAGCATGACCGAGCCAACCATGGTGCGCCCTGCTGCGTTCGACCCGCAATCATTGAGACACGACGGCGATCCCCTTGAAATGGCCCGCCTGCGCCTTCTTCTCCGGCCGGGGATAGCGCTGCGGCGCGAAGCGGTGCAGCAGCTCCGCCTCGCGTTCGGTGGCAAGCGCAAGGTTGGCCATCTTCACATGGCCGAAGCCGCGGACCGAGAGCGGCAGCGCCGCGATCTGCGCGGCGAGCTGCTGGTTCGCCGGTGAAAGCTCGGCGACCAGTTCATCGAGCAGATGGTCAAACTGGACGATCATCGCGCGCTCCGTCCGGCGCTCCTGCGTGTAGCCGAACAGGTCGAACTTCGTGCCGCGCAGCCGCTTGCCGTGGGCCAGCCACTTCATCGCCGGCAGCATCCACGCGCCCAGGCGGATCTTGACGGGCCGCTGACCGTGCCCGGCGCGCGAAAGCAGCGGCGGGGCCATGTGGAACTCGAGCTGGAGGTCGCCTTCGAACTGGTCCTTGAGCTTCCGCAGGAATGCGTCGTCGGTGTAGAGGCGTGCGACCTCGTACTCGTCCTTGTAGCTCATGAGCTTCAGGAGGCTGCGCGCCGCGTTGCGCGTGAAGGGCAGCCGCGCATCGCCGCCCGGCAGCGCGGATTCAGCCGCCTGCAGCGTGCGCACGCGCTTTTCGAAGCGCTGCGCCCATGCGGCGTTCTGGTAGCCGGTGAGATGCTGGCACCCATCGGCGAGCAGCGCGTCCAGCGGGCGCTCGTCGGCTTGCTGCGCTTGCAGGGGCGCCGCCCGCAACTGATCGAGCGCGGCGGGGTCGCCCGCCGCGAGCCGGCCCAGCGAGAACGCCGACTGGTTGGCCGCCACGGCCACGCCGTTGAGTTCGATCGCGTGCATCAGCGCCTCCAGGCTCAGCGGCACCAAGCCGCGCTGCCACGCATAGCCGGTCGCGACGATGTTCGCGGCCAGCGTGTCGCCGAGGAACTCCTCGGCCAGGCTCTGCGCGTCGAAGGTTTCGACCTGTGCCTCGCCCGCGACGAAGCGCATCTTCTCGAGCAGCAGGTCCACGTGCAGCTCGGCATCGGGGTTGCGCAGCGACTCGGCCACCGGAATCTCGTGGATGTTCGCGAGCACACGCGTGCGCCCGTGCCGCACGGTCTGCAGCGCGTCGGCCGAGGCACCCACCACCACGTCGCACGCCAGGATGGCGTCGGCCTGCTGCGTGTCGATGCGCACCTGGTTCAGCCGCTCGGGTGCATCGGCCAGCCGCACGAAGCTCAGCACCGAGCCGCCCTTCTGCGCGAAACCCATGAAGTCGAGCACGCTGGCCGACTTGCCCTCCAGGTGCGCGGCCATCGCGATGACCGCGCCCACCGTCACCACGCCAGTGCCGCCCACGCCGGTCACGAGCAGGTCGTAGGGGCCGGTCCATGCGTGCGGCGCGGGGTGCGCGAGCGCGCCCACGCGGTGCAGGAAGGCATCGCGCCCGACCGCCAGCGCCCCGCTCTTGCGCCGCAGCTTGCCGCCGGCGACGCCCACGAAGCTCGGGCAGAAGCCCTTGGCGCAGGAATAGTCCTTGTTGCAGCTGGTCTGGTCGATCTTGCGCTTGCGGCCCATCGGGGTTTCGTGCGGGAGCACGGCCACGCAGTTGCTCTGCACGGTGCAGTCGCCGCAGCCTTCACACACGGCCTCGTTGATGTAGAGGCGCTTGGGCGGGTCGGCCAGCTCGCCCTTCTTGCGACGGCGGCGCTTCTCAGCGGCGCAGGTCTGTTCGTAGATCAGCACGGTCACGCCGGTCATTTCGCGCAGGCGGCGCTGCACCTCGTCGAGCGCTGCGCGGTCATGGAATTCGGTGCCGTGCGGAAAGCGGTTCTTGATGGCGCCGTACTTGCCGATGGCATCGCTCACGACCACCACCTTGGTGACGCCTTCCGACTCCACCTGCCGCGCGATCGCATCCACGCTGATGACCCCGTCGACCGGCTGGCCGCCGGTCATCGCGACCGCGTCGTTGAACAGGATCTTGTAGGTGAGCGTCGCCTTGGCCGCGACGGCCTGGCGGATCGCCAGGTAGCCCGAGTGGTAGTAGGTGCCGTCGCCGAGGTTCTGGAACACATGTTGCGTCTTCGTGAACATCGCGTGCGAGATCCAGTCGACGCCCTCGCCGCCCATCTGGATGAGGCCGGCTGTGCTGCGGTCCATCCAGTTGGCCATGAAGTGGCAGCCGATGCCCGCGCGCGCCGTCGATCCTTCGGGCACCTTGGTGCTGGTGTTGTGCGGGCAGCCGGCGCAGAAGTACGGCAGGCGTTTGACCGCATCGCTCGCATTGCCCAGCAGCTCGGGCGGCGTGAAGTCGCGCACATGCTGCAGATGGTCGCCCAGGTCGCGGTTGTCGGGAAAGTGCGCGGCCAGCCAGTGCGCGACCAGCTCGATGAGGCGCGAGGGGCGCAGCTCGCCGAGCGCGGACACCAGCGGCTGGCCTTCGCGGTCGTGCTTGCCCACGAGCACCGGGCGCGCGTCGGCGGGGGCGTTGTAGAAGATGTCGCGCAGCTGCGTCTCGACCACCGCCCCCTTCTCTTCCACGACGAGGATCTCGTCGAGCCCGCGCGCGAAGTCCTTCAGGCGCGTCTGCTCGACCGGAAAACTCAGCCCCACCTTGTAGAGCCGCACGCCGGCGCGCGCGAGCTGCGCGGGCGAGAGTTCCAGGCGCCGCAGCACCTCCATCAGGTCGTGGTGCGCCTTGCCGCAGGTGACGATGCCCACCCTGGCGTGCGGGCTCACGATGACGTGGCGGTCGATGCTGTTGCGCCGCGCGAACGCGGCCACGGCCGCGAGCTTGTCCTCCAGCCGCGACTCGATGCGCAGCGACGGCAGGTCGGGCCAGCGGTAGTGCAGGCCGTCCGCCGGCGGGCGGTGGCCGGTGGCGGCGCGCACGGCATCGGCGTCTTCCCAGGCGGACACGCGCGCGTTCACCGCACCGAGATCCACCGTGCCGGCGCTCTCGACGATCTCGGACAACGCCGCCATGCCGACCCACGCGCCCGAATAGCGTGACAGCTCGTAGCCATACAGGCCGAACTCCAGGTACTCGGCCACGCTCGCGGGCTGCATCACCGGCATGCGCCATGCCATGAAGGCATGGTCGCTCTGGTGCGGCATCGACGACGACACGCAGCCGTGGTCGTCGCCCGCCACCACCAGTACGCCGCCGTGCGGCGACGAGCCGTAGGCATTGCCGTGCTTGAGCGCGTCGCCCGCGCGGTCCACGCCCGGCCCCTTGCCGTACCACATCGCATAGACGCCGTCGACCGTGCGCTCGGGGTCGGACTCCACACGCTGCGTGCCGAGCACCTGCGTGGCCGCGAGCTCCTCGTTCACCGCGGGCACGAAGCGGATGCCGGCCTCCTTGAAGCGGTCGCCGGCCTTCCAAATGGCCTGGTCGACCATGCCCAGCGGTGAGCCGCGGTAGCCGCTGACGAAGCCCTGCGTGTGCAGGCCGCGCGCCGCGTCGCGCTGTTTCTGCATCGCCAGGATGCGGATCAGCGCCTGCGTGCCGGTGATGAAGACGGCGCCGGCATCGGCCCAGAGGTTGTCGGAAAGCTGGTAGCCGGGCCGCTGGAGTGAGGTCGTCTTGTGGGGGGCGTTCATGCCCGGAATTGTTCTGCCGCACCCCGAGTAAGTGTTTCTTCAATACACTCGCGCAGACCCTTGTTTGAAGAAGAATCCTCTCGGGAACCGCGATGAACGTTGATCCTGTTTCTCTTGACGAGCATTGCCTCAAGATCCTTTCTGCGCTGCAGCATGACGGGCGGCAAACCGTGCAGCAGATTTCCGAGGCCGTCGGGCTCTCGCCCACGCCCTGCTGGAAGCGCATCAAGGAGATGGAGGCCGCCGGCGTGATCCGCGGCTACACCACGCGTGTCGACCCCGAATTGGTGGGCCTGCACGTCTCGGCCGTGGCCGAGGTGAACCTCGACCGCCACAGCGAGGCGATGGTGCAGCGCTTCGAGGAGGTGGTGGCCGCGAGCCCGCAGATCATCCGATGCGTGTCGGCCACCGGGCCCGCGGACTACATCCTCCACGTGACCGTGCCGGACATGAAGCATTACGAGCGCTTTCTGCACGAGGTGCTCTTCAGCCTGCCGGGCGTGACGCACGTGCGCTCGAGCATCGTGCTGCGCGAGATCAAGTCGGAGGTAGCGCTGCCGCTGGGCCACCTGCTCGGCGCGAAGGCGGGACCGGGGGCTTCGCGGCGCTAGGCGGCGTGCTCGGCCGGCAAGCGCAACGCCGTTGCGCATCGGCTCATCACGGGCTTTGGCAGCGGAGCATCTGAACTCGCGCCTGCACAAGACCGCCAGTCGCCCACCCGGCCCGCGCATTCCTACGGTGTCGACGCCCAAGCTGCAGGGCCCCTGACGCTCGCCCTCCTCTCCTCAGAAGGCCGGCGCATGGACCGGAACATCCCAGAAAAGCGCACGACCCGGACATGCAGGCGGCGAACGCGCTGCTTGCACAGGCGCTGTCGGCCTGCGCAACTAGCACATTGCGCAGTGGCGACAACCGTTCGATTCTTCAACGATGCATGGGCCCGCCTTCCGCCGAGGAGCCTTCCATGCGCACGCTGTTGATCGACAACTACGACTCGTTCACCTACAACCTCTACCAGTACCTGGCGGCCTGCAACGGCGAGGCCCCGATCGTGCTGCGCAACAACGAGATGCACTGGGACGAGGTCGAGCGCATGCACTTCGACAACATCGTGATCTCGCCGGGCCCCGGACGTCCGCAGCGGCGCGCCGACCTCGGCATCTCGGCGGACGCACTGCAGCGTTCGCGCAAACCCGTGCTCGGTGTGTGCCTGGGCCACCAGGCCATCGCCCACCATTGCGGCGCCCGTGTCGACCTGGCGGTGCGCCCGATGCACGGACGCCTGGACCGCATCTCGCACGCGCAGCGCGATCTCTTCGCCGGCATCCCGGACCGCTTCGAGGCGGTGCGCTACCACTCGCTCGCAGTCACGCAGCTGCCCTCATCCCTGGAGCCGCTCGCCTGGACGTCCGACGGCACATTGATGGGACTGCGTCACGTCTCCCTGCCCTGGTGGGGGGTGCAGTTCCATCCGGAGTCGATCTGCACCGAATTCGGCGCACGGCTGCTGCGCAACTTCAGGGACCTGACGCTGGAGTGGCTCGCACAGACGCCCCGGCGCGAGGCACGGGATCGCTTCGGACCCGCGCTGCGTTTCGAAGGCCCGCAGGCGTTGTCGCTGCACGCGGAGTGCATCGACACCGCAGCCGATGCCGAGGCCGTGTTCATGCGCACGTTCGCACAGCGCGACTGCGTTTTCTGGCTGGACAGCAGCCTCGCCGAGCCCGGGCGGGCGCGCTTTTCCTTCATGGGCGACGCGAGCGGCCCGCGTGCCCAGGTGCTGAACTACCGCACCGCCCCGCGCGAACTGATGGTGCGCCGGGGCGACGTCGTCCAGGTGCGCGACGAGAGCATCTTCGACTACCTGCGCGACCACCTGCCGGGCCAGCCGCCTGCGGGTCCCCCGCTCCCCTTCGACTTCGCGTGCGGCTTCGTGGGCTACTTCGGCTATGAGCTCAAGCGGGAGCTGGACGGCACGCATGCCCACGACGCAGACACCCCGGACGCGATGTGGATCCTCGCCGATCGCTTCCTCGCCTTCGATCACGCCGAGCAACAGGTCTGGATCGTCTGCTTGGATGAGGCCGTGCCGTCCAATGAGAATCGCCGCTGGATGCAGACCATGCGCGCGCGGCTGGCAGGCGCACCGGCGACCGCGCCGGACGACAGCGCGGCCGCGGCCCGCGATCTGCAACCATTGGCCTGGCGGATCGACCTCGCGATCTACCGGGAGCTGATCCTGCGCTGCCAGCACGAGATCCTGCAGGGCGAGACCTACGAGGTCTGCCTCACGAACCAACTGGTCGGCGAAGGGCGCGTCCATCCGCTGGAGATCTACCGGATCCTGCGCAGGCACAACCCTGCCCCCTATGCGGCCTACCTGCGCATCGGCGGCTATGCCGTGCTGTGCGCCTCGCCCGAACTCTTCCTGCACATCTCCAGCGCCGGCGATGTGGAATCGAAGCCCATCAAGGGCACCGCGGCGCGCGGCGCGACGCCGGCCGAGGACCAGGCGATCGCGGACGCCATGGTCGCCGACGAGAAGACCCGCGCGGAGAACCTGATGATCGTCGACTTGCTGCGCAACGACCTCAACCGGGTCTGCGAGATCGACAGCGTTCACGTGCCGAGCCTGTTCGCGGTCGAGACCTATGCCACCGTGCACCAGCTGGTCAGCACGATCCGGGGGCGGCTGCGCGCGGACCTCGGAGCGGTCGACTGCATCCGCGCCGCGTTCCCCGGCGGCTCCATGACGGGTGCGCCGAAGGTGCGCACGATGAAGATCTTGGACGAACTCGAGGCGGCGGCCCGCGGCATCTACTCGGGCAGCATCGGCTACCTATCGCTCAACGGCGCAGCGCAGCTCAACATCGTGATCCGCACCCTGGTGTCGGCCAACGGCCGCGTCTCCATCGGCGCCGGAGGCGCCATCGTCGCCATGTCCGATCCGGACGCCGAGGTCGAGGAGATCGTTCTGAAGGCGCAGGCGCTGTGGGACGTCCTCAGGCGTTGCGGCGCACCGCTCGGTCCGCGGCCGGGGATGGCGCCGGATGCCAGTGCCGCGGGCGATCCCGGTGTTCCGGGGCCCCTCGAGCCGCCGTCCGCGCCCGAGATTCCGCAAAGCCCTTCTACGCGGTCACCACCTGCGTCCGGCAATGGCTAGCGCAGCGGCCAACCGCCGCGGAATCCTGCTCATGCTGGTGGCCATGGGCTGCTACGTGCTCAACGATGTCTTCGTGAAGCTGACAGCGCAGAGCCTCCCGCCCTGCCAGGTCCTGGCCGTGCGCGGCGCCTTCGCCACCCTCTTTGTCCTGGCCCTCGCCCGCGGGACGCGCGCTGGCTGGCGCACGGCATTGCGGCCGATCGTCGGCGTGCGATGCGGGCTCGAGATCACGACCGCCCTCAGCTCCGTCGTCGCCCTGTCGCTCGCGCCGCTCGCCACGGTCAGCACGCTCATGATGACCGCGCCGCTGATGATTGCCGCCACTGCAATGGCGCTGCGATGGGAGCCTTGGCACGGAGGCCGGCTGCTCGCCACCGTGGCGGGATTCGCCGGCGTCCTGCTGGTGATCCAGCCGTCTGCGCGGTCCGAGGTCCCTGCGGCCGGCCTCGCCTGCGCATTGCTATGTGCCGCTTCGCTGGCCGCGCGCGACCTGGTGACGCGGCGCATTCCCGCCACGGTCCCGTCGTCGGTCATCGCCGTGGCGACCACGCTCGCCGTATGTCTGGCAGGCCTGCTGCTGGGGCTCGTGGAACGCTGGGCGCCGCTCACGCGCCACGAGCTCGGCATGCTCGCGGCAGCGGCGGGTTGTGCGGCACTGGGCAACTACGCGCTCATCGTGGCCTGCCGCGGCGTCGATCTCTCGGTCGTCACGCCCTTTCGCTACAGCCTGATCCTCTGGGCGTTGCTGTTGGGATACGCGATCTGGGGCGACATGCCGCGCCTCGAAGCCGCCGCCGGCGTGGTCCTGATTGTCGCGGCCGGTGCCTTCACCATCCGGGCGGCGCGCCGTCCGTGAGTGAACCGCCTCGGCTCTCGCCTGCGGCGCGACGGCCCCGACAACCGATCTGCCCCACGACAGCAGTCTGCGAGGGCGACCGCCCCAAAAAAACGAAGGCCGCCAACCGCCGGCCCTATCAACTCTGACAGTGTCCCCGGTGTGTGTCATCAGGCTGTAATGCGGCCTCATTCAACGAGGTGACCTCATGGAGATCATTGCGGGAACGATCGATACTTTCTCGGCGGACGTGCTGTTCGACATGGCACGCTACCGGCACGAGATTTTCGTCGAGAAACTGGGCTGGAAGCTCCATACGCGCGGCCGGCTGGAACTCGACGAATTCGACCGGAAGGACACTGTCTATCTGATCGCACGCAATCCGGACGGCGAGATCATCGGCACGAGCCGCCTGTTGCCCACGCACCGGCCCTATCTTCTGGCCAGCCTCTTCCCGCAGCTGCTCGGCGACACGCCGGCCCCGTGCTCGCCCGATATCTGGGAACTGTCGCGATTCGCCGCCGGCGACGGCACGCGGCTCGGGATCGGCGGGGATCCGCATGGATGGTCGCTCGCGCTGGACATGCTGAGCGCCGCGATGCGGACTGTCGCCAAGGAGGGCGGACGACGGCTCATCAGCGCCTCGCCCCTGGGCATCGAGCGCATCCTGCGCCGCACGGGCCTGTCCGCGCACCGCGCGGCACCACCAGTGCGGGTCGACGGCCAGCTTCTGTTCGCCTGCCTCATCGACGTGGACAAAAGCTGGTGTCCGCGCCAGGCCCGCCATGCCGACGGGCTCGGCCGAGTCGCCCGCCGACCTGCGGGCGAAGGGGCCGCTGCCACCCGTTCAGTTCAGGAGTCCGAGACGTGAAGCCGACGCCGCCGCCGAGCTCTTGGTGGCGGCACCCAATCTCGCCATTGCGTTCCTCAGATGGAAATCGACCGTGGGCTTCGAGATGCAGAGGATGGCCGCGATTTCGTCGCTCGTCTTGCCGTCGCCCGTCCAGCGCAGCACCTCCACCTGCCGCTTCGTCAGCGGTTCGATCCCCGCGAGCGGGCCGCCCAGGAGCCGGCAGAACGCGCGGTGGGCCTTATTCACCAGCCCCTGGAACAGGAGGTCCTTGGCGCGCATCTCCGCAGCCGTCAGCGGTTCGCTCGAGCGGGCAAGCGACAGCATCCCGACCCGTGCGTCGGGCTCGAAGACCGATTGCGCCCAGCCGACGCGCAGGCCGAAGGAGCGCGCTTCGTCCCACATCTGCGGCGCGTCCCGGAAGACTTCGTTGCTCCAGATCACGGGCGTCCCGCTGTGCACGCCGTGGGCGACCGTGGGATCCACCTGGAGATATCCGGCACTGATGTAGCGGCGGCTCCATCGCTCATCGTAGGTGCTGAACATCAAAGTCTTCGGCCGGGTGAAGGGCACGAGGGTGCGCAGCCCGTAGGCGCAGTGCTCGAAACCGAGCTGCCTGGCTGCCACGCTGACCTGCGCGAGCACCTGGGATGGCTCGCTGGCCTCGTCCAACCGACCGAGAACGTCTTGGGTCCACTCGTTCATAGGTGCACTTCCTGCGTCGTCGGCGCCCCCACCTTATTCGCGGACGCGGTCGACATTGCCGCGGCGCAGCCCGGCAGGCGGCCAAGCCGCCTGCACCGACCCGTGCTGCGCCTGCCCGCGGCGTGCGCGTGGCGGTCGTTCAGCGCGTGATGGAGGCACGGGGGCGACAGTCTAGGAGCGCCTCGCGGGGCCCGGAGGCAAAATTCACCACCATTTCTGCCAATTTCGCGAGCCTGCCGTCGCGCACTGGCGCGGTGCGGCCCAGGGTCGGGAGATTGCGGATCGATCCCCCTACGTTGGCTTCTCACGATGCACAAGGTCTGGCTCCTGCTGCTTCCCGGCTTCCTTCTTCTCGACGTCATCCGCATGCTCGAGGTCTTCAAAGCCGCCAATGCCTCCTTGCGCCGGACGCGCAACAACAAGCTCGCCGGCTACGATGTTCGGCTGGCCTCCGCCGCAGGCGGCCAAACCCTGAGTTCAAGCGGTGTGGCACTGTCGACGGGTGCCTTGCCGCACCGGCTGGCCGGGCGGGCGAGCACGCTCTTCATCACCGGCGAACCTGTTCCGGGCGCGGTCGGGGCGACAGGCGTGCAGCGCCTGCGCGAATGGCTCTCCAGGAACCGGCGGCGTCTGAGCCGCTGCGCCGTGCTGGGCGCCGAGGCATTGCTGCCGCCTGTGCCGGAGGCCCGCGTCGTGCGGCGACAGGGGCGCACCGCACCGCCGGCGCTGCGCTGTGGCGGGCAGGGACCGGACCTGTTCGCGGCCGGCATGAGAACGCGCAGCTGGCGCGTGATCGACCCGGGCCAGGGCGCCGATCTGGCGCTGTCCTGGATCGAGGAGGACCGGGGCGCCGCGTTCGTGGAGACGCTTGCGTTGCGCATGCCCGGACCACGCGGCCGTCGCTGCGGCATGTCACGCCGTCGCCGCTTGCCGCTCGAGGCGCCCGCGCCCGACGCGCGCATCGGCGTGCTGCACCAGTGGATCGCGGCACATCTGCAGGAGAAGCTCAGCGTCGCCCGATTGGCACAGGAGGTTCACATGTCCACGCGCTCCTTCGCGCGTTTCTACGAACGCGCGACGGGTCTCTCGCCCGGGCGTGGCGTTCAGCAGATCCGCCTCGGCGCCGCCCGTCGCCTGCTCGAGACGAGCACACGCCCCCTCAAAGCCATCGCCGCGCAGTGCGGCTACGGATCCCAGGAGGTGATGCGAAGAGCCTTCGTTCGCGACCTGCAGATGACGCCGCGCGAATACCGGCGCCGCCACGCGGCGATGAAAGCTGCCGGCGCGGCCTAGCAGGACCCTGTCCCATCACCGGGTGTCGAGCCGCGCTGGCCAGCGCCGGCGTTGCTATTCCTCCGTGGCCCAGCACACCAGCCGCAGCTCCGCCAGCGGCAGCAGGGCGCGCGTGCCGTCGCCGAAGCGGACCTCGCCAACGTTGCCGTCCTTCGCCTTGATGCGCAAGGACCCGCGCCGTCCACCATGCTCGACCACCAGCACCGTGCGGCCGCCGCTGATGACCCTCGGAATCCCGTTTCCGGGCGGCGCCGCCGCCGAGCCGCCGGCGGGCCCGAGCGATTGCGGGCGACTCCTGGTCCGGCCACGTCCGTTCGGGCCGCCCCGCGCGATCAGTTCCTGGAGTTCCTGCGGGCGCTCTCGCGCGACGGCCACCAACTGGTAGAGCACCCGCACATCCGCGCCGAGCCGCCCTTCCTCCACCGCTTCGCGCAACTGCGGGGGTGCCTCGTTGAGCCGCGCGGCCTCGGTGATGAAGGAACGCGGCTTGCCCAGCCGGCGCGCGATCTCGGCGCGCGAATGGCCTTCTCCTTCCCGCTCCGCGATGAAGACGGCCAGATCGAATGGCGACATGTCCTCGCGGTGCAGGTTCTCCGCTGCCTGCGCGAAGGGATCGACCCGCGCGTCCACGAACGCCGGAACGCAGGACAGGCCGGCCCGGCGCGCCGCGCGCACCCTGCGCTCGCCGCGGTTGACGATGTACCGGTCCGCGTGCTCGGGATGGCAGCGCAGGGACACCGGCTCCAGCACGCCATGCTCGCGGATCGATTCGGCGAGTTCCTCGATGCGTTCGCCCCGCATGCGGCGGCGCGGCTGGTCGGGGTCGAAGTCGATGCGTTCGAGCGCCACCTGCGTCGGTGCGCCCGGGCCCGCAGGGGCGGCTTCGCCCGTGAGCAGATCGGCCGCCCTGAACTGCGACAACGCACTCAGGTCCAGGCCGTCGGGCGCCTTCATGCCTGCGTATCCGCCGGCATCGGCGCGTCCGAGCCCTCGATGCGTTGCTGCAGCAACTCGAACACCCGCATCACCTCGAGGCTCGCCTCGCGTGCCGCGCTCTTGGGCAGCCGCCACACGGGCACTCCCGCGGCCAGCGCCTCGGGAATGGCCGAACGGGTCGAGATCCGCGCCGGTATCACGAACTCCCGGAAGTTCAAGGCCAGGTCCTGCATCGCGGCTTTCTGCCGCAGCGAATGCGGATTGAACCGGTTCAGCACGATGGCCGCCATCCGCAGTTGCGGGTTGTAGCGCCGCCTGACCCCGAAGACGGTCCGGAGCATGTCGGCGACGCCGTCGATGCTGTACTCCTCCAGCTCGATCGGACACGCCACCGCATGGCCGGCAATCAGCGCCGCGCTCATGCGCAAGCCCAGCGCCGGGGGCGTGTCGATCACGACCGCGTCGAAATCCTGCGCCAGGCGCCTCACATTCCCGCGGAACAAAGGAATCACGAGGTCCGCCCTCGCGAGTTCGACGTCGGCCAGCCTTCTGCTGCCCGCCGCCAGCGCAATGGTCCGCTCACGCGGCGGGGCGATCGGACCCAGATCCGGACCGAACAGTTCCACCGCTTCGGCGATTGCCGAGGACTGATTCAGTGATTTCGAGCTGTTCGCCTGCGCGTCCAGATCGATCACGCACACCGACCGGCGTCGCACATCGGCCAGCCAGCATGCGTACAGCACCGCCAGCGTGGACTTGCCGACGCCGCCCTTCTGGTTGCCGAAGATGACCACGTTGCCCATGACTTGCTCCTCAGGCTTCGGCGCGGGACGCGCGTCCATCACACCCGAGCGGCGCACCTTCGGGGGCAGCCGCTGCAACTTGCAACAGCGGCTCGTCCCCCCCACAGCGGCGGAGCCGCCTCACTGGCCCACGAGCAAACCGCCCTGCCGCGTCGCCCACGAAATATCGCCGCCTCGCGCTTTGCGACACCACTGTCAAAAACAATAGTCGACACACGCACGGGCAGAGGCGGACATTGCGCTCCATGCAAGCAAACGACACTCAACGCTGGCATGCGACCGATGAAGGCCGACGCTCAGCCTGGCTTTCCATGCTCATGTTCGCCGGCTTGATGGCACACGCGTGCCCCTTGTGGGCACAAGCGCGGTCCAGCGCATCGCAGGGCCTCGGACCACAGCCGCAGGCGGCGCGCGACAACGACCGCATCGAGATCCTTCGCGAGGAGCTCAGGAAGTCGGAAGCGCAATTGGAAGGTCTCTTGCGCCGCAAGGCCGAGCGGCTCGCAGCATCCGACCTGAAGGCAGCGACCGAGGCCGAGGAACAGCGCGACCGCACGCTCGGCGACATCGCGGCCCTCCGGCGGGAGATCGCTTCGGCCACTCATGCCGCTGCCCAGGCTACGGCGGTCAGGCCCATGGCCGTTCAGGCCGCCAAGCACCCTTCCGCCGCTGGCAAGCGCGTGGTGCCGGCACCGTGGTGGGACGTCTACGGCAGCGGCCGGCGCATTGAATCGCCTGCTTCACTTTCTCTTGCGTCTCCACCTGTGCAAGCGCCCGCGGAATCAGCCCCCAAGCCCAACGGAGTAACGCCATGACCGCATGCTCGATCCACATCCGGCCCGCAACGGCAGCCGGCATCCATGTCAGATGGATCGGATGGCTGCTCATCGCCTGGCTCATCGCCGCCGCCCCCACCGAGGTCGCCTGGGCGGGGAGCCCGTTCGCGACCGGTGCGAACGCGACCCAGCAGCAACTCGTCGCCATCCTGACGCCGCTGGCCGCCGTCGCCGTGATGGTCTCCGGCGCCATGGCCTGGTTCGGGCGTCTGAGCTGGTGGTGGATGGTCGCGGTCGTGATCGGCACCGTGCTGGTCTTCGGCGGCCCGCAGATCGTGTCCTGGATCCGGGGCCTGTTCGGGGTCTGAAGGGAGCGGTCCATGAGTCGCAATCAGGGCATTGCCGCGAACCCCCTGTTCGTCGGCATGACGCGGCCCTCGATGGTCTGGGGCGTCACCTACTCGGCCATGATGTTCAACATCGTCGTCACGACCGAGTCGTTCATCGTGACCAAGAGCCTCGCGTGGCTGCTGGCCTTCGTACCGATCCACGGCGTGCTCTACCTGGTCTGCCTGTACGAGCCGCGCTTCTTCGATCTGCTGCAGCTCTGGGGCCGCACGCGCCTGCCGGCCATGCTCGGCGGCAATCTGCGGTTCTGGCGTGCGAACTCGTACAGTCCCCTGGCGCTGGACATGCCTGACTGGCGAGGGCATCGCCGCATGCGCACGCCGCCCGTGACCTTGGTCTGACGCCGTTCCCCGCCATGAAGCTGCTCTCACGCCCCGAGCACGCGCTGCGCCGCGAAGCCGGCGCCGCGACCATGATTCCGCTTTCGGCGCATGTGGACGAGCATGTGGCCCTGACACGTGCCGGAGACTATGTGCAGACACTCCGCCTGGCCGGCACGAGCTTCGAAAGCGCGGACGACGAGGACATCAACAGCTGGCATGAGCGCCTCAATGTCCTGCTGCGCAACATCGCGTCGCCCAACCTGGCGCTCTGGACCCACGTGATCCGCCGCCGCGAGATGGCCTATCCGGCCGGGCGGACGACGCCCGGCTTCGCCGACGAGATCGAGCAGCGCTATCGCCGCAAGATGGCTGGCGAACGGCTGATGGTCAATGAACTGTACCTGTCGGTCGTCTTCCGGCCGCAGCCCACCCGCATCGGCAACGCCGCATTGCGGCTGTTCAAGCGCGCGGACCCGGAGGGTGCGCGGGCGGAGCTGCGCGATGCGCTGGACGCCTGCAGCAAGCTGCGCCAGGAACTGCTCGCCGCCCTGGAACGCTACGACCCCGAAGCACTGGGCATCTATCGGCTGCAGGGGAACGACGGGCTTTTTTCCTCCCTCGTGGAATTCCACGGCCTGCTCGTCAACGGGGAGTGGCAGCGCATGCCGCTGCCGCGCGCCCCCCTCAACGAGGTCCTGGCCACCACCCGGCCCTTCTTCGGCAACGAGGCCATGGAATACCGGGCCGGCACCCAGACCCGCATTGGCGCCTTCCTCGGCATCAAGGAATACCCCACGCCCACCGCGCCGGGCATGTTCAGCGCCCTGCTGACCGCACCTTTCCCCTTCGTGCTCACGCAAAGCTTCACCTTCCTGGCCAAGAGCACGGCCACCGACATGATGAGCCGCCAGCATCACCGGATGGCCGCCGCCGGTGACCTCGCAGTCTCGCAGGCCGAGGAACTCAAGGACGCACTGGACGACCTGATGAGCAATCGCTTCGTGGTGGGCGACCACCATTTCAGCCTGCATGTGCTGGCCGACACCTACGACGGCCTCAGCGAGGCCGAGGGCCGGCCCCGTCTGAAGCAACTCAACGACAACGTCGCCCGCGCCCGCTACCTGCTGGGCGACGCGGGAATGGTGGTGGCCCGCGAGGACCTCGCGCTGGAGGCGGCCTTCTGGGCGCAGCTGCCGGGAAACTTCGGCTACCGCAGCCGCAAGGCGCCCGTCACCAGCCGCAACTTCGCCGCCATGTCGCCCTTCCACAATTTCCCGACCGGCCGGGCAACGGGCAACTACTGGGGCGATGCGCTGACCATGTTCACCACGCGCGCGGGCTCGCCCTACTACTTCTCGCTGCATGCGAGCGACCCGCGCAGCCGGGACGGCGGCAGCCGCCGCGATGTCGGACACATCACGGGCGTGGGACCGGTCGGGACCGGCAAGACCACGCTGCTGGGCTTCTGCATGGTGGCGATCTGCAATCGCCTCGACGCCACACAAGTGGTCTTCGACAAGGATGAAGGGCTGCATATCCTGGTGCGGGCCCTGGGCGGCCAGTACCTCCCACTCAAGAACGGGGCACCCACCGGCTGCAATCCGTTGCAGCTCGACGATTCGATCGCCGACAACGTCGAGTTCATGCGGCACTGGCTCAGGCGCCTCGTGATGCGCACGCCGGGCGAGACCCTGACCGTCCGGCAGGAAGACGATCTCGACCAGGCACTGCGCGGCACCCTGAAGCTCGAGCGCTCTTTCAGGCGCCTGTCCCGGCTCGCCGCCTTCCTCGACATCACGGATCCGGAGGGGATGCACGCGCGCCTTCGGCGGTGGTGCGCCTCGGAGCACGGCGACTATGCCTGGGTCTTCGACAACGAGCACGACCACGTGGCCCCGCTGCTTGCCCGGCACGCCCTCGTGGGCTTCGATGTGACCGACTTCCTGGACAACGAGGTCGTGCGCGCCCCGCTGACCCTGTACCTCTTTCATCTCGTGAACCGGATGGTGGACGGCCGCCCGCTGGTGTGCTGGATGGACGAGTTCGCCAAGCTGTTGAGCGATCCGGCCTTCGCGAAGTTCGCCAAGAACGGCCTGGAGACCTGGCGCAAGAAGAACGCGAATATCGCCACGTTCACCCAAAGCACCAGCCACGTGCTCGATTCCGGCATTGCCCGCGCGATCGTCGAGCAGACGCCGACGAAGATCCTGTTCCCCAATCCGGAGGCGGACTACGACGAATACACCCGGGGCTTCAACCTGACCGACCGGGAGTTCGCGCTGATCAAGCAGGAGATCGAGCCTGGCTCTCGCCAGTTCCTTATCAAGCAGAACCATGTCAGCGTGGTCGCGCAGCTCGATCTCCATGGATTCGACGACGCCTTGCACGTCATCTCCGGGCGCACCGGCAACGTCCGCCTCATGCGTGAACTCATCGCGATCTGCGGACCGGATCCCGCCCAATGGCTGCCGTCTTTCCGCAGGGCGCTTGCGAACAACCCTTCCCGTTCACCCTCACACCAGGAGATCTCCCATGCGTAGATTCCTTGTTGCCCTCTTCCTCGCGGCCACAGCCTCGCTCGCACCGCCGCACGCGAAAGCCGGGATCCCGGTGATCGACATCACGGCCGTCGCCAACCTGATACAGCAGGTCATGTACTGGCAGCAGCAAATCTCCGGGATGCAGAAGCAGTACGACCAGCTGAAGGAATCGAAGGACCAGCTGACCCGGACCCACAACGCCATGACGGGAAGCCGAGGCATGGAGCAGCTGCTGCCGACCCCGGACCTCGCACGCAACTACCTGCCTCCCAGCTATGGCGAACTGATGGGCACGCTCAACGGCTCGTCGGCCAGTTATGCCGGGCTGGCCAGCCAAGTCCAGTCGATCATGAAAGCCAACAGCGTCCTCTCGGGAACCCAGTTGGAGGGGCTGAGTCCGGAGTTGCGCCAGGTCGTCGAGCAAGGACGGCAATCGGCAGCGCTGCTCAACGGAATGACCCAGAACGCGTACCAGAACACCAGCCAGCGCTTCTCGGCCCTGCAACTGCTGATCGACCGCATCGCTTCCGCACAGGATCCCAAGGCGATCCAGGACCTGCAGGCAAGAATCCAGGCCGAGCAGAACATGCTCACCAATGAGCAAACGAAGCTGCAGAGCCTTTATCAAGTCGCTCATTCTGAGGAGCTCATGCGCAAACAGCGCGCGCGAGAACAAGCTGCCTCGGGCATAGGTTCTATGCGATCGCTCCCCGCTGTCGACTACTAGACGAAACTCACATGAGCAAGAGCACTTGGATACCTACTGTAATCATCGTCGTCGCGGCGGCAGTGGGCGGACCATACCTACTCATTCAGCATCGGACCGAAAAGCAGGTCCCGTCAGACCTGCGGCACGCACCCATTCCTCAGACTTCAGCACCAAAGGAAATTGATGGCGCGCTGACTCAGCGAAAGCGTGATGGCATCGGAAACACGCAAGACCTGAAGCCAATTCCTATCCCGCAGGGCGCCGCCCGATAGCAGGTTTCACATCATGGGATTCTTTGCGCAATTCTTTTCTTGGCTCGATAGCCAGCTTGCTGACTACATCGGCACGCACTCAGCACGAGTTGCATCCGCAATCGAACCCGCCGCCGTGACGCTCGCAGCCGTCTACGTAATGATCTGGGGTTATCTCAGCCTTTCCGGACGAATCCAAGAGCCGATGTGGGAGGGAGTCAAGCGAATCTTCACCGTGGCAATTGTTCTTGGCGCAGGACTTCGGCTGTGGACCTACAACCAAGTCATTGCGGATAGTTTCTATCGAGCTCCTGAGCAATTGGCGGCGTCAGTCATTGGTGCGTCGACAGTCGTAAGTGTGATTGATCAGGTCTGGCTTGATGGAACGACAATCGCTGAACAATTGCTTAAGAAGGGAAGTGTGCTTGACAGTGACTTTGCGTTCTACATCGCCGGATTTCTGGTCTACCTGCTACTCGGCCTAACCGTCGTCGTAACCGCTTTCTTGCTTGGATTGTCAAAGGTCGCCGTTGCGATCTTGCTAGCCTTAGGCCCGATCTTCATCGCCTTGCTATTTTTTGATGCAACGAAGCGATTTTTTGAATCCTGGATTGCACAACTAGCAAACTACGCACTTGTCGCGGTCCTCACTCTATTCGCAGCGTCGCTACTTCTCAATATGGTAAGGGCCTATGCGGCTGGCGCCGCGGCGTCAGGCGCAGGGATAACGATCGCGGCGAGTGTACGGGTGTGCGTTGCCTCAGCCCTCGTTTTCCTAGTGATGCGACAGGTTACGTCAATCGCTGCGGGACTTGCGAGCGGTGTTGCGCTGAGCACCTATAGCGTCGTCAGTGGAGCGCTCCGTTGGGGACTTGGAAGCGCCAAGCGCACCAGCTACGAGTTCGGACGCGGCGTACTGGACGGCCTGCGGCGAGAGCCGGGCAGCCGCTGGGACTCGTTCCGCCGGCTCGCGGGCAATCGCATCGGCGCGGGTGTGGCCTCAATTGCAAGTGTCGGCGCCACCCGCCGCGGTGGCACCGTGCTTTCCAGAGAGCAGGTCATGCCGAGCCTCTCACGCAGTCGCTAGCGGTGGGGTGTGCAGATGAAACCTTCGATCATCCTTTCTCTGCTTACCCTTCTCCTGACAGCGGCATGTGGCACTCGCTCACCCGCACCGCCGGACTGCGAAGGGCTACTCACACCGATCAACATCTCGGACGGGGTTTCCCCATCAGGAGCGGTCAATGAGTCGGGACGGCTCCCTTGAGAACTACCTGCGCGAAGCCCAGAACTGGGAACTCGACCGCGCGCGTCGGGCGGAGCGATCGACCGGGATCGCCTGGGCCGTGGCCACATCGGCAGCACTGATCGCGATCCTCGCCGTCGCCGCCGTCAGCGGGCTCACGCCGCTGAAGCAGCCGGTTCCCGTTCTCATTCGGGTCGACAGCAGCAGCGGCATCGTCGACATCGTCCCCACCTACGAAGGCACGACCGACATTGAGCAGGTCGTGACACGGAACCTGCTGCAGAACTACGTGATTGCGCGCGAGCGTTATTTCTACGGCACCGCGGAAGCGGACTACGAACTGGTCGCCTCGCAAAACTCGCCTCGTCTCAACCAGGAGTGGGCGGCCTTGTGGGCGGCCGACAACCCGGCCTCACCTCTGAATGTCTACAAAGACGGCACTTCCATCCGCGCGCAGGTGCAATCGGTCACCTTCCTCAAGCTGGAGAGCGGAAAGGACAAGCTGGCACAGGTCCGCTTCACCCGTTCGACGCGCGCAGGCGGCACCGGGGAGGAGCAGACCAGCCACTGGGTCTCCACGATCGAGTTCGCCTATGTTCCGCCATCGGCGGACAACAAGGTGCGTTCGCTCAACCCGCTGGGCTTTCGCGTCGTCGAATACCGCCGCGAGCCCGAGGTCGCGCCAGCTAGCGTTGCACCCGTCAGGCAGGATGCACGATGAAGCCCCGGCCCGTGTACCGCAGCTTTCCGCTGGCGCTCGGACTGGCGACAACTCTGGCGCTCGCCGCACCGTACGGCCGAGCCGCGACCGTGCCGGCCGTCGGCAAGGTCGATGCCCGGGTACGGGTGGTCGCCTACGACCCGGCGGACGTCATCAGCTTGCAGGGGTACGTGGGCTATCAGATCCATCTGCAGTTTGCCGAAGGCGAGGAGTTCGTGAATCTCGGCTCCGGCGACAACGGTGCCTTCGATATCGGTGCCGAGCGCAACCACTTCTTCATCAAGCCCAAGGAAGCGCGCGCCGCGACCAACTTCACGGTCCTCACGAACCTGCGGGCCTATCATTTCGACTACACCGTCTCCTCCATCGCGCCGGTAGGCACTGCCGCCAGGCGCATGGTGTATTCGATACGTTTCACCTACCCGGAAGACGAGGTCCGGAAGGCAGCCGAGGATCAGGAACGGCGCCGGGCCGAGGCGCGCATGAGCGAAGGGGCGACCGATCGACCACGCAACTCCGACTACTGGTTCTGCGGCAGCGATTCGCTCAAGCCCGTGAGCGCCCACGACGACGGGGCGCAAACGCGTCTGCGTTTCCACACGCGCTCCGACTTCCCGGCGATGTTCGTCCAGAACGACGACGGGTCCGAATCGCTGTTGAACTTCAACGTCGACGCGGACGAGGTAGTGATTCACCGCGTGGCGCGCCGCTTCGTGCTGCGGCGGGGCGGGCTGGTCGGTTGCGTGATCAACCGGTCCTTCGTCGGCGGCGGCGCGCGCACCCCCACCAACACCAGCGCAACAGGTGTGCGGCGCATCACGGCAGGAGATGGGCCATGACCTGGATGAGCGAGCCCCGCCGCGTGTCCCGGACCGATCCCCAGGAGCATGGCGACGCGCCCGAGATCGACCAGAACACCGGGGAGATCCTGTCAGCGCAGCGAGCCGCAGCTCCGGGAGACGGGGCGTTCCAGGCAGCCGACGAGCGCCCGACGATCCATGGCGAGCGGGCCATTCCATCGGTCAATCGCGAGCGCTCCATCCAGTCGCGCATCAGCGGGTTCCTGGCACTGACGGCGATCATGCTGCTGGGCGCCGGATTCCTGTTCTGGTACTACAACACCCGGTATGCCAAGACCCAGGAGGCCGAAGAGGCTGCGAGAAAGGCGGCGGCTGCGCGCGCCGGCGGCGAGATGAAGGTTCCGCCGCTCGGCCGCATCAATCCGCCCAGAGCGGCGCCGGAAGCAGCAGCGACCGCCGCTCCGCCCTCCCCGCCGCCACCGCCGGCGAACAGCGCCAACACGGGACCGCCGCAGAAGACACCCGAGCAGATCGCACTGGAACGACAGCTGGGCGCCCCGGTGCTTCGGCGCGCCCAAGCCGCTCAGGCGCGCAGCGCCACCACGCCGCACGCGCTCGCGGATCCGGCGATGCTGCCTGCCGGCGGCGTGCCAAGCATGGCCCAGCTGATCGGTGCGCTGCAGCCACCCCACGCCAGTTTGGCGGCACCCGGCGGCGGTCAGCTCGCCGCCAGCCTTCGGCCCACGCCGACGCCGGCGGTGGTCGCCCAGACCCTGCCGACACGGCGCATGCTTTTGCCCAAGGGCGCGTTCATCGACTGCACGCTGGAAACCGCCATCGATTCCACCTATGAGGGCATGACCACCTGCATCGGCGCGAGCGACGTTTACGGGGCCGACGGCAAGGTCGTGCTGCTGGAGCGTGGCACCAAGTACGTCGGCGAACAGCGTGGAACGCCGCGACAGGGACAGGGTCGCGTCTTCATCGTCTGGAACGAAGCGCGCACGCCGACCGGCGTCGTGGTCCAGCTGGCGTCCCCGGGCACCGACGAATTGGGGCGCAGCGGCCTCCCCGGCTTCGTCGACACCCATTTCTGGGATCGCTTCGGTGCCGCGGTCCTGATCTCGGTGATCGACGGCACGATGCAGACGATCGCCGCCCACGAGCAAAGCGGCACGTCTGTCGGTAGCGGCGGCGGCGTGGTGCTCGCTCCCCAGGGCAGCCGCGACGTCATCACGGAGGTGCTGCGCAGCACCGTGTCGATTCCGCCGACCGTGATCAAGAACCAGGGCGAGCGGATCCAGATCCTGGTCGCCCGCGATGTGGATTTCAGGAGCGTCTATGCGCTTCGAACCGAACCGGCCATCCCTTGATGGCGAGCCCGGCGCCACCACAGGCGACCGGCAGCCGGCGCGGGCGCGCGCGCATGACGGAGCCTCCGCAGAGCCGCCGTCGTCGCTTGCCCTCTTTCTCGGTCCGCTCGGCCACTTATTGGGTGATCCCGCGGTGACCGAGATCTGCATCAACGAGCCCGGTGCAGCCTTCGTGGAACGGCAGTCCGGCTGGACGTGCGAGACGTTGCCGTTCGCGAGCTTCGACTGGTGCATGTCGATCGCGAAGCTCGTGGCCAATTTCACGCGACAGCGCATCTCGGCCAACGAGCCACTCCTGTCCGCCACCCTCCCGGGCGGCGAAAGAATCCAGATCGTGCTGCCACCCGCGACCCTGGACCAGACCGTCTCGATCACGATCCGGCGCCCCTCGAACACGCTCTGGACCCTCGAAGAGCTGGAGAAATTGCACATCTTCGAGACCACGCGCAGTGCTCCCCCGACTCCGGCGTGCCAATCTGAACGGGCGTCCCTGTCACCCGAAGACAGGGAGCTGACAGATCTCCTCGCACGCCGGCAATTCGTGCCCTTCCTGCGATGCGCCGTCCAGTTTCGCAAGAACATCCTACTGTCCGGCGCCACCGGCTCCGGCAAGACCACAGTCGGCAAGGCGCTGATCCTCGAGGTGCCGTCCGAGGACCGCCTGATCACCATCGAGGACGTGAAGGAGCTGTCGCTGCGCAACCAGCCCAACCACGTGAGACTCTTCTATTCGCAAGGCGCCCAGGGGCAGGCCGAGGTCACGCCCGGCCAACTGCTCGCCGGCGCCAAGCGGCAACGTCCCGACCGGGTGTTCGTGTCCGAGCTTCGCACCGGCGAAGAGGTCTACGACTATCTGGTGTCCGTGAACACCGGCCACCCAGGCTCGATCACCAGCGTGCACGCCGACAGCGCGGAGATGGCCTTCGTGGCGCTGGCGCAGCTGATGAAGCGCAGTCAGGCGGGCCACGGCATGACCACACGCGACGGCGTGGAACTGGCGCAGATGAGCGTGGACATCGTCGTGCAGTGTGCGCGAGAGCGCCGGGACGGCCTGCTGCGGCGTAGCGTGCGGGAGATCTGGTATGACCCTGGCACCAAGATACGAAGGCTTGCCTAGTCCCTTCAGAATCGCGGTCGCGCTGCTGATCGCGGCGCTGGTCGGCATGTACGTCGCCGGCCAAGCGTTCCTGTTCGCGATGAATCTGCCGCCACAGCACGCCACGCTGCTGACCCTTCACGAGTACTGGCAGGCCTACGGCGAGCGGCCGGACGTGCGCCGTGTCCTCATTGCGTCGCTGGTCGGCTCCCAGGGGCTGATGCTCGGTCTGGTCGGAATTGCCATGCTGCCCCGCCGCCGGCCGCTGCATGGAAATGCCCGGTTTGCGAGCCGTCGCGAGATCGCGCGATCGGGCCTCCTGAACGAGCACGGCATCATCCTCGGGCGGCTCGGCAATCGCTACCTGGTGCTTCCCGGCCAGCAGGGCGTCGCACTCGAGGCACCGCCGCGCAGTGGCAAGGGCGTCGGCGTGGTCATCCCCAATCTGCTGAACTGGCCCGGCTCGGCCATCATCAGCGACATCAAGGGCGAGAACTTCATGCGCACCGCCGGCTTCCGTGCGGCCCATGGGCAGCAGGTGCACCTGTTCGATCCCCTGTCCGAGCGCGAGCGCTCGGCTCGCTGGAATCCGCTCGGCTATGTCTCCGAGACGCCCTACCGCTGCATCGACGATCTGCAGCGCATCGGCACGATGCTCTTTCCCGATCCACAGGCCGGCGATCCCTTCTGGACCTCCTCGGCCCGATCTCTATTCCTGGGCATTGCCCTCTATCTCTTCGAGACCAAAGGGGCCACGCGCACCTTGGGCGAGATCCTGCGCCAGGGCATGGCCAGCGATGCCGAGGGCTTTCAGAAACACTGGAAGCGTGTCATTGATGCCTGCGAGCGCGCCGGGTATCCCTTGTCGCAGGAAGCGGTGCAGAGCCTCTACGACGTGATCGACTTGGCACCGACCACGGCCTCCAGCATCCGCAAGACCTTCACCAGCCGCCTGGACCTGTGGCTCAACCCGATGATCGATGCGACCACCTCGGCCAACGATTTCGACCTGAGGGCACTGCGCAAGCATCCGATCTCGATCTATGTCCAGATCAACCCCGACAACATCGCCCGGCTGCAGCCGCTGCTGAACCTGTTCTTCCAGCAGGCGATCGGCCTGCAAACGCGGGAACTCCCCGAGAACAATCCCGAGCTTCGCCACCAGGTGCTCCTGATGCTCGACGAATTTCCGGCGCTCGGGCGCATTCCCGTCATCGCCGACTCCACGGCCTTCCTGCCCGGCTACAACGTGCGCGCCGTAATCATCGTCCAGTCCAATTCGCAACTGATCGAGAAGTACGGTATCGAGGGCGCCAAGTCGATCCGCAAGATGCTCGCGGCGCGCATCGTGTTCCCACCCAAGGAGTACGAGGACGCCGAGGCCATCTCGCGAGAGCTGGGGACCTACACCGTCCGACAGAAGAACATCAGCCGCCCGATGTGGGGCGGTGCGAACAAGGAGCCCACCGTGACCATCAGCGAGCAGCCGCGCCGCCTGCTGCTGCCCCAGGAGGTCAAGGAACTGGGACCGGACCGGATGATCCTGTTCTACGAAGGCCTGCGGCCGGTGCTGGCGCATCGGATCCTCTACTTTCGCGACAGGTTATTTGCCCCACGCGAACTGCCGCCACCACTGGTGCCGAAGCTGAACGTCGATAAGCCCGGCGGCGCCGCCACAACCGTGCCGGCGGCAATGCTCGATGACAGGAAAGACACGTCCGGCACAGGTCCCGGATCCCTCTCCAACGCCACGCCTCCGGACGGTGGCGCCGCGCCGACGGCCCGGCAGGCCGCTGCCGTAGCCAGCAATGTATTGAACGACGACTTGAAGTTGGACGACTTCTCGTTCGACTTCGACGACGTGGAGATTCCCACGGAGAAGCTCAGCGACGAGGACCTGAAGCGCCACGCCGATGAGTTCATGGCGCGAATCCTGGACTGATGCCACATCGAACCGGTTTGGACAGCCAGGGTCACCCTGCCTGACAGCACACATGAAAGGAGCCGCAATGTCCACAGACAGTTCTTCCGGAAGCCAAGCGCCGAACGGGATCGAGAGCACCGAACCTTGGTATGGCGTGGGCTCCATCCAGGGAGATGCGCCTGCTGCGGGCCGCGGTCATACCCGTGTGCCCGATGCCATCGAGCGCCGCTACCTGCGCATCGACAATCGTTACTTCTTCCCGGACCGCACCCTCGCGTTCATCGACGACGGCGGCCGTCTCCGCGTGCGAACCGAGAACCGCGAGGTGCTGCACAGCGTCGTGGCGATCGCCGAAACGCGCGGCTGGCGGGTCATCGAACTCACAGGCACCGAGACCTTCCGCCAGGGCATGTGGCACGAAGCCGCGCTGCGAGGCATCGAGGCCCGAGGCTACGAACCGACTCCGACTGAAATCCTCCACGTCCAGCGTGCGTTGAAGAAACGAGGCCCGCCGTCGCACGAGAATGGACGGCGTCCGATACCTGCGTCGCTGGACCGCGAAGCAACAACCGTGCACCACAGCGCCGTACCCGCCGAAGCCGATCCCAGTGCCAGTCTTCGTCCGCACAAGGACGAACCGCAAGACCGCCGATTCGAACGGGGAGGACCAAGATCGCCAGTCAGGGGGATGTTCGTGGCGGCCGCTGCCGCACCCTATCAATTCGATCCAACGCAGCGCATGTCCTTCTACGTGACCGTTCGCGTGGAGACCGGGGCTCGCACCATTTGGGGTACGGACCTCGAGAGGGCCCTCGCAGAGTCGACCTCGCAACCGCGCATCGGCGACCAAGTGGTGCTCACGCAGCACGGCACCCGTCCGGTCAACGTCCGGGTGGCGACCCGCAATGCGGAAGGCGAGCTGGTCGGCGAAAAGAAAATTGTCGCGCAGCGTGCGCACTGGAGCATCGAGACATCCGATCACCTTCGCGCGATGGAACACCACGCCATGCGCATACGCACCGGGAAATTGCTGTCCGATGCGGCCCAGGGTCCGCACCCCGAACTGGCCACGGCGGCAGCGGATCTCAAGTTGGCCGAGCAGTACGCACAGCGTGTGACCAGCGATCCGTCCTCCCAGCAGCACCTCGTACAGCTGATTCGCGATCGGATCGCCGAGGCGCTGGCGCAAGGCCGCGCCATCCACCTTCCGGATCGACTCCCGCGCGTCGCTCGCATGCATGCGCGCCAACGCACGGCCAGAAGCCAGGAGGATTTGAGCCGCGAGCGCGTCTAGAAATCGTTGGAAACCGGGGTTGAAGCTTGCAGCTTTTCGTCCAGCCTTGCGTGCGCGTTGTTCGCGCCCCTATCCGGTCCTGCGCTGCCGGAAAACACCATCCGAGGCGCCAGGTCGCAGGGCCGATGCTTTCGGCACCGAGATGCGAAGGCTGTTCGGTCCTGCTCCGCCACCCGCTCTCCGGTCAAGGAATGGGGCCGGTCTGCTCGAACGCGCGTTATGCCCTTGAAGCAGCACAAGTTCACTGTGAAAGGCATGGACGTTCAGGCCGACCGCCCTCAACCGCGCATCCTCGGCTGCACAGCGCAATGCCGAGAGCTTGTTGGTTGTACGCCATACGCCGGTGCTCGCCGCGTCGCATGGCTTGGCAAGCGTCCTGATGCACAAGGGATTCAACCGGTCCCGCCGCCATGTCCCGAAGGTTCCAGATACGCAACCGAGTGAAAACTCAGCCGCAGGTGAGCGCCTGGTCGGTCTCGAACGGCTCGCTCGAAGCGCTCAAATGGGTCGGTCTGTTGCTCATGGCGGGCGATCACGTCAACAAGTATCTGCTGCATGAGTCGAGCCCTGCTCTCTACGCATTGGGTCGCATGGCGATGCCGCTCTTCGGCTTCGTGCTCATGGTCAACCTGGCACGCCCCGGAGCGCTCGAGAGCGGCATGCACCTGCGCGTCATGAGGCGACTGGCGATATTTGCGCTGCTGGCCACGCCGGCTTTCGTTCATCTGGTCGGCTGGTGGCCGTTGAACATCCTTGCCACCCTTTTTCTGGCAACGCTGATCGTCTGGCTGCTGGAGCGGGACGGCTGGGCCGCGCGCCGCACGGCCTTGATCGCCTTCCTCGTTGGTGGCGCCATGGTGGAGTTCTGGTGGCCGGCGCTGCTCTTCTGCCTAGGCTCCTGGGCGTTCCTGCGCAGGCCCAACGGTCTGCGGATGCTGTTGTGGACCTTGGCGACGGCTTCACTCACTGCCATCAATGGCAACTTCGCCGCAGTGACCGCCCTGCTCTTGATCTGGGGAGCTCGGCAGGTCGAGATTCCGCTGCCGCGCAGTCGGTGGGTCTTCTACGCCTTCTATCCAATTCACCTCTCGCTGATCGCACTGGCGTTGATCGTCACCGAAAATTGACCTGGCGGGGGTGCTCCGATACCGAACCAATGCCCCGGCATGGGGTCGGTCTGCGTTCGAGTGCGCGTCGCGTTCACCGGGTGCGCGTTCCGGGCGGCTGAGCATTGCCGCGTTCTGGAGTTCGGCGTTTCATCTGCTCTTTCCAGTGGTCGGCCAGTCGCTGTGAGTCGGTTTGTATGTCCGGCATTCTTTCGACGAAATGATCCACTTGGGCGGCAAGATCTGCCCCGCCCCCTCTTCGAAGCGCATCTGCTGTGGCGCGCCAATCTGCGACCACCTCCCGCCGGGTGTTTCGCATTTTCTCTTGTCCGTCATCCGCGGCGCCTCGCCCCGACCTCAGAGCCTGGAGCAGGCTCTCCAGCTTGGCGCGCATGAAGGTCGACGTCCTCGGCGGTCGATGCCTGGCTCGGTCGTCGGGCGGCAGTTGCCCGAATGCCCGAAGCGCGCGGAGCCGGTGATGGATCGCATCCCTGTACGGCTTGCGGATCTGCCCTCGCACCTGTCGCGGTGTGGCATTGGCCGCCACACCCTGCTCGCGCATCAGTGCGGCGAACTGCTCGCGCCATTGCCGCAATGTCTCCTTGCGGATGTAGAGGCGCTGGCCAGGCTCGAACTCGTGCTCGCACTTGACCACCAGGTGCACATGCGGGTGCGGCTGATCGGTGTGCAGCACCATGGCGTAGCGATATTGGAGCGCGAAGTTCTCGCGCGCAAAGACGCGGGCGGCAGCCCGTACCTTGTCCGGCGGCGTGCCGGCGGGCATGGACAGGACGATGTTGTGCACCAGCTTCGCACGCGTGTCTTTCTGCCCCGGAGCGGATCTCGGTCTGTACTGGCTTCGGCAAAGCTCGAGCTGCCAGTCGGCCGTGATCTCCTTGGGAGCGCCCCGGCCCTGCGGCATCAGCCCCTCGTCGGTTTCGATCGGCAGCTTGCCGTGCCGGCCGATGTAGCGCAGATGGGCCTCGACGCCCCCGACATCCCGTCCGCCGCCGGAGACCTTCACCATCACCTCGGGCGTACGCCCCACCGTGCGCTGGATCTGCGCGATATGGTCGGCGCCGAGGCGCAGCTGGCCGCCGGGTCCACGCCGACCGTAGCTGACGATGTCCAGGGTCATGTCGCGCAGCGCATCGGCCGGGCCGCGGCCGCTTCGGCCCACGCGCATCCTCTGTTCAGGCACGGGCACTCCCGGCGCCGGTCTCCCAGCTGATCAGGTTGCGGCGCACGAGGGCGGCCGTGGCTTCGCGTGCCGCCTCGACTTCCTGACGGACCGACGCGATCGTTTCGCTGAGGTCCGACGCCACCGGCTCGGGCAGCGTGTTCGGCATGCCGAACATTCCAAGCTGTCGTTGCAGCGCAGCCAATCGGGCGGCGGTCACCTTGATCTGGTCCAGTTCGTTCGGCGGCAGCACGGCCGCGATACGCACATGGTTGTGGATCAGCAGGGCGAGGTAACTGGCTGTCTTCATTCCACGGGCACGGGCTCGCTCTGCCACCAGCGCGCGATCGCCTTTGCGAAGCCGCAGCGTGAGGCGATCCGCCGCGCCGGGGCGGGATTCCGATTCGTCTGGGAATCGCTGTGCACCCGAGCCCGGCGAGATGTCACCGTGAGTCTTGAGGACCTCGTCGACCATCTTCGCGAGAAGGCTCGACGCACTGAGATGATGACGGGCGGCCAGCGCGGCGAAGCGCGCCCTCGTCTCGGGCGGCACCCGGGTGGCGATCACGCGGCTCGATCGAGAGGTCTTGGTCATTGCAACGCCGTTGCCGTAAACAATGTCTGACGTCAGTCTATCCTGCCCTAATAGCCGCACAAGGACTTTGCCCTCGGAATTCCAACGTCGAACTCCCCTCGCCGTTTCGCCGCTCCCAGCGCGTTGCTATCGATCGGGAATTCTGAGCGCTCCATCAATGTTCGGCATGCCGAACATTGATGGACGGAGGTAGGCACCTGAGAGATGGATCTGCCGGGCGCTAATGTGCCGTGCCATCCGCGACTACGCGCGATCGGGCTTTGCGCTCAGCATGCCAACTTCAAAGGGGAGGCCGTCCGCCTTTGCCTCGACCCGGTCATCCGACCAGAGGCCCATCGCGCGAGGTGAACGAAGAGAACACCCCTGAGGGCCGACGCGACGTGACGGCCTGGCGTCAGCTTGTCAGGGCGCGGACACGCGATCCGTGTAGCTCGAGTCGAACATCAATCCGGGCTACGGCATTCCATCAGGGGCGTGCGGGCGGCCACATCTGTGCAGCGTGCAAGACACGCAGAATCGTCACGGCAATCATTGATTCCGAATACACGACCACGTAGTTTGGCCGTACCACCATCTCGCGTGTCCCGCGGACTCGCCCCGGCCGATAAAGTTTAGGCTGCTCCCTCAACTGTTCGGCCTTTTCCTCGATCTCCGTGACGAGTGCCAGTGCCGCATCGAGGTTGTCCTGCGCGATGTACTCAACGATGGACAGCAGATCCACGCGCGCCGCTTCGCGCCATTCAAGTTCGAGCACGTCGCTTCTTGGCAATCAGGTCCCGTGCTTCAGCCATGACTTGCTTGTGAGGGACGGTCGGACGGGGGTCTTCCAAGGCTTCCCGAACCTTCGCGCGAAACCACGCATCATGGGCAGAGTCATCAACCGCCAGCCCTGCCGGCAGTCCCCCTTCCTTTGTGACGCGTGTCAGAAGAATGCGAATTGCGTCAGAGACGGTCAGGCCGACATTCGCCAGAGCGGCGGTGGCCTGCGCCTTGAGGTCATCGTCCACTCGGACGTGGAGCATTGAAGTCTGTGCCACGGTCGCCTCAGTATTGAAGTAGAACCCAATTGTATCTCAATTGAGATGCGAAATGGTGGCAATATGAAGGGCCATCAAGCCTTCCTTCATAGCGAGTTCGCGGTCCGCGCCGGATAAAGAGCGTTAGCAGCTTGCACCGTCCCGACGTCCCAGATGGGCCCAAAAGCCGGGGCGTTGGCTGCCGGTTGTGCCTCGGCGCTTCGGCACGCGCCTTTCTGCGCGCCGCCGCCAGCGTCACCACCGGGTAGTGCCCGATGCCGAGCTTGGCCTCCTTGCCATGCCGCTTGTAGCGATAGACCCACGCCTTGCCGGTCGGCCGCACGCGAAGGTAGAGACCGTCGCCGTCCGCCAGCAGATACTCCTTGTCCCCGCGGCGCTGCCGCCTTGTTCTGAAGCTCGCTGAGTTGCCCCATGGTGTACCCAAGATCGGCCGCGGTTGAAAAGCAGTCTGGGGTACACCGTGGGGTACGCGCAAGAACGGGACTTCGTGAGAATCAGGATGCCGCTTGAGCCGCCTTTTTCAGGCTAATTCCTTGATGTACAAGGGCCTTGAAGCTGGCTTGGGATCTACGGGGAAAGAAAAATGGTGGCCTGGATTCCAATGACGAGATGATCTACAAGAGGCTGCTATGCAATTCCCAGGCCTTCCAAGCGCTGATGAATTGAAAGAAGTTCACGAACCCCGCACAGGGCCTCACGCAGTCCTATGCCGCATGGGTTGTTGAAGGCCTCGCGACGACGCCTACGGACTCGATGCTCGGTGAAGGCACCATATTCCATCCTCCACCGTACTCAGTCCGTTCGACCTACCCCGGCTTCGTCGCGGATTTGAAACGTCGCATCGACGGTGCGCGGCTGTCGGCCGCGAACTGGTGGGCCTGTACTGGGACATCGGGCAAGCCATCCGTGAGCAGCAGACACGCCGCGTATGGGGCGAAGCAGTAGTCGATCGGCTCGCGCGCGACCTCAAGGCTTCCTTCGCAGGGGCGGCAGGGTTTTCCGCTGCAAGCCTCTGGCGCATGCGCCAGTTCCACGAGACCTACACCGCGCCGGAGTTTCTCGCACAGCTTGTGCGAGAAAGCGGGCGCGACACGCCGTGCCGCTGGGGATCCAGAGCGCTGGCGGCCGCCAGCCAGTCAGAACTCGCACGGGCTGTGCGAGAAATGGCAGAGGCCGTGCCATGGGGTCATGTCAACCTGCTGGCCGACTGTGATCCGCGCGTGGGACACGCGTAACAACACCTCGCATCGCAGATGGGCCTCCGTGCTGCCCTCATAGCCGCACAAGGACTTTGCCTCCGAAGTTTCGAGGTCGTCTTGCGATCGCCACGTCCAGGCTACCGAAGCCGACATCAATCCCGCTCGCACAGCGAGCCCACGGCCGCTGCATGAATTCCCTCACGGTTCCATCAAGCAGAAGACCTTCGCTGTCGAGAATTTCTCGATGTTCGGCATGCCGAACACCGAGAAATAGAGAGCCGGACAGAGAAGTGAATTCGGCACGTAGCGAATTCGGGGGCCATCGAAGGGGCGTCCGCGTCGCCCCGCTGCACGGCAGTGCCACCAAGAACAGCCTACTCCCGCAGCGTGAAAACCACCGACAGGTAAGAGACCGGCTGGGTCTGAATGGCCTCGATCCCATGGAGTGCGGTCGCATCGAACAGCAGCGAGTCCCCCGCCCCTACCGCCACCGACTTGCCGCCGTAGCGGTACATGACCTCTCCGGACAGGAAGTACAGGAACTTCAGACCCGGATGCTGGAAGGTCACATACGGATCGGCGCCGGGCAGCAATGTGACCAGGTAGGGCTCGACGAACAGGTTGCCCGACAGCAGGTGGCCCAGCAGCTCATAGCGGTAGTCCGCCACCGCGCCGATGCGATCGACCAGGACACCATGTCCTGCGCGCACATGGCAGAAGTCGGTGCGCCTCGCCTGATCACTGAAGAAGCGGGAGGTCGGCACATGCAGGCCCTGAGCGAGGCGCTCCAACGTCTCCACCGACGGCGAGACCAGACCGCGCTCGATGCGTGACAGCATCGAGGCAGAAATCCCCGAGGTCTTGGCCAGCTCGCCGCCTGACACATCGGCCGCCATGCGCAGCGCCCTCACCTGCGCGCCGATGCGCGTCGCCGACAGGCTGCGTGCAGTAGGTGCCGGTCGGCGTGTTTTTGCGGGCAATGCGGAAGCGGGAATCCGCACTGGTCGCCCGGTCGGCAGCGGTGACGCTTGATAGATAGCCATGACAGGTTTTCTATGCAGTGTATATGCCGTCGATTCTAGGACTGCAAAGAAAGATCGTCAGTGGGTATGCCCACTGCCGCCAAGAGATCGAACCGACAGGCTCCACCGCACAGGGAGCCTATTTCGATTGCACTCGGCAAGCGTCTCAAAGAACTTCGGATCAAGGCGGATAGATCTCAGACCGAACTCGCCTTCGACTGCGAACTTGATCGGACCTACATATCGCTCATCGAGCGAGGGTTGGCCAATCCATCGTTGTGGACCCTTGGCACACTGGCATTCGCACTCAACACGACAGTGCCGGATCTATTGCAAGGCAATACGCACGTCGTTGAGCCATCCATGGGTGAGCAAGGCAGAAAGCGTCGCGCCAATCAGGCCTCCCACGAGTTAAAACTTGCCATCGGCAGCAGGCGTTCGCAGTTGCGTTGACGGTTTTCTCAGTGGGCAAGTTGACGATCGATCAGGCGACACGCCTCGTCGTTCAGCTCCCAGCCGCCACGGGTCACCGAAGCCGAAGGCCTCCATGCGCGCTGGCGCGCTTGCGAACCGGCCGGCCATGGTTGCGTGCGGCCCGGCGGCTATGATCCGCCCGCCGCCGAAGAGCGGCCTGTCAGACCACGGAGCGAGGAGAAAAAGCCATGATCGGTTTCGAGGCCCGCGCGCATCGTCGCGCCCTGAGGGTGTGCGCGCTGCTGGCGCTGGCGGGCCTGACAGCTTGCGTGGCGCCGCCGAGCTACAGGGATCGCCCCGTCGCGGCGGGCGCACCGTCCACGTTCGTGCTCGCGCATGCGGCGATCGTGGAGGAGCCGCGGCACGCCACTCGCCACCTCGACGAGGCGAAGACCATCGTCTACGCGCAGACGCAGGGCGGCAGCCTGACGGCCGGCCTGGTGTTCGGTGCCCTGGGCGCGCTCGCCAACATGGGCATGGTCGACAGCCAGACCGGCCTCGACGCGGCGCGCATGAAGGGCAAGCTCAGGCTTGAGCCGCGGCAGTTGTTCCTCGATGCGGCGATCCGGCAGGGGCTCGAGCTCGCCGACGTCGGCGGCCCAGCCCACACGGGCGCAACCCCCTATCTCTCCATCAGCAAGTCGCCCAGCGGCAGGCTGCTGGCGGCTGCGGCAGTCCAGCTCGAACAGGGCAGCGGGGCCGATCGCTGGTCGGGCCTGTACATGTACCAGTTGCCCTCGACCTACAGCCTCGACGACCTGGCCCGGCCCTCGGAAGACCTTCAGCGCAAACTCGCTGCGGAGGCCGCGCAGGGCTTCAGCGAACTCGCGGCCTTCATCGCCAGGGAGGAAACCGGCAGGAAGGACGCGTCCGCGAAGGCCCCGCCCGAGCGGGAGTTCGTCTTCTCGACGGAGCTGCTGACGCCGGGCGCCGGGCATCCAATGCCCGCACGCCTCATCGCAAGCTCGCAGGAGCTCGTGTGGTGCCGGACCTTCGAAGGCGTGTTTGCGCTGCGTCGGTCGGGCATGAAGATTCGAACGAGGGGGATTTGACGGGCGTGGGTGCGCTGCCAATGCCTCATTGCCATGGATGCCAATGCCTCGCAAGGCACCGGCCATCGCAGGTCGCCGGTGGCGGCATGCCTGCCCCGAGACGTGGCCTGCACATTGATCCGTCGCTTGCCCGAACACCTGTCGCACGACCGACAAGAAGCGATCGCCGCAGGCTTCAAGGCAGAGGCTTTTTCGTCGGCAATCAAGAGCGACGTTTCGTCATTTATTGCCAAATGCATAGTTATTGCAACATGCTCCGGGATGGGCTCAGATCCCGCGCTCGAACAGCGAGGAACTGAGGCCGTTGCACCTTCTGGAAGTCAATCAGGTCGGGCACGGTCATCGTCAAGGAGCGCTGGATGCCAACATCGGCGGAGAAGCTGTTCGTGGCTTGCCGAAGGTGAACGCGGCTCAACGACTTACGCACCGCGTTGCTTTTCGAAGAAGAAGAAGCAGTCAGGCGGGATGGCCGGGGCGATGTGGTCGATGTCCTTGACCGACACGCCCCAGGCGAAGAAATCGTCGCGCCAATGCCGGACACATCGACGAGTCGATCGATCTCCCCGCGCTTCTCCCGCCGACAAACCGAAACGCCCCGCCTGCGACAGGAGGTTTCAAGTGCTCCTACCTGGACGGGTCCTCCCGCTGCCACCGTCGCGACCCTATGCGCCTCTGCCGAGCCCATCAACCAGATCTGACCAGACGACGAGGGGGCCGGTCCGAAGGAGCCAATCGGGTTCAAGGTGAACGTCGACCAGCTCCAGCGGGCCTGGTCAAAGGACGCGTGAATCAAGAAGAGCACCCTGCTCGCCGTCGCCGGCGGAGAAAAGGACGGGACTTCGGGTCCGCGCGGCGCCACCGCCTCCCTCGCGTTCGCTCCCCTCCGGCAATCGCGCCTCCCCGAAATCTCAGGGAAGAATCGGGGAAGAATTTCGCTCCGGCGGGCGAGCGAGATCCACCTCCAGCCCGGCGGCCATCCGGCCGATCGAACCGGCCCGATCGGTGATCGGCCGCAGCCATTCCACCGCAGCCTCTTCAGGCCGCATTGCTCGCAGTCGTGCGTCGCGCCACAGATCGCGGGCGACATCCTCCAACTCGAGCGGGTCGACGGTGTGCCACTGCTGCTGCAGCCGATGCGCGCAGGCGGCAATCCAGAGAGTTGCAGGCACGTTTTCCATGCCTACATACTACTGTATATTCATAAGGGGTATCCTCTTAGCTCCAGCAACTGAGAGAGCACTGGATGGATGTACAGATATTAGCGCCGACAGCGGGCAAGGACTACCCCCAGACCTGGAATGAATTCCTGGACTGGTTTTCCACGGAGGATGACTGTCTCGCCTACCTGGAGCGGCTGCGCTGGGGCGCTGGGTTCGTCTGCCCGAAGTGCGGCAGCATTGGCGAGGCGTACCGTGCCAGCCGCACCCGCCTGATGTGCCGCAGCTGCCAGCACCAGACCACGGTGACTGCCGGTACGATCTTCGACAAGACCCGCACGCCACTGCGTGTGTGGCTGGCCGCGGCTTGGTATCTGACCAACCAGAAGCAAGGCGTCAGTGCCTTGGGCCTGCAGCGTGTGCTGGGCCTGGGCAGCTACCAGACCGCCTGGACCATGCTGCACCGTTTGCGCCGCGCTATGGTGCGGCCCGAGCGGGATCGGCTCAAGGGCACGGTCGAGGTTGATGAGACCTATCTGGCGCTGAGCGACCGCGAGAATCCGATTTCTCCCCAGGGGCGCAAGAACAGTACCTCTCAGGTGCTCGTCGTCCTGGCTGTGGAGGTGCTGGAGCCCAAGGGATTCGGCCGGATCCGCCTGCGCCGCATCCCCAAGGACTCCGCCACCCATGTGATCCCATTTGTGCAGGAGAACGTTGAGCCAGGCGCCCAGGTGCGCACCGATGGCTCTGCGGCCTATCGTTCACTGAAGGATCTCGGCTATGAGCACAAGCGCACGGTGGTGCTCGGCTCGCAGGTGCCGGCCCATGTGTCGATGGCCGGCGTCCACCGCGTGGCCGCACTGATCAAGCGCTGGATTCTGGGTACGCATCATGGCTCGGTGCAGCCCGAACATCTGGACGCCTATCTCGATGAGTTCGTCTTCCGCTTCAACCGTCGCACCTCAAGCTCGCGCGGCATGTTGTTCTACCGACTCTTGCAGCAGGCCGTGGTCACCCCACCGGTGACCTATCAGCAGGTGATTCAGGCGGGTGCAAAACAGCGCCGAAAAGGATAGGATAACTGTATATTCATCCAGTCACTCAGACCTTCTGGAGCTAAGAGGATACCCCTTATATTCATACAGGTGTACTGCGAAGTATTTAGATACCTGTTCGAAGGTCAGGCGCTTTCCAGCAAGGAGGCGGTGAAGCTCACGCGCCGCGTGGGAGAGCTGGTCTACATGCCGCGGATCCATGACCCTCGGCCCGGCCGCAGCTTGATGATTGCGATGCTGCTCGCGGACGACCAGCAGAGCTACGTGATCCCGCTGCTCAACCGCGCATGCATGCTCGAGGTCCGGGGCGGCTTCTTCATCGAAGGCACCGAAATCAATCCGCGCGGACGGGCGCTCAAGAACATCCAGGCCGACATCTACCCTCAGCGCTGGTTCTGCCGGCCGGTCGCGCGGCCCGCGCCGATCGACCCCAAGGGCGCCCGCCTGGAGGCGCGGCGCCACGGGGAAATGATCGCCAAGGCCCTGCAGCGCTGGCCAACGCGCCGCGCCATTCCGATCCGCGTGGAAATGCCTAGCGCCTTGCCGAACTCGGCCGTGTTTCGCCCCGTCGGCACCGATGAAGCCTCGGACGTGCCGCCAGTCTGAGCAGCGGCTGATCCTTCGAGGCGAACGGTGCACCTGCTCTTCCAGTTGGCAAGCCGTGTAACGAGCGCGGCTCGATGCGGGTGACCAGCAACCGATCGGTGGCCGAGTGGGGCAAGCCACGTCGCCACGATCCGCGGCGACAACTACCGGTTTCGCTTCAAGCGCCGCGCGGGGCTGATAGGTCAGGCGGCCACCGCATCCGAACTTACCCCGCAGGAATGACCGGTTCTTCGTGTCGCCGGGGGCCGTTGCTGATGTCGCTTGCAGCGGACGGGCGCGGCGCGGTTTCGACCGCGCGCCCTGGGAGACCAGGAGGTTCGCGCAGGACGGACCGAGGAAAAAACATCAAAAACGATCAGAACTGGTGCGCATGACCGTGAGGCTGTCTCGATGAGCCCACATACCGGGCAGAAATTCGCACAGGTTAGTATTTTCCACATACGTGTCTGTTTGTAAGAAAAGTTTCAACACGTGATGATCTGAGCTTCTGTACCAAGGAGTTTTCAGATGACATCGTGCGACGGCAAAGCGGGGCTCAAGCGTCTCGTCTCCATCAAGAACGAACGCCCCGCAGCCGCACCGCGCCGCGCGCCATCGGCGAGCGTCGCCGCTTTTCCGGTTTCGGCCATTGCCCTTGCGGTGGCGTTGTTCGCGGCATCGCCGCAGATGGCGCGTGCTGCCAATGAGTGCGGCGTTGAAGCAGCCGGGCAAGACACGCTCACCTGCTCGGGCACCAGCTATCTCAGCGGCATCACCTACACCCTCAGCAATGGGCTCACGCTCAACCTCGACAACCCGAACATGGTGATTTCGGGAAAGGGCGTATCGCTTTCTTCGCCGGTCGGCCCGGTGGGTGCGACCCTCCACGTCAACGTGGCCAATATCGGCTCGATCACCACCACCGGCTCGGCTGTGTCGGTGGATCACAACGGGACCGACGGGCATGCGGCCGTGACCATCAATGGCGGAACGCTCACCAGCACGGGGTCGGCCGCTACTGTGCTGGTGCAAGGGGGTGGAACCAACAGAACGGACGCCCTCGTGACGATGAACGGCGGCACGGTGCTGAACACGGGCTCGGGTGTTGGGCTGAGTGCGACCGCGTCCGGCGTCAATAGCAACGTCATTGCGGCCGTCGTGATCAACGGGGGCACGGTTGACACAATCAATACCGGTGTCTACACGACCATGTCGGGCCTCAACAACTCGGGGGCGTCGAGCATCACCATGAATGGCGGATCTGTTCTGTCCAGAGGAGGAATCGGGCTTTGGGCGCGCCACGGCAGTGTGGGGCTGGCTCAGGTGCAGATGACTGGCGGCCGAGTCGAGTCCAAGGGAATCAACGGCGACGCCATCCTCGCTTCGAACACCAACGGCACCTATGCGGTCGAGGTGACCGGCGGCACCCTCATCGGCAGCAGCGGCTTTGGCGCGGCAATCCACACCGCTGCCAAGGCCGGTGGCACCGTCAACATCGGCGCAGGCGCGGTCGTCGACGGCAGCGCTTCCGGCGTCGCCCTGCGCGACGGCGACTTAGTCCGCGACGGCATTGACGAGGTCGGCGGCAACGCCATCATCACCACCGCCGGCACCCTCACCGGCGCCGTGCTGCTCGGCGGCGGCACCGACACCCTCAACATCGCGGGCGGCTCGATCGCCGGCAATCTCACCGGCGACGGCGTCGACGCGCTGAACTTCAACCTCGGCACCAACAGCTTCACCCACGGCGCAGCCTATGCCATCAGCGGCATGAACAGCGTCACCATGAACTCGGGCACCGCGCAGATCGACAGCACCATGGCCGGCAACACGCTGACCGTGAACGGCGGCGCGATGACGCTCAGCGGCGCCAACAGCTACACGGGCGGAACCTTCCTGAACGGCGGCGTGCTGTCAGTGTCGAGCGACGCCAACCTGGGCGATGCGGCCGGCGCGCTGAGCTTCGACGGCGGCACTCTGCGCACCAGCGCGGACTTTGCCTCGGCGCGGGCCGTGAGCCTTGGCGCGGGTGGCGGCACCTTCCAGGCGGATGCCAACCTCGCGCTCTCGAGTGGCATCACGGGCGCCGGCGGCCTCACCAAGACCGGCGCGGGCACGCTCACGCTCTCGGGCGCGAACAGCTTTACCGGCAGCACCACCATTTCCGCGGGCACGCTCGCGCTTGCCGGCGCCGGCTCCCTCGCCGATTCGAGCCAGGTCATCGCCAACGGCACTTTCGACATTGCCGGCGTGAGCGCGGCGGGCACCAGCGTGCGGCGCCTCTCGGGCAGCGGCGCCGTCACGCTCGGCGGCAAGACCCTCACGCTGACCGCCGCACAGGACACCTTCAGCGGCGCCATTGCAGGCAGCGGCAGCTTCGTGCTTGCGGCCGGCACGCAGGTGCTGACGGGTACCAACACCTACACCGGCGGCACGACGATCAACGGCGCAAGCACGCTGCAGCTTGGTAGCGGCGGTACGTCGGGCTCCGTTGCGGGCAATGTGGTGAACGATGGCACGTTCGTCTTCAACCGCGCGAACCGGCTCGATCTTGGCGGCGACATCTCCGGAAGCGGCGTTATTCGCCAGATCGGTACGGGCATGACCAACCTCACCGGCAACAGCGCGGCCTTTGCCGGAGCGACCACCGTCGAAGCCGGCACGCTGGCGGTCAACGGCGCGCTCGGCGGCAGCATGAATGTGCTGGCGGCGGGCCGGCTCCAGGGCTCGGGCTCGGTCGGCGGCACCACGGTCGCCGGCACGGTCGCACCGGGCAACTCCATCGGCACGCTCAGCGTCAACGGCAACTTCGCGCAGCAGGCGGGCTCGACCTACCAGGTCGAAGTCGATCCGGCCTCCACGGCTTCGGACCTGCTGCGCGTGAGCGGCAGCGCGAGCATCGCAAGCGGCGCGCGCCTGCAGGTGGTCCGCACGGGCAACGGCAGTTTCGGCATCGGCACGCGCTACACGGTGCTGAGCGCGGACGGCGGCGTCATCGGCACCTACAACCTGACGGGCGACACCGAGAGCGCTTTCGTCCGCGTGACCGACAGCTACGACGCGAACCATGTCTACCTGCTGGCCCAGAAGACACGCAGCTTCACCGAGCCCGCCACCACGCCCAACCAGGTGGCCGTCGGCGGCGCATTGGAGAGCCTGCCGGGCGCCAACCCGCTGTCCACCGCCGTGGCGTGGCTCCCCAACGACTTCGCGGCACGCGACGCGCTGAACCAGCTGTCGGCGGACATCCATGCCTCCTCCAAGACCGCGGCGCTGGAAGACAGCCGCTTCGTGCGCGAGGCCGCGATCGATCGACTGCGCAGCGCGGCGTGCGCACCCGGCAGTGCGGCGCCAACACCGCAACAGGCCGGCACGGCCTGCACGCCCGAGGACGGCCAGGCGCGATCCAGCTGGGGCCAGGTGTTCGGCTCCTGGGGCCGCATCGACAGCGACGGCAATGCGGCCAAGCTCAAGCGCGACATCGGCGGGTTCTTCGTCGGTGCGGACACCGGCATCGGCGCCGGTTGGCGCGTGGGTGCGCTCGGTGGCTACAGCCGCGCGAGCGCAGACACCAGCACAAGCAACAGCAGCAGCAAGACCGACAGCTATCACCTGGGCGTCTACGGCGGCACGCAGTGGGGTGCCACGGCGCTGCGCCTGGGCGCGAGCCACAGCTGGAGCAAGACGGACACGAGCCGTTCCGCCGCGTTTGCGGGCTTCAACGACACCTTGACGGGCAAGTACGACAGCACGACGACGCAGGTGTTCGGGGAAGTCGGCCATCGCCTCGCGATGGGCAGCGCCACGCTCGAGCCCTTTGCCGGGCTCGCCCATGTGACGCTCAAGAGCGACGCCTTCATGGAGCACGGCGGCTTCGCCGCGCTCTACGGCCATGGCGGCAGCATCGATGCGACCTTCTCGACCCTGGGCGTGCGCGCGAGCATGCAGGCGAGCGAAAGCATGAAGCTGCGCGGCATGCTGGGCTGGCGCCATGCGTTCGGCGACACAGTGCCGACAAGCACCCATTTGTTCGGCGGCAGCCTGCCGTTCACCATCGCCGGCGTGCCGCTGGCGAAGAACGTCGCCGTGCTGGAAGCCGGCGTCGAGACGCAGCTGCGTCCGAACCTGGCGCTGAGCGCCTCGTATTCAGGCCAGTTCGGGGACGGGCTCAGCGATCATGGATTCAAGGTCAACCTGAACTGGGCGTTCTGAGATTCCGAGGGGTGCCACTTGCCAGGAACGAAGCAACAGCCAGCCGGAGAGAAGCGTCGAAGTTCGCCCCGGCGGCCTCGAAAAACCCCGCCACCGCGGGCCTGAGAATCTGGCGCTCGAGCAGAAGGGCATGCACGTGTGGCCGCGCAGCATCGGCCTCTCAGAACACGCCCGGCGTGCGGTGCACTGCGGGAGGTCGCCTTCGCCGATGAACGCGGGCGAGGTGGCCGAGGCGCTTCAACTCGATCCGATGAAATGGATCCTGGTCTCGGCGCTCGAAGTACAGCGCAAGAACGCCTGCAGATCGAGAATGGATCCCATACTTTTCAGCGCTTGAGCTGCTGGAGCCGCGATCACAGGCGCAGGTGCACACAAGAGCGTGGGCGTCGGCATGCCGAACATCCAAGGAGCCTGCAAAATGCCACGCCTATTTGTCCATGGCACGGTGTCTCCGCGCGCGAGCGCAGCAGGGAAGGAAACCTGCACGAGCCCTCCGCCAGCGAGCGCCGTCAGGTGCGGCCTCGATCTTTCCTATCATCCGCGACGGTCGGCCTGCTGCACTCACCGGACACTTCCCCCGCATCGAACTCCTTCGCCAGACGCATACGCACGGCCACAGCCGGCGATCCCTTGGGAGGTCGCCTCGCGCGTCCTGATGGAGCGACGACCAGGACAGCCCAATGACCCCGTCGCAGGAGAGCCTGGAGCGGTTGGCCACCAGGTCCATCTTGTTGCAGCGCAGCCGGATGCAAACGGTCTGTTGGCGCGCAAGAAGACGCCCCTTGCGTCGTTCGCCCCACTCCGATCGCAGGCGACAAAGATCGCTCACGGCGGCGTTGAATCGAACATGGAGCCCCCGTCCTACGGCACATCATCAAAACAGAGCCCCGTAAGGTCATTAAAGAGCGTACGGTCGGGAGACGTTCACAGTCCTCTCGCAATCGCGCGGCAGCTCGAAGTCGTAACACAGGAGCCGTCGCCATGTCGCTACCGCAGTCTCTCACTCATTCTCAGATCGATTTCATCGGGCGCGATGTCGAAGCCCTGGCCTCCCACATGCGCCATTGCGCACGCGCCCACGGGCGATGGTTTCCGGTGCGAAGCCACATGCAGCGGGTGCGCGCACTCCTTGCAGGCCGGGTCGTCACGATGGCCTGCGTTGCGGTTGCCTTCGTTGGTATGGGGCTGCTCGCCCTTGCTTGAGGGTGGCCGCGCCTGAACCGACCCGGGCTGCAAATTCGCCCGAGAGGGGGCGAACAGGCGGCACCCCCTTCGAATTCCGGACAAAGGCGGCGCGATGAGCGCCGCCTTTGTCGTGGGTCGGCTCGCAGATCTCAGCAGCTACGCGCGCACGCTGCTCCTTGCTCCCCATGAGCCGGTGGCACCGCCGATCCGCGCCGAATTCTTCGGAGCCCAGCGCTTCGAACAGCACGGCCACAGCCTGGCCCGCGCCCAGGCGATCGAACTGGACCCGCACCACGCACGCGAGGGAACGCCCTTTTTTCCGCGCGTAGACGAGAACCTCGAATCGCTGCGCAACGCCTTCGACTACATCGCGCTGATCTCGCAGAGCGGGCGCTATGTATCTCCCGCGGCCGAATGGCTGCTCGACAACTTCCATCTGGTGGAAGCGCAGCTCCAGCAGATCCACGACGGCGTGCCGCGCAGCTACTACGCGCGCCTGCCCAAGCTCGCCACGCCGCCGCTCGCGGGCCTGCCGCGCGTCTACGGCATGGCGTGGGCCTACGTGGCCCACACCGACAGCGTGCTCGACAAGACGCTGTTCACCGCCTTTCTCAACGCCTACCAGGACATCGACGAGCTCACGCTCGGCGAGCTGTGGGCGCTGCCCACCACGATGCGCGTGGTGCTGCTCGAAAACCTGCGCCGCCTGGCCGAGAGCATCGCGGAGAACAAGGTGGCATGCGAAATAGCACATGCGGTGTGGGACGCAGCGCCGCACCTGTCGACGCAAGACCTCGGCACGCTGTACCGCGCATTGCAAAGCCACAACCTGCAGGACGCCTACCTCACGCAGCTCTGGCAGCGCCTGCCGGTGGAGCATGGCGAGAACGTGCCGGCGCTGGTGCGCTGGACCGAACAGCACTGCCCCAACGGGCCGGCGCTGATCGGCGAGGCGCAGAACGCGCAGGCCGCGGCCAACCTCACGGTCGGCAACATCATCACCACGCTGCGCATGATCGGCCAGGTCGAGTGGAGCGACCTGATCGAACCCGTGAGCCGTTCGCTGCGCGTGCTGCGCGAGCTGCCGAGCTTCGCAGGCGAAAGCGAGCTTACGCGCCAGCAGATCACGCATGCGATGGAGCGGATCGCGCGCGACAGCGGCCGCTCCGAGCGCGAGGTGGCGCAGGCCGTGGTGCGGCTCGCGGCCGCTGCGCCGGCCGACGACGCAAGCGCCGGCAGGGATCGCGCCGACGGCACCGCCGGCTGCTACCTGTTCGGGCAGGGGCGTGGCGCGCTGCTCGCGGCACTGCAATCCGACGCAGCGATGGGCCGTGCCGGCGGTCCGGCAGGGGTCCGGCCGCGCCGCAGCCGCCACGGCTGGCGCCTGCCGGCCTATGTGCTCTTCATCGTCCTGGGCACCGCGTGGCTGCTGGCAGCCGTGGCGCACGGCCTGCCGCAGCCTCGCGGCTGGACCACGCTCGCAGCGATGGCGCTGCTCGCATGGCCGCTCTCGGAGGCGTTGATCGCGCTGGTGCAGCGCATCATGGCCGAGTCGGTGCGGGTGCAGGCGCTGCCGCGCCTCGACTTCGCGGCCGGCATTCCCGAGCGGCATCGCACGCTGGTCGTCATTCCCACGCTGCTGGGCTCGCCCGCGAACACCGCGCAGCTCGCCCATCGGCTCGAACTGCACTGGCTCGCCAATCGCGAGGCGCACGCCCAGTTCGCGCTGCTGACCGACTGGGCCGACGCGCCCCAAGCCTCGCTGCCGGAGGACGCGCCGCTGCTCGACGATGCCATTGCGCGCATTGCCGCGCTCAATGCGAAATACCCGGCGCCCGCCGGCGCGGCCTCGCGCTTCCTGCTGCTGCACCGGCCGCGCAGCTGGAGCGGTACCGAGGAACGCTGGATGGGCTGGGAGCGCAAGCGCGGCAAGCTCGAAATGCTGCTGCGCCTGCTGGCCGCCGGCGACGCCAGCGGCTTTCTGCCGCTGGCGTCGGGCCAGCAGCTGGCCCCGGGACCCACGCCCTATGTGCTGACGCTCGACAGCGACACGGGCCTGCCGCCGGGCGCGCTGCGCGAGCTGGTGTCGATTGCCGCCCACCCGCTCAATGCGCCCGAGATCGATGCGGAGAGTCGGCGCATGGTGGCAGGCTTCGGCATCCTCCAGCCGCGCATCGTGACGCCGTTCCCGATGCGCAGCGAGCGCTCGTTCTTCCACTGGATGTTTGCCGGGCAGTGCGGGCTCGATCCCTACGGCAGCGGCGCGTCCGACATCTACCAGGACGTGTTCGGCAGCGGCTCCTTCACCGGCAAGGGCCTGCTGAACGTGCGCGCGGTGCACGCCGCGCTCGACAGGCGCCTGCCCGACGGCGCGGTGCTGAGCCATGACCTGCTCGAAGGCACGGTCGCGCGCTGCGCGATGGTGAGCGACGTGGTGCTGATCGAGGACCACCCGCACCACGCGGGCGTGGCCGCATCGCGCGTGCACCGCTGGGTGCGCGGCGACTGGCAGCTGCTGCCGCTGCTGTGGCGCGCCAGGCACTTCGGCATCGACGCGCTCGGGCTCTGGAAGATGGGCGACAACCTGCGCCGCTCGCTGGTGGTGCCCGCCTCCTTCGCGCTGCTGGTGCTCGTGGTCTTCACGCAGGCCATGCCGCTCGGATGGGCGCTGGCCGCGGTCGCTTCGGCGCTCACGCTCGGGCCGCTGCTCGGTGCCTTGGCCGGGCTGGTGCCGACGCGCCGCGCCATCGAGCTGCGTCACTTCCTCGACGTCGGCGCGGTCGAGTTGCTGCGGGCCACGGCGGGCGCAGCCTGGCAGTTCGTGCAGTTGGCGGCGCAGACGCGCCTGCTGCTCGATGCGATGTTCCTGGCGACGTGGCGGCTGACGGTCAGCCGCAGGCACCTGCTCCAATGGACCACGACAGCGCAGGCCCAGGCCCAGGCCAGCCAGCAGCTGCCGCCCTTCCTGCGCAACGCGGCCCTCAGCAGCCTGCTGTGCCTGGCGCTGGCCGTGGTGGCGGCGCGCTGGAGCGCCTATCCGGTGGCCGGGCCGCTGATGTTCGTGGCCTGGGCACTGGCGCCGTTCGCAGCCTGGTGGAGCAGCCGGGTCGATGCGCAGGTGCCCGATCCGCTGCGCGCCGAACAACGCAGCTACCTCGAGAAACTGGCGCACGACACCTGGCGTTTCTTCGAGCACGTGGTCGGCCCGGAAGACAACCACCTGCCGCCCGACAACCTGCAGCTCGAGCCGCAGCCGACCATCGCCCACCGCACCTCGCCGACCAACATCGGCATGTACCTGCTGGCCGGCTGCTGCGCGCGCGAGTTCGGCTGGATCGACACCGCAGTGCTGCTCACGCGCATCACGGCCACGCTCGACACCGTCGACCGCATGCAGAAGCACCAGGGCCATCTCTTCAACTGGTACGACACGCAGACGCTGCAGCTGCTGCCGCCGGCCTACGTGTCCAGCGTGGACAGCGGCAACCTCGCGGGCCACCTCGTGGCCGTGGCGCAGGCCTGCCGCGCCTTTGCTGCCGAGGGCTGCCAGGGCCATGAGGAACCCGCGCTGGAGGCGCTGGCACAGCGCTGCGATGCGCTGCATGCCGGCATGGATTTCAGCGGCCTCTACGACCCCAAGCGGCACCTGTTCCACATCGGCCTGCGCGTCGAGGAGAACGTGCTCGACGCGAGCTACTACGACCTGCTGGCCTCCGAGTCGCGCCTCTTGAGCTTCCTGGCGATTGCGAAGGGGGACGTACCCCGCCGCCACTGGATGGCGCTGGGCCGGCCATTCATGCTGGTGGGTTTCCAGCCCGGGCTCAAGTCGTGGTCCGGCTCGATGTTCGAGTACCTGATGCCCACGCTCGTGATGCCAGAACCGGACGACGGCCTGCTGCAGGTGGCCAACAGCGCAGCCATCGCCGAGCAGCAGGCCTTCGGCCGCTCGCTGAACATGCCGTGGGGCGTTTCCGAATCGGCCTACTTCGCGCAGGACCATTCGCTGGCCTACCAGTACTCGCCCTTCGGCGTGCCGCGCCTCGCGCTGCGCCGCACGCCGCCCGCCGACCGCGTGGTGTCGCCCTATGCGAGCGCCATGGCCGCCGTGCTGGCACCGGCCGCGGCGGTGGCCAACCTGGAACTGCTCGAATCGCTTGGCGCGCGCGGCGAGTTCGGCTTTCACGACGCGGTGGATTTCACCATCTCGCGCCAGGCCGAGGGCCAGGACTTCACCGTGGTGCGCAACTTCATGGCGCACCACCAGGGCATGTCGCTGGTGGCGCTGTGCCATGTGCTGCGCGCAGAGGCACCGCGCCGCTGGTTCGGCAGCGCCGCGCTGGTGCAGGCACACGAGTCGCTGCTGCACGAACGCACGCCGCGGCAGATCATCGGCAGCGCCGATCCGCGCACGCCGCCCGAACCCAGCCTGGCCGAACTGGCGCCGCTGTTCCAGCCCCGCTCGGTGGACCCGAAGGTGTCCGGCTTCCAGCCCACGCACCTGCTGTCGAACGGGCGCTACACGGTGGCCCTGCGCGCCAACGGCGCAGGCGTGAGCCGCTGGCACGCGTTCAACGTGACCCGCTGGCGCGACGACCCGCTGCGCGACGGCCACGGCACTTTCTTCTACCTGCGCGATATTGAGAAGGATGGAAAAAAGCACGAACTCGTCTCGCTCACCGCCCTGCCCGCGCCCGGCACCGGCTGGACCTACCGCAGCCGCTTTCTCGCCGAGCAGGTGCAGTTCGATGCATCTGGCGACGGTTTGCAGGTGCGCACCACGGTGCTGATCAGCCCCGAGGACGACACCGAGCTGCGCAACATCACGCTGCACAACGCCGGCAGAGAGACCCGCACGCTCGAGCTCGTCTCCTGCTTCGAGCCGGTGCTGTCGTACCCCAAGGCGGACGAGGCGCATCCGGCCTTCGCCAACCTGTTCGTCGAATCGCGCTGGGAGCCCGCGTGGCGCGCGCTGCTGCTGACACGCAAGCCGCGCCTGCATGGCGACCCGATGGTGGCGGCAGCGCACTTCCTCGCCTCGGTCGATGCCCATGTGCTTTCCATCGACTGCATGACCGACCGGCGCGCCTTCATCGGGCGCAACCGCTCGCTCGCGAACCCCGCGCTCGATGCGCAGCCGCTGGCGGCCGACGGTACGCCGGTGAACGGCCTCGATCCCATCGCCTGCCTGCGCGTGCGCCTGTCGATCGCACCAGGGGCCACAGCGCGCCTGAGCTTCGCGACCGCCGCCGACGAAAGCATCGAGGCGCTGATGCCCAGGATCGACCGCTACCTGGAGCCGATGCATGTGGAGCGCGCCACGCGCATGGCGGCCACGCTGGCGCAGGTGCGGCTGCGCGACCTGAGCATCGCGCCCGCGCAGACCTTCGCGCTGCAGGACCTGACCACCATCCTCACCTACACCACGCCGCGCGGGATGAAGGACCGCGGCCTCGTCGACCTGCGGCAGATCTGGCGCTTCGGCATCTCGGGCGACAAGCCCATCGTGCTGGTCGCGATCCATTCGATGAGCGGCATGGGGCTCATCAACGCATTGCTGCGCGCACAGCCGTGGTGGGGCTTTGGCGGGGTGGCCTGCGACCTGGTGGTGCTCAACAGCGAGCCGAACTCCTACCTGATGCCGCTGCAGCGCGAGATCGAAACCCTGCGCCTGCGCGTTGCGCACCAGACCCAGAACAGCTTTCCGCGCAACGACACGGCGGGCTTCCACCTGCTGCGCGACCACGAGGTGGCGCCTTCGGAGAAGGCCGCGCTTTCGAAGCTGGCACGCGTGGTGTTCACCGCCGATGGGCGCTCGCTCGAAACGCAGGTGGCGGCGCTGCACGAGGCGCGGGTCGACACCGGCGCGGACGCCGAGACCCCGGCCGCAGCGTCGCGTGCCGCCCTGCTGGCACGGCCCGCGGCGGCGCCTTCCGCGGAAGCGCCCGTGGGAAGCTTCGATGCCGAGAGCGGCGAGTTCCGCTTCGAGGTCGGCGCCGGAACCCGCACGCCGCGCCCGTGGATCAACGTGATCGCCAACGCCGGCTTCGGCTTCCAGGTGTCCGAATGGGGCACCGGCTTCACCTGGGCCGGCAACAGCCGCATGCACCAGCTCACGCCGTGGTCGAACGACCCGGTGCAGGACCCGGCCTTCGAACACTACCTGCTGCAGGACCTGGCCTCGGGCGCGCTGCTGCCGCTCACGCCGGCGGGCCAGGGTGCAGGGGATGGCGGCGAGGTGCGCCACCGCGTGCGGCATGGCCAGGGCTACACGGTCTTCGAATGCCGGCAACAGGAACTCGCACTCGAGACCACCTTCTTCGCGGACCGGGACGACGCCGTCAAGCTGGTGCACGTGCGCGTGCACAACCAGGGCGCCGGCCCGCGGCGCCTGCGCGCGCTCGGCATGGCCGAGTGGCAGCTCGGCGCCGCGCGCGGCGAACGGCGGACCGTTCATTGCTGGAAGCCCGAAGACCAGCCCGCGGTGTTCGGCCAGCAGCGTGAATCGAGCGCGGGCTTCGGCGGCAGCACGGCTTTCCTGCTGCTGGCGGGTTTGCCGGGCGCCACCCAATGGACCTGCGACCGCAACGAGTTCTTCGCCGGGCGCGGCATCGTCGAAGTGCCGGACACGCTGGCGCGGCGCGCCGGCGGCGGGCTCGACGCCTGCGCGGCCATCGGCGGCGAGCTGGTCGTCGGCGCCGGCGAGAGCGCCAGCTTCAGCTTCGTGCTGGGCCACGCCGACAACGCCGATGCGGCACTCGCTCTGGCCCGCCGCTGGCGCCAGCGCGACGTGCCCGAAGCCCTGGCGCAGGTGCGCGGCTTCTGGGACGAGCTGCTGGGCCGCCTGCAGGTGCGCACGCCCGATCCGCTGTTCGACGCCATGGCCAACCGCTGGCTCATCTACCAGACGCTGGCCTGCCGGCTCTGGTCGAAGGCCGGCTTCTACCAGGCCGGGGGCGCCTTCGGCTTTCGCGATCAGCTGCAAGATGCGATGGCCTTCGCGCTCACCGATCCCGCGCGGCTGCGCGAGCAGATCCTGGCCAATGCGGCGCGGCAGTTTCCCGAAGGCGACGTGCAGCACTGGTGGCACATGCCTGGCGGCGCCGGCGTGCGCACGCATTTTTCGGACGACCTGCTGTGGCTGCCCTTTGCGACGGCGCACTATGTCGAAGTGACCGGCGATGCAGCGCTGCTCGACCATGCGGTGGGGTTCATCGAAGGCCCCGCAATTCCCGAGGGCGCCGAAGACGCCTACTACGCGCCGCAGCACAGCGGCCGCACGGCCACCGTGTTCGAGCACGGCGCGCTGGCCATCGACCGCAGCCTGGCGACCGGCGTGCACGGCCTGCCGCTGATGGGCACCGGCGACTGGAACGACGGCATGAACCGCGTCGGCCACGAAGGCCGCGGCGAATCGGTCTGGCTTGCATGGTTCCTGTGCAGCGTGGTCGAGCATTTCGCGCCGATTGCGCAGGCGCGCGGCGAGCACGGCCGGGCCGCGCGCTGGAACGAGGCGCGGCGCGGCTGGATCGCTGCGCTGCACGATGCCGGCTGGGACGGCGCCTGGTTCCGCCGCGCCTTCTTCGACAACGGTGCGCCGCTCGGTTCGTCGGCCAGCGACGAGTGCCGCATCGACCTGATCGCGCAAGCGTGGTCGGTGCTCTCGGGCGCATCGGACGATGCCCACACCGGCCCGGCGATGGCCGCCGTGAAGGAGCATCTGCGCGACGAACCGGCCGGCCTGCTGCGCCTGTTGACGCCGCCCTTTGCCCGTTCGGCCAACCATCCCGGCTACATCCAGGCTTACCCGCCCGGCGTGCGCGAGAACGGTGGCCAGTATTCGCACGGCGCCGTGTGGGCACTGATGGCGCAGGCACTGCAGGGCGACCACGAAGCGGCATGGCAGAGCTTCGAGGGCCTGAGCCCGGCGCACCGCGCGATCCATCCCGGGCGCGGGCCCGCCTACGAACTGGAGCCCTACGTGATGGCCGGCGACATCTACGGCGCCGCGCCGTATGTCGGGCGCGGCGGCTGGAGCTGGTACACCGGCTCGGCCGCATGGCTGCACCGCGCCGCGGTCGAAACGCTGCTGGGCCTGCGCGTGAAGGGCCGCATGCTTTCGCTGACGCCGCGCGTGCCCGCGCACTGGCCGGGCTTCGAGATTGCGCTGCGGCTCGGGCATCGGCGCCTGACGCTGCAATGGGGAGCGCCCGATGCCGCCGCAACGCCCACGCACCATGCGGCCGTCGGCGAATGGCTCGATTGGCATTCACTGCCCCCCGGTGCGATCGTGCGGGTCTTGGCGTAGCCTGCATGTCGCGCGTTCGCAGGGACTTCCTGACCATGCGACAGGCGGGCCTCTTCGCCTTGCGAGCCTGCGAAGGGACGCTCCACACGGCAGGGTTCTGCGCGTGCGATGACACGCCATGCAGCTGCGCCAGTCACTCGCAGGCCCCTGTTCTGAAAACGAGCGGGGCGCAATCTTGCGTAGGTCGTCCAAGACGGGAACGACCGCGTCGGCCGCTCAAGTCGGCGGCGGCCCATCCACCGTGGCAGCACGCTCGACCACATTCAAGGGGAAGCCCACGCGGGACGACGGCAAGAAAGGACAAAAACGCAGCGGCGGCTGGTCGGACACGCCGTAGGCCCGCTGCACAGGCGAGACACGTCGCACGCGACTTCGCGCCGGCGCTGCTTCATGTCATGGATTGGCGAGTGGAACGGGCTCGCCGGCGGCGGCGCGATGCTTGCACCGCGACGCGACCGCGCCATGTCCAGGCGCGCCGCCAGGCACGTTCGCGGGCACCGAGCGAATTGCCCGCGATGCAATGTGCGCGCCCCCCGGTGCGCTGGCCCCTCTGCGCCCGCAGGGCGGTCCTTCGAACGGGCAATTGCGTCCGATGCAAGCATTGCGCACGCCACGAACCTCCCCGACGATTCGCGCATCACAACGATTCGTCTCGGAGACAATGTCCATGCGCTTCCACGCTTCGCTTCCCGGCTTGCTTCGCCGGCCCCTCTGCCTGGCGCTCTTGTCATGCCTCTGCATGGCCGCAGCCAACGCCGAGGGCAGCTACCGCATCGCGACCGAAGGCGCGTACCCGCCCTGGAGCTTCAAGGACTCGCAGGGGATGCTGCAGGGCTGGGACGTCGACATCGCACGTGCACTGTGCGAGAAGATGAAGGCCAAGTGCGAGATCGTCGCGCAGGACTGGGATGGCATCATTCCGGGCCTCGTCGCCCGCAAGTACGACATGATCGTGGCGAGCATGGCGATCACGCCGCAACGCCGCGAGCGCGTGGCCTTCTCGGCCAAGTACAAGGACACGATTTCGCGCTTCGTCGCGCGCAAGGGAATGCCGCCGGACGTCAGCCCCGCGGCACTGAAAGGCAAGAGCATCGGGGTACAGCGCGGCTCGGTCCAGGCGGCCTACCTCGCGCAGAACTACCAGGCCGCGAATCTCAAGTTCTACGACACGCCGCAGGCCGCCGAACTCGATCTCGTCGCCGGCCGCGTCGAGTACATCCTCGGCAACATGGTCACCTACCATGTCGGCTTCCTGAAGACGCCCGAGGCCAAGGACTTCGCGTTCGTCGGCCCGGAGCTCAAGGGCGGCATCCTCGGCGAAGGCAACGGCATCGCCGTGCGCAAGGACGATGGGCAGACCCTGGCGAGGATCAACGCCGCGCTGGAAGCGATCCGGGCCGACGGCACCTACGACCGCATCACGGCGAAGTACTTCCCGTTCAAGCTGATGTAGGCGCCGCGACCCCCGATGAACATCCTCCATGGTTTTGGCGGGCAGCTGCTCCTGGGCGCGCTCGCGACGCTGCAGCTCGCGGCCGCCGCGTTGCTGCTCGGCACGCTGTTCGGCGCCGCCGTCTGCGGCCTGCAGCTCTCGGGCCACCGCGTTCTGCGGGCCGCCGGCAACGGCTACGCCGCGGTGGTCCGGGGCATTCCCGACCTGCTGATCGTCTTCGCCGTCTTCTTTGGCGGCTCGCTCACGCTCGCCGCGCTCACCGGCCGCTATGTCGAGATCGATACCTTCCTCGCCGGCGTGGCCGCGCTGGCGCTCTCGTTCGGCGCCTATGCCGCCGAGATCGCGCGGGGCGCGCTGCTGGCGGTCCCGAAAACCCAGCGGGAGGCCGCGAGGACGCTCGGACTGTCGCGCGCCCAGGCGCTGTGGACCGTCGTGCTGCCGCAGGCGGCCCGCTTCGCCCTCGCCCCGTTCGGCAACCAGTCGATCGTTCTGCTCAAGCAGACCTCGATCGTCTCCATCGTCGGGTGCGACGAACTCATGCGCAAGGCCGCGGAGGCCTCCGGCGCGACGCGCGAGCCGTTCACGATGTACCTCGCCGCCGCCTGCATCTATCTTGCGCTGACCGGCTTCGCCACGCTGTGCCTCGAGTGGGCGGAGCGCCGAGCCGCCCGCCCGCTGGCCGCCTGATCCCATGTTCGACATCACCCTTCTGTGGTCCGTGCTGCCCGCGCTGGTCGAGGGCGCCGGGCTCACGCTCGCACTCACGGCCTGGGTCATCCTCCTGGGCACGGCCCTGTCGATCCCCGTTGCCCTCGGCCGGAACGCGCGGGCCGCCGGTCTGCGCGCGGCGGCCCATGCCTACGTGCTCTTCTTTCGCGGGACCCCCGCGCTGGTCCAGCTGTTCCTGCTCTACTACGGGGCCGGCCAGTTCGACCTGATCCGGCATTCCGTGCTCTGGCCCGTGCTGCGCGATCCCTACTGGTGCGTGGTGATCGCCCTGGGACTGAACTCGGCCGCCTACACGGGCAAGACACTGGGCGCCGCACTGGCCGCGATCCCGCGGGGGACGCGCGAGGCCGCCCGCGTCCTGGGGCTCGGCCGCGCCCAGGCCTTCGGCCTGATCGACCTGCCGCTCGCGGTGCGCGCGGCGCTGCCGGCCTTCGGCAACGAGATCATCCTGACCTGCAAGGCGACCTCGCTCGCCAGCACCGTCACCCTGCTCGAGCTCACGGGCAGCGCCCGCCTGCTCACCGCCGAGACCTACGCGCCTTACGAGATCTTTCTCGGCGCGGGCCTCGTCTATCTCGCCATCAACTACGTCCTGCTGCGCGGCGTGCGCGCGCTCGAGGCCTCGTTGCATCGTCCCCACTGAACCCAAGCAAACGCATGAAATTCCTCACCCTGGGCCCGGCAGGCAGCAACCACGAATTCGTGGCGCGCCGCTACCTCGACTTTCACGGCCTTCGCGACACCGCGATCCTGGACCTGGTCCCCGATTTCGAGCGCGGCGCCGGTGCCGTGCTTCGGGGCGAGGCCGATTTCATGATCCAGTGCGCGGTGCATCCCGCGGCCGCCTCGACGGTCGCGAAGTGCTTCGTCGGCCTCCACCTGATCGACACCTTCATCTCGCCGAGTCAGGATCTGGCGATCCTCCAGCGCCACGATGCCGCGCAACCCACGTCCCTCGCGGTCATGCGCCCCACCCTGCCGTACATCGACCGCCGCCAGTGGCCGCAGATCGAATTCGTGGAGACCGTCGCCGAGGTCACGCAGGGCGTGCTGGACGGAAAGTACGCGGTCGGCCTCGGCTATGCCTCGGCCGCGGAAAAGCACCCCGAGCGCCTCTATGTGAAGCAGTTCATCGGCACGGTCGACGATGCCTGGATGGTCTATGGGCGCACCCGCGTGAGCACCGGGGAACTGAGCGCCTGGCGCGACAGCCCTGCCGCCCTGCTCTATCGGCGGGGAGCCTGAGCATGGGCACAGCCATCTGCTCTCTCGACCCGATGGTCTCGGTCGCGGGGCTGTCCAAGCATTTCCACGCGCACCAGGTGCTCAGCGACGTCCATCTGAGCGTCGCCGCCGGCGAGCGCGTGGTCGTGTGCGGCCCCTCGGGTTCGGGCAAGTCGACGCTCGCGCGGTGCATCAGCGGACTCGAGGGCTACGGAAGCGGCACCGTGACGGTCAACGGCGTCGCGGTCTCGCCGCGCATGCGCCATGCCGATCTGGTACGCGCCAACATCGGCATGGTGTTCCAGCAGTTCAACCTGTTTCCGCACCTCACCGTGCTCGAGAACTGCACCCTGGCACAGCGCTGGGTCCGGCACCGCTCACGGCAGGAGGCCCGGCAGACCGCACTCGCGTACCTCGACAAGGTCCGGCTCGCCGAGAAGGCATCGGCCTATCCGGCCCAGCTCTCGGGCGGACAGCAGCAGCGCGTCGCCATCGCGCGGGCCCTCTGCCTGAATCCTTCCGTCATGCTGTTCGACGAGGCCACGTCGGCACTCGATCCGGAGATGGTCAAGGAAGTGCTCGAAACCATGATCCTGCTGGCGCGGGACGGCATGACGATGATCTGCATCACCCACGAAATGGGCTTCGCGCGGGCGGTCGCCGACAAGGTCGCGTTCATGGACGGCGGGCGCATCGTGCAGGCCGCGCCGCCCGGCGAGTTCTTCGGCAACTGCGCGGACCCGCGCATCCAGCGATTCCTCAGCAAGGTCTTCTGACCCGAGGTCCTTGCCGCAAATTCGTGCGCTCACTCGGCGCACACGCGTGCCAGGCCGCGGTCCAGCCCGGTCGCGAACAGCGCAGCGGCGACGGCCCCTGCGCATCGACATGCCGCGCGCGATGCGAAGGCCCTGCGCCGCGGCGCCCGCGCATCGGCCGGATGACTGAACCAAGTCCCGGCCTTCGATCGAAGGCATAAAAAGAATCAGCCCCGAAGGGACCTTGAAGAAGGTATTGGCTCGCTCGGCCAGGACACCAGACCCATTCAGCACAAAGCGACAGAGAGTCGTGTGCTACCACTTCAAACCCAGCAATGGCCTGCGCGAAGGTCGATCTCGCACTGTCCGAAACTACATGCTGACCAGGAACTCCCCAACGACGGTCACGCAATGGTCGAAGCCCGGCGTGTAGTCCAGCGTGGCGATGGCGTCGAACGCAGCGCGCAAGCCGGCATGCGGCTGCCGAATCTGAGACAGGAATGCCTCCCGGTGGCGCAGCAGGAACGGCGTTGCCGCTCGGAGCTGGGACGGCTCGCGCTCGATCACGAGCGCAAGGTCGAACAGATCGCGCGCCGTGGCCCGGTCGCCACGGTGGTACATCTTCTTGGCAATGATCTCGGCGGCCGTCTCCACCTTCACGGAGCGGCCACCGATGTCCCAGGTTTCCCAAGCCTCGGCCAGCAGGTTGGGAGCGGCCACGAAGTCGATTTCGCCTTCCTCGAATTGCAGCTTGACAAAGGTGCCAGGCTGCTCGGTGTAGTCCTGCGTCAGGTCCGCCGCCGTGTCGCTCAACCGAGGCGTGACAAAGCCGAGGTACTGCGGATCGGGCACGAAGATGTCTATGTCTTTGCTCAACCTATGGTGGTAGCGGAACATCAGCACAGTCCCGCCGCCGAAGGTCCAGAACGGATCGGCGATCCCACCGTATCGGCTGATCTCGTCGATCAGCGCCAGTGCCCGCGGGAACAGCTTTTCCCAGGGACCGCCGGGCAATGCCTCGGGCTTCATGCCCACAGCGCCCGCCGGTGCACGGACAAGGATTCGGCCAACTTCGCCACGTTGCGCCAGATCTGCCGCGGCGGCAGGTGCGCGCGCGAGGCCGTCTCCTCCACTGCCATCACGATGATCGGCACAGGCGCTTCGTCAAGCAAATGAGTCAGGTGCGGGGCGAATGGAGGCGGCACGTCGCCGCTCGCCAGGGCTTGCTCGAGCGCCTCGGGCGCCATTTCACTCGCATAGCTGACACTGGCCGTCTTGGCCGCCATCCACAGGCCACGCTTCTTGCGCCGCGCCAGCGTATCCGGCTTGAGACTGTCCAGCCCCAGCACTGCCATCACCTGTCCCACGCGATTGACACCCAGATCGCCCAGGACGCCGGTTTCCAAGCCAACCAGGGTTTGCCGGGACAGGCCGCTCAGGTGCGCCAACTGCGCTTGGGACAAGCCCAGTTCGGCACGTCGGGCTCGTACGGCATGGCCGATGTCGATGAGGTTCATGGCAGAGCACAGCCAGATGTTGTCTAAAATATTAGACATATTACGCCTGCCATCCCCACTTGCAAGAACAAGGGCCATGTCTTCCCCGCCTCCTGACGCGCATTTGGAAATGCACTGATGGGGGAACTCCCTTCGATTCACTGGCAAATGCCTTTCAGCTTTGTTGCTGAATGTTTACCAAATCCGCTGATCGGCGGTTTCGGAGGAGGGGAATCGATGGCGAGACGGCGCAAGTCCAGCGCGGCCGAGGATCTCATGGACCTCATGCCTTGCTACTCGAGCTTTCGCGCGGTCGGCTTTACGGGTTTCTCGCCTCGCCCTCGAGCAGCCAGATATTTCTTCGCGTCGTCCCAAGGCACGGAGCTCCCGGTCGCCAGCAACTTGGCCCAGTGCGTATTCCGGTCCGACGTGGACACTGATTCCGATCCGAGGTGGTCACTGATTCCGATCCGAGGTGGTCACCGATTCCGATCCGACGTGGTCACCGATTCCGATCCGACGTGATCACCGATTCCGGTTCGACGTGGTCACCGATTCCGGTTCGACGTGGTCACCGATTCCGATACGACGAGGTCGTCGGTTTCCGTCGGAGTCGGTCACCGATTTCAGCCTTAACTAATTACCGTCTCTGTTCTGGGTTGGTCAAGCATGACGTATTAGGTTGCGTCCTCAACCTTCTAGCAGCTTGCGCCCCCGCAACTTGCGCATCGACTCACCTTTTAGCTGTATGCGGTGCGCCTGATGGACCACACGATCGAGGACGGCATCAGCGATGGTGGGATCAGGGAAGAACGAATGCCACTTGTCTGTTGGGTACTGCGAAGTGATTAGCAGGGAACCGGTCCGCATCCGACGATCAACGACATCCAACAACACCTGAGCCGCGGTTGAAGACATTTCACCGATCCCGAAATCATCAAGGATGAGCAAACTCGGCTTGGAGAGCGCCAGTCGGAGCTTGGGCAACGAGCCATCATGGGTTGCCTCGCCGATAGAGGAAAACAGATCGCTGGCTCGATAGAAGGCCGCTGGGATCTTCAGGCGACAGGCTTGATGACCAAACGCGCACGCCAGCCAAGTCTTTCCGACACCAGTTGCTCCGACGATGATCAGATTTTGCTGATGGCGGATCCAGCCGCAACTAGAGAGCGAAGACAGAAGTGCCTTGTCCATTCCACGAGTCGGGCGATTGTCCAACTCCTCGAACGCTGCGTTCTCTGGCAGCGAAGCCCCACGTACAAGGCGGTTCAGCTTCCGACTTTCCCGCGCCGCTATTTCTGCTTCTACCAATAGTCCAAATCGCTCGTCAAACGTTAGCTGATGAAGCTTGGATTGCTCCGCCTGAAGCTCATATGTCTCCGCCATTGTCGTCAGGCGAAGCTCGCGCAACCGGGAAGTCGTCTGTTCTGTCGTGCTCATGATTCGTCTCCAAAGTAATGTGGGCCGCGAAGGTTGACGTGTTCAGGGCGAGGTGTGGCAGCCGGCAGAGGCCGGACCCGCAGATCCGCCTGATTCGACAGGATTGAGGTGATGCTGCGCAATGCGGTGATATTTAGCGGAAGCGCATACGCGCAAACCGCTTCAAAGCGCTCTTCGCCGTACGTCCGTGCCAAGTCGCGCATCCGGCGAGCGGCTTTGATCCCATTGGTTGCGTCGCTGCGTTCCTGCAAGTGGTAGCGAATCATCTTGGCGGCGTTTGGCCCGACAGACTCGGCCCATGAACTCAAGGCTTTGGGCTCACCTTCGAGGACGTGCATGTGAACAATCGGGCGATGATCTTGTACCGTGCTGACTTCACCGTCCGTCTGGAGGAGCGCGTGCATTGCAATGCGGCGCCCCTTGGAAAATGCCTCGATCACGGTAGAAGTGATGCGCAGGTCGACACGATCTCGGGCGTAAGCAAATGGAACCGAGTAGAAACAGCGAGCGTGTTCGAAGTGATGATCCTCACCAACACGCACAGCGTAGCGCCACTCGCAAATTTCGAACGGCTGCTCTGGCAGCGGTTTTAACGCGGGCCTATCAGTTGATTCAAACCGCTCGCGGCGGCAACCCGACATCTTCTTGAAAGGGTGATCATTGAGCGAAACAGTGAGGTGCCGGAGGTCACTGTTGAGTTCTTCTAAATTGAAGAACACGCGATTGCGCAGCTTGAAGAGAATGATTCGTTGCGCGATCTGGACACCGACCTCGGCCTTCGCTTTGTGTTTCGGTTTGCGGGGTCCCGCAGGCTTCGCCACACAGTCGTAGTGGCGAAGCATCTCGCGATAGGCCGGATTTAGGGTGATGTCATCCCGGGTACGCCGCACGACTGCGGCCTTAAGGTTGTCGCACACGACCCACTTGGGCACCCCACCCATCGCCTCGAAGCAGTTGATGTGGCAGAGCAGCCAGTCGGCCGTGGTCTGACTCGCTGTGGCTTGCACGTAGGTGAAGTTGGAACAGCCGAGTACGGCGACAAAGATCTGGGCAAACTTCGAAGGTCCACCCGCACGATCTCGGATTTCAACCGTCCGCCCCGCAAAATCGACGAAGAGCTCCTCTCCGGGGCGGTGCGTGCGCCGCAACACGATGTGTTGCGCCTTGATCCACTCTCTGTATTTCTCGGTGAACTGTGAGTACTCGATTCCATCCGGGCAAGTCTCTTTCCATTCCTGCCACAGTTGATGCCTCGTGGCATCAGGGCGCCCCATCTCCTCGTGGATCCAACTCCAATCCGGGGTGGCCTTCTGGCGCTGTACTGATCGGTCGGCTGAACCGATGGCGCGACACCATTGCTCGTCGTCGAGCTCTTTCAGCGCGTTCCAACCGAGTGTTTGCGCTTTCAGCAAGGTCCGTACGCTGGCGACGGCGCCAGGAGATATGCCGACGCTCTTTGCGATGGCACGGTTCGACTGAGACGTGTCGTAAAAGTGCAAGCGCGCGACTTCGCGCTGCAGACGAATGTCAAGCCTCATTGGGCTTTCCTCCGGCGATTAGGCCACCGGAGGCAGGTGGCGAGACGAGCTTAGCCCTCAGCATCCGCGGGTACTTGACTCGCGGAATTCGCCGACCGATACTCCTGCCATACATGTTTCACCTTGTCTGGCTCGGCCGGACGCTTAAGCCCGTGGTTGCCGCCTCGGGCTTTTGCGTTTAGGACGGATGTTTTTTAACTCGTCTCTATAGGCTGTCCTTTCTTGGACGCAGGGGCGCCGGTGAGGCGTGCTCTTGCGAGCCATGCCGCGACATCACTCGTGAGGGCGAAATACCCCCGTCGATTGGGCAAGTTGAACAATGCAACCGGCACCTGCCCACGTTTCTGGGCTTGCCGCAGGCCCGCCGAGGTGTTGTGACCCATAGACGTCACCAGTGCTCGCCCGCCCAGCAGAGGACCATGCTTCGCCTCGAGTGCTTCCCTTAGTTCCATGTGAAGTGCCTCGAATGAAGACGAGTCCAGGGCGGAAGGCGTCATGAGTTCTTTTCTAGTGCGGCGAGGTCTCGTAGTGTTCGCCGGAGTTCGTTTGGAGTCCACCTCGCTAAAAATCCGGAATTTCTGTACGCTTCCGGGATGGCCTCTAATCCTGAGCGGACACGTGTTGGGCGTCCTTGCCGCGATCCGGTGGATCAGGTGCGCACACAGTTTTGGCTTGGAGGGACCCTGATAAAGAGCGGCCTTCCGTCCTCCGACGCCCTCGAGCGACGGCTGCAGCCAGACCTCGTCCGCCCTCGCGAAGACGGAATGCTTCGTCCCAGCAAATATTGTCGGTACCAGGATGGCTCGCGAGTCCCCAGCAGGATCGTTGGAAAAAGCTACCCCGTCGACCTGGCTGAAGAGGCCTTCCCCGGAACGGCCTTCTTTTTTGATTCGGTCATTTGGCCCCTACTCAAAGGACGTGCGCTCACAGTCGCCGAGGCTGACGATCTGCTTTGGGCCATGTCTGACGACATTCGGCAATTGATTTTCGAGTCGAGGGCCGTCCCGGGCCGGCCACACCGCCAGTTTATTAAACGGCTGTATTACCTCGACGGCAAGGTTGCGAAGGCTCTTGCCGAGGTGGGAACTTTCGAAGCGCTGACAGCGGTCGTGGTGCTGCTGGCTAAGGCCGAGGCAAAGCCACCTTCGATCGGGCTTCGAAGAGCGGCGCACGCCTGTTATTTCATGATGCAAAACTATCTGCTCAAAAACCCGGAAATCCCTCCCGTGATTGAGGCGGTCATCGAGCTTATTGACGAACGATATGAGCAGTGGGTAGGAGTCCACGATCAAATGCAACTAGCCTTGCCAGCAAAATCCAAACTTCTGCGTGGAAGGGATTTTCAGTGGGTTGGGATGTCAAAAAGCACTCCTCTCGACGGACCCTTTTCGAGCTGGTATCGCGGTGCTCTAAGGCAGCGATGATCAATCTGTGGCTCCCGCCGCGACGAGAACGGCCCGAAGACATTCGTTGGCAGACCGAGCGAACTCTCGCGCAGCTTAGGCGGGAACACCGAAGGCCCAGCGCCGTCTCAGACCCGTTCATGCGCGATGTGCTCGGCCGAACCTGGAAGGGCAATGCCAAGCAACTGCGTTGTTACCTCGAGCAAGCGGTCGCGCTGGCGATGAAGGAATTATCGATCTCCCGATCGGAGGCACGGGCTCGAGCGCTGAAGAGCGGTCTGGTGAACTTGGCGGCGCCTTCGCACCCTTGCAAACCAGGATCGAGGAGGCGGAACGGCTGCACATTCAACGGGCACTGGAGCGCACAGGCGGGAGCATCTCCGAGACTGCCGATCTCCTCGGCACCAGCCGCAAGACACTCTGGGAAAAGATGAAACGACTCAAGATGAAGACGGTTGAATTCGAATTGAGTCAGCCTGGGGCAGAACGCTGACGACTTGAGCACAGTGAGAGGCTCGAGCCCGAAACAATCTGCACCAGAACTTTAGATTGCCATCGACTTTGGGAGTTGATGGGAGTACGCGGGTTGAGACTCGTCAAGCTGCCGGTGCGATGGAGATCGTCTGGCAGTCCGAGTCCCATGTAGCCACCTAGAACGAAAAACAACGAGCAGGCATGAGGTAATGAATCAAGAAAAATTTGAGCGAGGCTCCGAGTGGCGGCAGTGGGATCTGCATGTCCATACGCCCGCCTCGTTTCATTGGCGAGGAAAGAGGTTCAATGCCGACCCCAACTCGGATGAGAACCGCTTGCTCATCGACGAAATGATCGCTGCGTTCAATGCCGCAGAACCAACGGTCTTCGCGTTGATGGATTACTGGACCTTTGACGGCTGGTTTGCACTGCGACGACGGCTCAAAGAACCAGGGGCTCCCAAACTCACGAAGACCATCTTTCCGGGAATCGAACTGCGGCTAGTAGCTCCGATGCCGGGCCGCCTCAATGCTCACGTTCTTTTCTCTGATGCCGTTGCAGATCAGGTTCTGCACGATTTCAAAGCGGCGCTGCTCGTCGAAGTCGTGGGTCGGCCGCTGTCGGATGCATCCCTTGTGCTGCTAGGGCGCGCCGCGTCGGACGACAAGCTGAAGATCCATGGTTTCAAGAAAGTTGAAGTCGATGCCGACGATGAAAAGGCGCTCTTGGCCGGCTCCAAGATTGCGGAGATCAACTGTGACAGCTACAAGAACGCAATCGAGAAGGTGCCACACGGGCATGCGATCGGGTTCATGCCATGGGATACAAGTGACGGTCTCGCCGAGGTCAAATGGCATGAGCACTATGCGTATTTCCTAGGCCTGTTCAAGACTTCGCCTATCTTCGAGTCTCGGAACATCGACCTCCGCGGCGCTTTCGTCGGTGAGGTCACGCCCGGCAATTCGAAGTTCATCAAGAGCTTTCAGAACGCCCTATGCAACGTTCCCAGGCTTGTCGTCTCTGGAAGTGACGCCCACTGCTTCGTGGGCGTGAAGGGGGACAACGACAGACGTGGCTATGGGGATTACCCGTCCGGAAAGGCGACCTGGATCAAGGCTGACCCTTCGTTTCATGGTCTTCTTCAGGCCATCATGGAGCCGGCAAAACGTTCCTACATCGGCGAGCGCCCGGAAAAGAAGACCGAAATTTCCAAAAACAAGACGTTCTTCATCGACAGCGTCTCAATCACTAAGATCCCGGGATCCACAACAGGTGGAGCGTGGCTTGCTGGCACCAATCTGCCGCTGAACCCTGATCTGGTGGCGATCATCGGAAACAAGGGCAGCGGGAAAAGCGCGCTCGCTGACGTGATCGCGCTGCTTGGCAACTCGCGACAGAAAGCTCATTTCTCCTTCTTGAAGAAGGAGAGATTCAGGGGGAAGTCTGGGGACCCTGCAAAGCACTTCACCGCAACGCTGTCATGGCTCGATGGCAGCACGGAGGATCGAAACCTTAACGACGATCCACCGGAGGAAAAGGTGGAACTCGTCCGATACATTCCCCAAGGTCATTTCGAAGAATTGTGCAACGCGCATGTCACTGGTCGTTCCAATGCCTTCGAAAACGAACTGCGAGCAGTCATCTTCTCCCACACAGATGCTTCAATCCGCCTTGGTGCACTCGACTTTGACCAGCTTATCGAGGAGCAGGAGAGCAGCTTTCGACATCAGCTCAACGAATTCAGAAAAGACCTGCGAAGAGTGAACCAGGAAATTGCGGGCTACGAGACGCAGCTTCAACCTGAGGTTCGAAGTGCGATCCAAGAGCAACTGGCCATCAAGAATCGCCAGATTGAGGAGCACATCAAGATCAAGCCAGCGGTGATGGAAAAACCTGCCGTCGAGTTGTCGCTCGAGCAGCAGCAAGCGGCGGCCTCGCTGGAGGCCATCTCGAACCAGATGCAAAACCTCGAGAAATCCGCGGCCTCGAATGCCGCCACCGCCCTGGCACTTGCCGGCAAGCTCAAGGCAATCCAGAACGTGCGCGAGCGCTTGCGCCTACTCGACCGCTCTCGTACGCAATTTCTCGAAGACACGGCGACGGATCTCACCACTCTCGGTTTGCAGGCGTCTGACCTCGTGACGATTGAACTGAATCACCAGCCACTCGACAAGATTTCGGTTTCGATTCCTGACGAGCAAGCAAAAACTGTGGCGTCGGCTGGCGATGTCGTCACTCAGCGAGCCAATTTGCTTGCGGAGCAGACAGCGCTCAACGCAAAACTCAATGCGCCGCAGCTTCTGTACCAGCAAAACCTGAAATCCTTGGTCGACTGGGAGGCCAAACTCGCAGAGCTGACTGGTACACCTGATGCGCCAGAGACATTGAAGGGGTTGCAAACGCGTATCGCGCAGATTGATAGCCTGCCCGACCTTCTGCAAACGCACAGGGAACATCGCGCGACGTTGGCTGGAGAGATTTTTGACATTCTGGATGCTCAGCGGAAGGCGCGCGAGTCTCTCTTCAAACCCGTTCAAGACTTGATCCATAGCAACAGCCTGATCCGCGACGAGTACAAGCTCCAGTTCCAAGCGACACTGGGTGGCTCAGCAGACGGAGTTGCGACGTCTCTCTTCGACCTAATTAAACAGAACTCAAAGGAATTTCGGGGCGAAGACGAGAGCTACGGCACCGTACGAAAACTGGCCGAAGAGTACGACTTCAACACGCGAGCAGACGTGCTCAGCTTCGTTGAAGCGCTGCACGGAAAGATTGTCGTGGCTGCGTCCGGCGGTAACAAGGATACCGTCGGCATCGGCCCTGTGTTGAGAAAAGACAAGCTGGCAAGCGATGTTTACGATTTGCTCTTCGGGCTTTCATTCCTTGAGCCGCGTTACTCGTTGCTTTTCCAAGATGCACAAATCGAGCAACTGTCACCTGGTCAACGCGGCGCGCTACTTCTCATCTTCTATTTGCTGGTCGATAAGGGGCGCAATCCGATCATTCTGGATCAGCCTGAGGAGAATCTAGACAACGAGACTGTGGTGAGCTTACTGGTCCCAGTCTTGACCGAGGCTAAGAAACGTCGGCAGATCATTATGGTCACCCACAATCCGAATCTCGCGGTCGTCTGTGATGCGGAGCAGGTTATCTGGTCGGTATTCGATCGGAAGAATGCATCGAAGATCTCCTATCTCGCCGGCTCCATCGAGAACCCAGCCATCAACGGGCACGTCGTCAATGTTCTGGAAGGCACGATGCCGGCGTTCAACAATCGCCGCATCAAGTACCACTGAGCGCGCGCAGCTGCCTGTTCAAACTCCCAAAAAACCGCCGATCTCGACCGCGGTGCTTCTGGCCGCGCGCATGACTCCGATGAGCGTTGCCGAGGCCGGGCCGGTCCATTCTCCATAACCCACCAGCCACAGGCCGGGCACGTCGCGCGAGCGAGTTCCTGCGACCGGGACCTTTCCGTCCCCGACAGCGTCGAGCGATATGAGATGGTCCAAGGCCGCGCGAAAGCCTGTGCACCAGATCACAGCGTCGAATTCGCGAGCGGTGGCCGAGATGCGGCCGCACGGCTGCAGCCCTGGGTGCTACCACCTGATCGACAGCACCGCGTGTTTTTACGCGCGAAGAGCGCCGGGCTCTTGAAGAACGCTATTCAGCTCTGACTCGCGCGAGGATCGCAGCAGGGAGTTGGCCCCTAGGCCTACCGTCATGGGAGGGCCGGCGTGCGGCATCCGCCCATATATAACCTAAGCGCGAAGAACATGATCGCCAACTTGGATCTCACTCAGTGGGCGCAATTTTTCGTCGCCTGGAGTGATCAGTTCCGTGACGGTGTCTTGATTTCCAAAAATGTTACTCAACCCGCCTGCGCCACGGCCCGTTACCTTCTTGATTTCTCGACTGTCTGGTGATCTATCCCATTCGATCGACCGCAATGTCGCAATCGAAGGCTGGGCATGCTGCACCCCGACTTTGCCTCGAACAATTTCGAGCCGCTCGAGTTCTTTTCCTGTAGTCGGGTCGACTATCAAATCCGCAAGCCCAACTATTAAAAACTTGCTGTCTGGCTTTACGCCTTGATCTGTGCCTATGTTGACTACCACCGTGAAAGGATCGAGCACCTTGACAACTTGTCCTAAGTATCGGGTCATGACGTGAGTGTTCCGGTGAGAAGAGGGATTGCGTCGGTTGGTATCACGGATCGGAAGGTTAGATTGCGGAGTTCTTCAGTCGTACTTGGCAATTTCGTAAGCAGACCCATGTCCTTCACAACCTTGATTTGGATGTACTTGGCCTGAACGTGATGGACCACGGCTATGTACGCGAGCCTCTCGATCTCGTCGGATTCGATATAGCCGCCCACCACGATGCTTGTCGCGAAGTTTTCGTTTCGGTGAATAAGAAATATTTCTTCCGAAGCGATTGATTTGAAAGGCTTCTCAAAATTGTCAGGGATGGTGTTTTGACTTGAGATGTCAAATATCACCTTAAGTAAGATGACAATTATCGTGCCGAGTACAAGCAGCAAAAAGAGAAGCCATTTGACGGAAATACTTGAGTTCACGTCTACAAACATTCCCGTTGCAGCAGACACAAATCCGAGGACGCCGATCACTACCGACGCGCCGGAGAAGCTCAAAAAATTTCGCAGGAGATGGTCTTTCATTTTCGATGATCTGCTGCGTGAGTCTTGTTGAGATGGATTGTGCAGCAACTCGTAACAAAATGGTGTACTCGGGGGTTGCGACAGTGCGAGGAACGGTGACTGCAAAAGGCTCTCGGACAATGCCGCATCAGGAGAATCTCGAACATGGTCGCTACCGCAATCACCCTCATCGTGCTGAACCTCATCGGCATGGCGTACCTCGTCCTACGCAGCTTCGGCACAGGATATGGAACGAAGAAGGGCGGAAACGCAGCGGATCGCGAAGACTTGCCAGAACTCACGCGCATCGTCGAAGACATCAAGCACCAGAACGCCCAGTTGTTGGAGTCCTTGAAGTCGCACAACCAGCTTCGCGTGGCCGCGATCGATAAGAGGTTGCAGGCACATCAAGAGGCGTTCACGCTGTGGAGAAAGCTGGTCGGCGTTCTATGGAACGGCGACGTCAATTCGGTGGTGGAAGAATGCCAACGATGGTGGGACGAAAACTGCTTGTACCTCGAGCCTGAGGCGAGAAATGCCTTTTCGATCGCCTACTTCCTTGCGCCTTCTGTCCGGCAGGATGTTGGGGGTATGAGAAACCATGGAACCGGGCACACGCCAACCATGGAAGCTCGCCATCAAGAGATCATGCGAGCGGGGGATGTACTCGTGCAGGCGGTGCAGTTGCCCGGACTGACTCAGGCAGAAGAGCGTTCAATGAAGCAGACCAACGAGTTGAAGGCCGGGGAAGGTGCAGAAAATGGATGACGATGACAAGATCCGCCGCAACCTCGTTGTCACCAGCGCCATCATCATCGGCGTCGCCTGGTTCGATGTGTCACTACCTGATGTGCTCGAACGGCTCTTCTCGGTCAAGAGCCAAGCAGGAACGCCCGGAGCCGTGGTGCAGCTATCGACCTGGAAAGTCTGGGTTGCTGCGCTGGTGGTACTCGGCTACATGAGCTGGCGGTATCGATGGTCTGATGAGGTCGAGCAAGCGACAAGACTCTTCACAGAAAGCGTCGTGTCGCGGTACAAGAAACTCTTTGGCGATGTTTACATGACCGACGTCACCAAGTGGTTCCAGAGCGGGGCTTTTCCGGCGGACGTTCACCCGCAACTCTCTGCCGCGTACGCGCAACTCGTTCCGCACACCTTGGCCCAACAGCTGGGCCGTGGACCCGAGAAGGTGACCTTCACGGGACCCATGCCTGCGATCAACCAAGGTAATCACATGATGACTATGACGGCTGAGTGGCTGCCGGGCGGCGGGGGCGTGTACGTGAATCAGCAACAGGTGAACATCTATATCGACACGAGGCGGCTGAAATCGATGATTTGGAGCGCGCGCCGGTTCGCCTTGGCAAACTCGAAGTCATCAATGTCGCTGGTGTGGCCGGTAGTCATCGCCGGCAGTGCAACAGTGGTCGTGCTGTACAAGCTCGGCCGCGCCGTCTTCGGCTAGCTCGATTCAAAATGAAGACTTCCAATCTCGCGGGCCCGCCGCTCGAGGCGCTGACTGGTCAACGCCCCTGGCTGAGCTTGCAGAGGGCGATCCCGGCTCGCGCTGAACCACGTCGCGCTTGGAACCGACACTCTTTTCAAGTTCTGGGACGCCGATCCACGCCGCAGACCTGGACAGTACAACCGCTGGCACGAGTACAACATGCCCAATCGGTCCTGCCAGCAACGTCGATAAGTGCGAACGACCCTAATGTGCTGCCAGTGGATGCGAATCCGCTGAGTAGCAACTGAAGCGCGTAGCTTCGAATCAGACATCTGACTCTTCGTGTCTTCCCGCGCTAACGCGTGGCTAGCCGTTCCAGAACTTCGCGTGCACCCAGGTCCCTTACTGCCGCAAGGCTTTCGAGCTGCGTTGTCCGCGGTCGTGCCTTGCCTTGTTCCCAGTGGTAAATCGTCTGCCCGGAGACGCCTACCAGCCGTCCATAGATCGCCGCGGACAGCCCGAGCTTGGCCCGATGCGCAGCCAACCTGGTTGCACTGAAGCGGCGCTTCGTGCCCGTTGCCGCTTCAGCGTCTGAACCAGGCGCCGCCTCGAACCGCGCCGCGCCCTTCGCGACACGACGCAGCTCCTTCTCAAGCGCGCTCACCTGGCGACGCAGTTCGGCAATCGAGGCGCGATGCGCGACTGATGCTTTCTTGAGGGTTTCGATCTCGACGCGCACTTCTTTGCGAGCGACGCGGGAGATTTCGGCTTTGAGGATCGAGGCTATGTTTGGCATCGGCGCATTGTGCCGTTCCAGCTACCTGGCCTCTCCTGGCGTCATCACCGGCTCGAGCCATTTGAGTGCCGCCGCCCTCGGCGACAGCGTGCGCAGATGCGCCTCGCAAGCCAGGTCGGTGGCCAGCTCCTCTAGCTGCTCAGGATCCACCGTCCGCCAATGGCGCTTGAGCTGCTGCGCACAGTAGTAGATCCACAGATCGGTCGGAATGTCGTCTTCCATGCCGCCATACTACTGTATATTCATACAGGTGTACTGCGAAGTGTTTAGATACCGGTTCGAGGGCCAGGCGCTGTCCACCAAGGAGGCGGTGAAGCACACGCGCCGCATCGGAGAGCTGCTCTACGTGCCGCGCATCCATGACCCGCGCCCGGGCCGCAGCCTGATGATCGCCATGCTGCTGGCCGACGACCAGGAGAGCTATGTGATCCCGTTGCTCAACCGCGCGTCCATGCTCGAGGTACGCGGCGGCTTCTTCATCGAAGGCACCGAGATCAATCCGCGCGGACGGGCGCTCAAGAACATCAAGACGGACACCTACCCGCAGCGCTGGTTCTGCCGGCCGGTGCCGCGGCCCGCCCCGCCCGATGCGAAGGCGGCTCGGCTGGAGGCGCAGCGCCACGGCGAAATGATCGCCAAGGCGCTGCAGCGCTGGCCATCGCGCCGCGGTGGTTCCGGGCTCGGTGGAAGTGCGTAACGCGTTGCCGAACTTGCTCAAGGAGATGACCATGGACCAAGCTGAACTCTTCTTCCCGCGGCCGGTGCCTGCGGCACCGGTTAATGTCGCGCCGCAGGAGGCCAGCGATGACGACGTGCCATTCCGGTTCGAAGAGGTGGAACCGGAACCGCGCGTCGCCTACCTGGTGCGGCTCGCGGACTATCCGCATTCGGCGGCCGAGGCGGTCAAGGTGGCGGAGCAGCGCTTCCGGCGTGAGCTCGACCGGCAACTGGGCCATGAGCTGGTGCCGGCGCTGCGCGCGTTCCAGAACGCGAGCGAGTCGGGCGAGAGCGATCTCACCAAAGACGAGATCGCGCTGGCCAAGCGCTGGATCAAAGCTTTCGACGTGGCCAGAACGGCGGGCTTTCGCGATCTGGGCGATACCGACGAAGCCTATTTCGCGGTACGTCCTGTGTGAGGACGCTCAATCAATTTGCGCCGGCTCATTTGGGCGCGTGACTGGACGCACAAGGTAGTCTGCGACCGCGCACGCGCCGGCAATCCAGGCTTCCATCTCGCTGGAGTGCGCTGTCTGGTCGGAGACGAACGGCCGAAAGCTCAACAGCCCGGTCGGACCGCTGACCGAACCCAAGAGCGAGAAGCGGAATTCGCCGGGCTCCGACTCGCTCACCATGACCGCCATCTGACTCATCTTGATCTCCCCTGTTGTCGAGAAGATGTTGTAAGCGGGCGCGGCCGACAGGAATGTCAACGTTCGTCAACCTGCTGGAAATCGTTCACGATGCGGTCAACTTTCGCGCGTCGCGCCGTAGCAGCTACGATTTCTGGCCATGACCAAAGAGATTGCCCGTCTCCCGCCGGAGAGCTGCGCACAGCTGCTTGAGGTCCTGCAAATATTGGGATGGAGGTTCGAGCATCCCATCAGCGCCAAGATCACGGGCTGGAGCAATCAAGGCGAGGAAATCATCCTGATGTCGCCAGAAGAAGCCTTCGCTTTCCTTGCAGCGGCGGCCGGACATGGGATCCAGCTTTGGGCCGCGCCGGACAAGGATCTGTTTCTCAGCTGCGGGGAGACGCTGCAGATCTACTTCGATGGATTTTCTGCTGAGGAAAGCGCATCGCTGCAAGCTGCGTTGCGAGGCGGCGGATTGGAGTTGGGCGTGAGCAGCGACAGCGGCTAACACGGATAGCGATCACGCTTGTCCGTTGTCTTTGCCTGGGCAGGAGCTAAGTCTCCTTCAAAAAAAAGGATCCGCCGCACACGGGGGTTCTAGGAGCTGGCAACGTTCTGCTGCTTCAACTCCATCGCCAAAAAATCTGCGAAGTCCTGCGCCGCCGGCGAGAGCGACCTTCCAAGAGGCCGATACAGACATACCTTGCGCACTGTCTCTGGTTCGACCACACGCAGCATGACCAGTCCGAATGCTGTCGCCAGCACGCCGACGTAGTCGGGGGCCAGTGTGGCGGCAAAGCCCTGCGCCGAAATACCAAATGCCGTGGTGGTGTTATCGACAATTTCGACTGGTGTTACACGCTCTTCGTCAGGTGCGTTCAGCCGCATGCGTTCCACGCCCAATTCGTGATCTCTTCCCGTAACGACCAGAGGAACATTGCGCAGATCGGCCCAGCGAACGCGCTTGCGCGATGCCAAGGGGTGCGACGGTGCGCACCAAAGCACCCAGGGACTGTCAAACAGCGTCTGAGCCGCCACGGCGCCGCCAAGTGCGCGATCAGGACCGACGGCGATGTCGACGTCACCGGAAGAGACGGCGTCCACCAGACGATCCACAGCCACGTCCCGAATGCGAACGACAACCTTCGGCCGATCACGGGAATATCGGGAGATTGCCTGCGGCAGTGCCATGGAAGCGAGCACCAGCGGAGCGCCCACCCGTACCAGCCCAGACGCGCGGTTCCGGACATCGTTGGCCGCCATCTCTGCGTCTCCCACGTGGCGCAGCACGGTCTTGGCCGAGGCGAGATAGTCCCGCCCCGCGCTGCTGAGTTCCACGCGCCTCGTGGTGCGCTCCAACAGCCTGAAACCCACAGTCGCCTCGAGCTCTGCAACCAGCTGGCTCACAGCTTGAACTGTCAGTCCCATTTGGCCTGCCGCTGTGCTGAAACTGCGCATCTCGGCGACCGACGTGAAAGCCTCCAACTGGCGCAACGTAAATCGGGTCAGCGGCATGTTGGATTATCAAGCACAGGTTGAAGACCGATCAATATTAGCTGATTGTTCAAGAAAGGCTCTTCGTGAACACTCGGGACTTCACAGGGTGGAAGAAGGTTTGACCGACTCTGATTCTCGTGGCGCCCGCGGCGACAAACGGTCCTTCCTGCCTTCTGACTGCGGTGCCAGTGAGCCTCTCGCCGAGGTTGACGTAGTTGCCTTGCACGCCCCGCAAAGGCACCAGCATGGATCGCCGGGCCTTCCAATCTTGCCTCTTAATAGGAGAAAAATAATGACCGCACCTGCAGCCCCGCATCTGGGCCGTTTCCGTTTCGAGTACCCAGGGGGCGTCGTCTACGAAGTGGATGTCGACGACGATGATGCGTTGCGCTGGCGCTGCGTAGCCGGCGAGAACAAGGGCCGTGAGGGAAAGGAAGTCGTCGACCGCGTACCGCTGCACCCCGAACAGCATCTGTTGTCATGGACCGAGGCCGACGGTCTGGTCGTGGCGCAGGTTGTCAACTACGACGCAGGCTCGGTCAACACAGTCCTGGTGCTTCCCGGCGGCCAACGCGTGGTGCTTCAGGGCACGGTACAAAGAATTTAGCTACCTCGACGAGGCTTCGCACGCAGCCGAGCGGTAGCGGCGACAAGTTGGTCGAACCAGTCATACGTCTGCCGCTCGCAATCTCTCGATCCATATGAACGATTTTCCCGACATCACATTGCTGCGCGCGCCACGGGTATTGGACGACCTTCTCCGACCTTCTCCTCTTCCGCGTGTGGCGCGCCTTCCAAATGGGTCGGCAGGCGCCCGATGAGTCCGGACAATCTGCCCTTTCTTGGATCGGCGAAGCATCGAAATCTCTGGCTCAACTGCGGCCACGGTGCAATGGGTTGGACGATGGCATGCGGCTCAGCCCAGGTAATTTCTGACTTGGTTCTAGATCGTGCTCCGGCTATCGATCTGATGCCGTACCACAGCAATCGCTACCGTTTTGTGGGGCGTCGGTCGTCGAAAAAATCGAACAGGTTCATCGATCGATTCTGGGTGCTCATCTCGCCTCGGCGTTTGTCTCGTCCAAAAACGGGAAGATGACCGATGGTTGGCAAAAGATCGACCGGCACGCCGGTTCCAATTGACATCGTTTACGCCCGTAGCTGCGTGACCACGGCACGCGATTCCTATCTATGCTTACGCCCAAGCGTTGCACCGGCCCCGTCGCTGGCATCAGGGCCGCTTCATCTGGCAACTAGTCGGTGTGCTCGCGATGTAGGCCGGAAACGCTCGGGCCGGTGCCAACGTCATTCCAGTGTTCTCGACACTGTAAGGATATTTGTCGTCGGCTTTCTGCCAGACCGTCATAAACAGCGACTGCTGCATTTGATGATCGGTCTTGCGCATCTCGACCTCTCCGTTGAAACCCTTGAAGCGCAGGCCCTCCATCGCTGCGGCGACTTTTACAGGATCCGTGGATCGGGTTTTGGCCATGGTTTCGCCCAGGCTCATGAACACGTGGCTGACCTGGGAAAAATACAGATCCTCCTTGAACCGTTCCTTGAACTCGGCTGTCCACTTGCCTATGTCGCCGCCCATGTTGTAATGGTTGTTGGCGATCTGAAACACACGGCCGCCGCCGCCCTCTCCCAAAGCGGCAGGGGTGCCCGTCATGCCGGCGTAAAGGGTATAGAACTTGCCGTCGAAGCCGCTCTCGTTGGCGGCCTTGATCAGCAGCGCTAGGTCCGAGCCCCAATTGCCGGAAATCACCGTATCTGCACCCGAGGCCTTGATCTTGGCAATGTAGGGTGCGAAGTCCCGTACCTGCGCCAAGGGGTGCAGGTCTTCACCGACGATCTCAACATCGGGCCGCTTGCGCGCCAGGTTTTCCTTCGCGAGGCGCACCATCTGGTGGCCGTGCGCGTAGTTCTGGTTGAACAGGTAGACCTTCCTGATGTCCTTGTCGTCCTTCAGGAAAGTGGTTAGCGCCTCCATCTTCATGGCGGTGTTGGCGTCGAAGCGGAAATGCCAGTAGCTGCATTTGCTGTCGGTGAGATCCGGATCGACTGCGGCATAGTTAAGGAGCAGAACCTCCTTGCCCGGATTACGAGCGTTGTGCTTGTTCACGCCATCTATCAACGCAGCGACCGCCGCTGAGCCGCCCCCGGCTGTGATGTAGCGAATACCCTTGTCTGAGGCACTCTTGAGCGCATTGAGGCTCTCGGCGGGGCTGAGCTTGCTGTCGAACGGCACTACCTCGAACCTCACACCAGCCGGGTTGTTCGAGCCGCTGAACTTGTCGGCAAAGAACTGGAAGGTCTTGACCGCGTTCGAGCCCGAGGGTGCCATCAGACCTGACAGGGGGTCGATCCAGGCGATCTTGACGGTTTCTCCCCTCTGCGCGGAGGCAGCAGTGGCATAGGCTAAGGCGGCGATTGCCGTAGCAATTTTGATGGCAAGCTTCATGGGATGTCTCCTGTCAAGAAAGTTGATCTGGTCTGGGCTAAACCATTTGAGTCAGCTGATTCGTCTCGGCGAGTTCCCGCAGGCGGAATTTCTGCACCTTCCCCGACGCCGTCAGCGGAAAGGCGTCGCAACTGAACCAGACAGTCGGCAGCTTTTGAGGCGCAAGCATTGAGAGGCAGTGCGCGCGCAGCGCCTCGGCCGCCGGCAGCGGCATACCCGCTCGGATCTGCACGGCCGCGCCCACCACCTCGCCCCATCTGGCGTCAGGGATGCCGAATACCACAGCCATGGCAACGGTGGCATGCTCCATCAGACGCGCCTCGACCTCGGCGGGATAGATGTTCTCGCCACCGCGAATGATCATGTCCTTGAGTCGGCCTGTGACCCGTAGATAGCCGCGCCGGTCCAGGGTGCCGAGATCGCCAGTGCGCAACCAGCCATCGGGCCGCATTGTCTGGGCAGTTTCCTCTGGCATCTCGAAATAGCCAAGCATGCACTGAGGGCCGCGCACTTCGATTTCCCCTTCAGCTCCGACGGATTGGGTTTTTCCCGAGGCGGGATCCGCGATGCGAATTTCGACTTGTGGCAGAGGTTGGCCCACTGTCGTTGCTTTGTCCTCCTGGTTGTCGTTGGGGCCGACCATGCTGATCGTCGGGCTGCATTCGGTCTGTCCGTAGAGCGTCAGCAGATCGCAATGAAAGCCGGTTTCGATGCGGTGCAGCAGCTCGGGCGGAACGGGGGCGCCGCCGGAGATGGCAACACGCAGAGTGCTGAGGTCGTACTGGTCGCGCTTGGGGTGATCAAGCATCGCGATCTGCATGGTCGGAACACCATAGAACACGTCGCAGCGCTCTAATGCGATCGCCCGCATGAGCGTTTCAGGCTCAAACAGCAGCGGCAGCACGTAGGTCGATCCGGTTGTCACACAGCCCAGGGAACTGAGTACTGCACCTGCGGTGTGGAACAGCGGCATGGGGCTGATTACGACGCTGGCCTCGATGCCGGCCCGGTTGCATGTCAGCCTGGCACTTGTAACCAGGCCCGCGTGATGCAGCAGTGCTCCTTTGGGGTTGCCGGTGGTGCCAGAGGTGTACTGGATCTGGGCCGGATCCAGCGCTTGCACATGCGGTAGCTCGCCTCGGGCTGAGTGCGTGCGGACCTCGGTCTGCCAATTCAGCAGACAGAAGGTCTCGCGCACTTCTCCTGCCACCTCACGCGCGACTGCGGCCATGTCGGTGCCGCGGAATTCAGCCGTGTACAGCAGCCCGGTGCAGCGGGACTGGCGCAACGCGTAGCGCAGTTCGGCGCTGCGCAGCGCCGGGTTGGCAGTAACGAGCACCAGACCTGCCAGTGCCACGCCGTATTGCAGGATGACCCACTCAGGCACGTTGGGCGCCCAGAGACAGACGCGCTCGCCAGGAGTGAAGCGCGTAAGCAACCAGTGCGCGCATTGTTCGGCCTGAGCAAGCAGTTCCGCATACGTCCAGCGGCGCGCCGTGTCGCTCGCGCCTGTGAGCGACGGCAGGCCCGGCGGCATGACTTCGACCAAGGCGATGCGCTCCGGATGGCGTCGTGCCGCGTCCCGCAAGGCATCGCCGGTGGTCATTAGGAGCAGAGGTACCGAAGTGTCAGCAGGCAGGTGCGACAGTGTCGGGTCGGGAAAGTCGTGGCTCATGGCATTGTCTCCAGAAGAATCCGGGCCGCGTGGACCCATTGCGTGATCAGTTGCTGCCGTTTCACAGGACTGCGCAGGACGCTGGACAGCGCCAAGCTGCGCAGGAATTCCAGGTCATGGTCGCGATAGCCGCCTGGGCGGGGCACGCATCGATGGATGAAAACATTGAATGCACCGCCCCATCGCCGTACTTGCGGGCCTTGCGCTCGGCCTTCAGCATCGCGCCACCCCTGCCTCGGCACGTGCGACCGCCCATAGTCTCGATTGGGACCGCTGGCACTGCGGTATCGGAATCGGCCTTTGGGCAATGCCGTCACTGGGAGGAGTGATTGAACTGTCATCGTGGGGCAGTTTATGAAGTACCACCACATCGACATGTCACAAAAGAGACGATAACAGTCACAAGTGACTGTTAAAAACAGTCATAGCTGACTGCGTAGTTGCTCTCCGACGGAGGCGCAGTGGCCTGATGCTGAAATGAACCATCCCAGAGACAGGAATCCCGTGCCCACCTTTTCCACCCTGACCATCGAACAGGACGCGCAATCCCCGCGTGTCGCCCGTCTGCTTCTTAGCCGCCCAGAGCGGTTCAACGCCATCAGTCATGCGATGCCCGGTGAAATCCGAGCGGCGGTCGAATGGGCCAATGCGAACGACGAGGTGCATGTCATCGTCGTCGAGGGAACCGGCAAGGGCTTCTGCGGTGGCTACGACCTCGTAGACACTGCCGAGCAGCAGGCCGATCATCCCTGCCAGCAGGAGCGGTACCCGTGGGATCCGATGGTGGACTACGCCTGCATGAAGCGCTACACCGAGGACTTCATGAGTCTGTGGCGCAGCCCCAAACCCACGATTGCCAAGGTGCACGGCGCGGCAGTGGCCGGCGGCAGCGACATCGCCCTGTGCTGCGATCTGCTGGTCATGGCCGAGGACGCGCGCATCGGCTACATGCCCACGCGGGTGTGGGGCTGTCCCACCACCGCCATGTGGACCTACCGACTCGGGCCGGCGCGGGCCAAGCAGTTGATGTTCACCGGCGATGTGCTCGACGGCCGCACGGCCGCGGATTGGGGCCTGGCCAATCTCGTGGCTCCGCCCGTCGAACTCGAGGAGCGCACGATGCAGTTGGCCTTGCGCATCGCCGGCGTGCCGCGCAGCCATCTGGCCATGCACAAGATGGTAGTGAATCAGGCAATGTTGACGATGGGCCTAGAGCAGACACAGATGTTCGCGACTGTGTTCGACGGCGTCACGCGCCACAACCCCGAGGGCCTATGGTTCCGCCGTTATGCGCAGGAGGCGGGCTTCAAGGCTGCAATCCAGTGGCGCGACAGCGGCAAGCCCATCCCGGAAGGCGACGAGGCGCGTGCCTTGATTCGTGACATCGAAGCCCGGCGTGGCGAATAGCTTCAGCCGCACTTCCTATGAATGAGGCCTTTGTTTACGACGCCGTTCGCACTCCGCGCGGCAAGGGCAAGACCGACGGCTCGCTGCACGAGGTCAAGCCGATCACACTAGCTGTCGGATTGCTGCGGGCCTTGCAGCAGCGCACCAGCCTGGACACGGCTCGCGTGGACGATGTGGTCATGGGCATCGTGACACCCGTAGGAGACCAGGGGGGCTGTCTGCCGAAGATCGCGGCGCTTGCGGCGGGCTGGGACTGGAACGCCAGTGGCATCCAGATCAACCGCTTCTGCGCTTCCGGCCTGGATGCCATCAACCAAGCCGCGCAGCGCGTGCGCTCGGGATGGGATGACTTGATCGTCGCGGGAGGCATCGAAAGCATGAGTCGGGTGCCCATGGGCAGCGATGGAACAGCGTGGGCGCTGGACCCGCGCACGAGCATCGACAACGCTTTTGTGCCGCAAGGTATCTCCGCCGACCTTATTGCATCGACTGAGGGATTCACCCGTGAGGACGTGGATGCCTATGCACTTGCTTCGCAGCAACGCGCCGCAAGGGCGCTGGCCGAAGGACGCTTCGCACGCAGCGTCGTACCCATTCGCGATGGCAACGGCTTGATGATCCTGGACCACGATGAATTCGTGCGGCCTGACAGCACGATGGCTGGCTTGGCGGCGCTCAAGCCTTCGTTCGAGCAGGCCGGCCATATGGGCTTCGACGCCGTCGCGCTGCGCCGCTATCCGCAGCTCGACCGCGTCCGGCACGTACACACCCCAGGGAACAGTTCGGGCGTCGTGGATGGCGCCGCTGCGGTGTTGGTCGGCAATGAGCGTGTGGGCGCTGCGCTGGGATGGACGCCGCGCGCGCGCGTCGTGGCAGTTGCGCTCACCGGCAGTGAACCGACCCTCATGTTGACCGGTCCGGTGCCAGCCGCGCGCAAAGCGCTGCAGCGCGCCGGCCTCACGGTCGACCAGATCGACCTGTTCGAAGTCAACGAGGCGTTTGCGAGCGTACCCCTGCATTTCATGAAGCACATGAAGGTGCCGCACGAGAAGGTCAACGTCAACGGTGGTGCGATCGCATTGGGGCACCCGCTGGGCGCTACCGGCGCGATCCTCGTCACCACACTGTTAGATGAGCTGGAACGGCGCCAGCTGCGCTATGGACTGGTCACGCTGTGCGTCGGCGCCGGCATGGGCATCGCCTCCATCTTCGAACGGATCTGAACTCCATGAAGACTCTTCAGTACGACCTCGACACCGGCACTGGCGTTGTCACACTGACCTTCGACGATCTCGATGCCTCTGTCAATACTTTCAACGATGCTTGGCGGACCGACATGCAAGCCGCGCTCGATCGCATGAGCGAAGGGGGCAGCCGGCCACGCGGTGTCATCCTCGCTTCCGCCAAGGACACGTTCTTTGCCGGCGCCAACTTGAAGGACGTGCTTGCGCAGTGGCCCGCCGATCCCGCGCAGGTGTTTGCGCGCACCGAGGCGGGCAAGAAGCTGCTGCGCCGACTGGAAACCTTGGGCTGTCCGGTGGTGGCGTGCATTGCCGGCAGCGCACTGGGCGGCGGCTTCGAGCTCGCACTGTGCGCGCACCACCGCGTGGTTGTCGACGATGCCAGAGTGCAACTCGGCTTTCCGGAGGTTGGCCTCGGCCTGATTCCCGCGGGGGGAGGCGTGACCAAACTCGTGCGTCTGCTAGGGCTCGAGTCCGCCATGCCGTACATCCTGGAGAGCCGAGTGATGAGTCCGAGCGCAGCACGAGATGCTGGTCTCGTACACGCCGTGGTGCCGTCCGGTCTCGGCGCCGCCGCAGCGCTGCGCGAGGCTGCATTGGCGTGGATCGAGGCCCATCCACAGGCGCAGCAGCCTTGGGAGGTCAAGGGACACCGCATCCCCGGCGGCGCGCCGGGCTGTCCGAAGCTGGCACCGCTGCAGATGCTGGCGCCGGCGATGCTTTTCCAAAAGACGAGGGGGAGATACCCAGCCGCTGAAGCGGCCTTGAGTTGCATGGTGGAAGGGGCGCAATTGGATGTGGACACCGCGCTGCGGCTGGAAACGCGAGCGCTCGTCGGCCTGCTGACACACCCTGTCACGCGCAACCTGATCCAACTCTTCTTCGACCGCAATGCCGTCAGGCGGGGGCGGTCACGCCCACAGGGTGTCGCGCCGTGGCAAGCGGGCAAGGTAAGCATCCTGGGGGCGGGCATGATGGGGGCCGGGATCGCGCAGGTCTGTGCAGCGCACAGTCTGAACGTGGTGTTGAAGGATGTGAGCATCGAATTTGCCGAGGCCGGCAAGGAGCGTGTCCGCCGTCTGACCGATCAGCGTGTGCATGCGGGGCGCATGACGCCGTCTCAGCAGGCTGCGATTCTGGAGCGCATCGAGCCCGCCGCCGAGGTGTCGGCGTTGGACGGCAGCGACCTCATTATCGAGACGGTGTTCGAGGATCGCGCGCTCAAAGGCCGCGCGACCGGCGAAGCCGAGCCGTGCCTGCGTCCAGACGGCGTCTTCGCGAGCAACACGTCGACCCTGCCCATCACCGGGCTAGCCGAAGCGGTCAGCATGCCCGAGCGCTTCATCGGCCTGCACTTCTTTTCACCTGCCGACAGGATGGAGCTCGTGGAGATCGTCGTTGCCGAGAAGACCAGTGCCGAGACGTTAGCCAGGGCCTACGACTTCGTGCTGCAGATCGGCAAGACACCAATCGTGGTGCGTGACGCCCGCGGCTTCTTTACCAGCCGAACCGTCGGCTCCTACATGGCTGAAGGTGCGCAGATGCTGGCCGAGGGCATTCCGGCGACGGTGGTGGAACTGGCCGGCCGTGACGCCGGCATGCCGGTGGGTCCGCTGACCGTGGCGGACGAGATTTCGCTGGTCACGCTGGCGAAAATTATGGAGCAGAACGCCAGTGATGCGTTGGACGTGGGCGAGCGCTTCATGATTGCGCTATGCAGGCAACACGGTCGCAAGGGACGCGTTCTTGGGGGCGGTTACTACGACTATACCGAGGACGCACCTAAGACACTCTGGCCGGGCTTGAAAGCGTTTGAGCGCCCCGAAACGTCGTGGACGCTCGCTGCATTGAGCGAGCGCCTACTAATGCGTCAGGCTGTCGAGGCGTTGCGCTGCGAGGCCGAAGGCGTGGTGACGCATGCACATGACGCCAATGTCGGCTCGGTCTTGGGCTTCGGATTCCCCGCATGGACAGGTGGCGTACTCCAATACGTCGCAGCAATGGGCCGGGACAGGTTCATGGCGCAAGCCCATGCGCTTGCTGCAGCTCATGGTGGGCGATTCACGCCGTGAATGCACACCGGTCGGCGAATTGGCTGGCCCGCGCACGGCGATTGTCATGAACCTTGTGCAATCGGCGATGCCGTGCGCGGCATAGCGCCGTGTGGACCAGGCTCATGACGGCGGCGGCTCGTTTGCCTGCGCGCAGGGATCCGGCGAACAGCCAGTTCTAGCGACCGAGCGCGATTGGCCCGCGTCTTGCCCGCTCCGGGCTTGAGCATCGCCACAGGGGTCTCGTCGGCATGCAGCACGTCGTGTCGCAGCAGTTCTGCTGGCCGCGCACACAATCTCCCTCCATCGTGGTCTGCTCCAATCACAGTAACGTTGACGATGTCCGAATGTTCGAGCAGTCGAACCTCGAGATCTGCTGGGTAGATGTTCTCACCGCCGCGGATGATCATGTCCTTCAAACGCCCATCACGCACACGTAGGGGCAGAGATCGACGGAATCCAAGAGCCTCGGTTCACAATGTGTTCAGGTCATAGGTAACTTGCATTCTTGAACCTTGTGAGGCGGGACTCGGCTGATATGTACTTTCATCTTCCGTACTGCGATGCACCTGTAAACTCCCTCCGGCAAGCCACGTTCGTCGGTTTGATTCAGAGACTCGTATGGAAGCAATTAAACCTATTCGAATGCGAAGCAGCGGGGTTGTCAGTAGTCAGCTTGCAAATGCATTGGCAGCTCCAGAAGTTGCAATCAAACCCCGAATCCTGAACGCTGCTGTCGAGCTGCTGATTGAGCAAGGCACGGCTCGCACCACCACCTTGGCGGTCCAGCGACGCGCAGGTGTAAGCCGCGGCGCCCTACTCCATCACTTTCCAACTCATGCGGAGTTGCTGTCTTCGACGGTGCAGGAACTTGTCCGAAGAAACGAAGCAGCAGTCCACGAGGCGCTTGCCAAAGTCGGTGTTGCTGAAGATCCATTCGAGAGGGCGGTGAAGGTGCTGGCCACCACGATGGCAAAACCGGCCTATCTCGCCGAACTGGAACTGTGGGCGATTTCCCGTACGGACATCGAACTTCGCACCGCCCTTCAGGCTGCAGAGCGCGGCGCACGCAAAGAGAGTGACCGAGTGATGCGGATGCTGTTTCCCTCCATAGCAGAACGCCCTGACGCCGCTGAGGTAATGGGATCGACACTCGCCTTTTTGCGGGGACAGGCGGTGACCGGAATCATCAGCGGAAGGCCATCTCAGCGACAGAAGCAGATGACCACCTGGCTGAGAGCGATTCGGATCATGTTGGACGATACCTCCACCACCTGACCGCTCAGCTCGAACCGCCTTCTTTAGGCTTCCACGGCCCGTCACAGCGGGATGAGTTCAGCCCATGACAACGACTATGGAGAGCTGCACCCGCTTGGCCCCTGAGAACACTCGTACGCACGAATATTCATGATGACACCGCCAAAATCCAAGTTCGACGGTGGCGGAACCTCATCGGCGGCTATGGCCTCTTCATCACGCACGTAGCTGGCATTCTCGATGCACTTCCCGGGTAGTCCTTGCGGCGGCGCTATGTATCGCGCCAACTTCCAACGCAGCGGCGTTATACATGGGTTGGACGGTATGGAAGCGCGTCATAAAAAGGTAATGGCAACCGGCGGCTCGTTCCAAGACACAGGCGTATGCAAAAGGGATCAGCGGCCGATGAAAACAGGGGCGCGCTTTTCGCGAAAGGCAGCTTGCGCTTCCTTGGCGTCGGCAGTTTGGCCGATCTGCGCGGTCATGTCCTGTTCGTAGCGGTAGCCGTCGCGCAAGGATGCGCCCATGTCTTCCAGCGTGTTGAGCGCGTGCTTGCCCATGCGGGTGGACACCGGGCTCTTCGCGGCGATGGTGCGGGCCATTTCCAGCGCGGTGGGCATCAGCTCGTCATGGGGCGTGCAAACCTCCACCACGCCGGTGCGGTACAGCTCGTCGGCCGGAACGCGCCAGCCGGTCAGCATCATGCGCCGCACGCGGGAATGGCCGAACAAGCGCATCGCGTGGCTGCAGCCGCCAAGCAGGCCCACGTCCACCTCGGGCAGACCCAGGCTCGCGCGTTCGGAGGCGATCAGTACGTCACTGGACGCCACCATGGCCAGCCCCGAACCCAACGCGGCACCGTTGATGGCGGCCACCACCGGCTTGGAGCATTCCCGGATGGCGTGGAAGCACTCGCGGGTGCGGCGCGAATGCGCACGCAGATCGCCTGGCTCCTTGATGACCTCGGCGCGGCCCTTCAGGTCGGCGCCAGCGCAGAAAATCTTGCCCGCACCGGTCAGCACGACCGCCCTTAGCTCGTCGAGCTCGGAGATACGGTCCAGCGCCCAGATCAATTCATCGTTGAGGCGTCGGGTGAGTGCGTTGACCGGTGGGCTGTTCAGGGTCAGCACGGCGATGTGCTGATCCACGATGTGTACCTGGAGTTCTGCGAGAGAGGCGAATGATTCTTGCATGGTGGGCATCGGATGGATATGGAGGGAAAAGAGGCCGCAAAATTACCGTACGCCAACCTCCTGCGATGCCAAGGGCGTCGTGCGGGTGTCGATATGGCCGGCCAAATGACTCTAGCGCCGGCCGCCCCCGCCCGATAGCCGTCTGAAGGCAAAGCTGCTATGCGCGCGCTGCGTTGTGCTCCCAGCAGCATGTCTGCATTGCCGCCGGCACACCTAGGTCGGCCCACTTTGACCGCCTACAGTCTGTCGCAAGCCCGCACCGCACCCCGACTCTCATGAGCGCGGTGCGGGCATCCACCCGATACAAGCAGCCTGGAGACAGCATGAGCGCAGCTTCCGCCGCTGAAAGCACAGCCCCTTCCACATCCAACCGCAGCGGTCCGTTGTCGCACCTGCGGGTGCTGGACCTCAGCCGCATCCTCGCGGCGCCCTGGGCCGGTCAGATCCTGGCCGACCTGGGCGCCGAGGTCATCAAGGTCGAGCGTCCCGGCGCCGGCGACGACACCCGTTCGTGGGGGCCGCCCTTCCTGAAGGACGCCAGCGGCCAGGACACCTGCGAAGCCGGCTACTACTTGGCGGTCAACCGCGGTAAGCGTTCCATCACCGTCAGCATCGACACGTCCGAAGGCCAGCAGATCGTGCGCGACATGGCAGCGCAGGCAGACATCGTGCTGGAGAACTACAAGGCCGGCACACTGGAGCGCTATGGTTTGGACCAAGCCAGCCTGCGCAAGATCAACCCGCGTCTGATCTATTGCTCGGTCACCGGCTTCGGCCAGACCGGCCCGCGCCGCGACCAACCCGCTTACGACTTCCTGATCCAGGCCATGGGTGGCCTGATGAGCGTCACCGGCGAGCGGGACGGCCGCCCTGGCGGCGGGCCGCAGAAGGTGGGTGTGCCCATCGTGGACCTAATGACCGGCATGTACACCGCGGTGTCGGTGTTGGCGGCGGTGGCGCGGCGCAACCAGACCGGAACTGGCGACACCATCGACATCGGCATGCTCGACGTGCAGGTGGCCACGTTGGCCAACCAAGCGATGAATTTCCTGGTGTCGGGCAAGACGCCTCAGCGCAACGGCAACGCTCATCCGAACATCCAGCCGCAGGACGTGTTCGCCTGCGCCGACGGCGACATGATCCTGGTGGTAGGCAACGACGGCCAGTTCGCCAAGCTGGCCGACGTACTGGGCCACGGCGAATGGGCGCAGGACGAGCGCTTTCGCACCAATGCCCAGCGCGTGCGAAACAGTGGCGAACTGTCGGCCTTGCTGCGCCAGGCCTTCGGTGCACGCCAGCGTGCCGAAGTCATCGCAGCGCTGGACGCGGCCGGCGTGCCCAGCGGCGCCATCAACAGCGTGTCTGAGGTCTTCGACGAGCCGCAGGTGCAGGCCCGCGGCATGCTCATGAAACTGCCGCACCCGGCCGGCGTGGACGTGCCGCAGGTGGCCAGCCCAATGCGCTTTGCCGATGCCCCCATCCAATACCGCCGCCCGCCGCCGCTGCTGGGTGAGCACTCGCACGAGGTGCTGCGCGAACTGGGCTACGACGATGAGCGCATTGCGGCCTTGCGCAGCGCGGGCGTTATCTGAAGTTGCCGCCGCAGAAAAAAAAGAACTGGCATGCAACGCAAGACCTTCCTGTCCAGCCTGATGCTGGCTTCACTGGCACTGACGAGCGCTCATGCCGGTGACGGCCCCGGCGGCTACCCGGACAAGCCGGTCCGGCTGATCGTGCCCTTCCTGGCGGGCGGAGCCACCGACCTGATGGCCCGCGGCATGGCGCAGAAGCTGTCCGAGGCCATCGGCCAGCCGGTGGTAATCGACAACCGCGCGGGCGCTGGTGGCAGCATCGGTGCCGAGGCCGCTGCCGCCGCACCAAAGGACGGCCATACCCTGCTGTATTCAACGATGGGCGTGCTCACCATCAACCCCAGCCTCTACCGCAACCCGAAGTACGACCCGGCCACCAGCTTCAGCCCGGTCGCGCTGACTCACGTCACATCCAACCTGCTGGTGGTCAACCCGCAAGTGGGCGCGAAGTCCGTCGCCGAACTCGTGGCGCTGGCGCGCAGCAAACCGGGCACGCTGAGCTTCAGCTCGGCGGGCAACGGCACCAGCAGCCACCTGTCAGGCGAACTGTTCATGTCGGTCGCCAAAGTCGACCTTCTGCATGTTCCCTACAAGGGCACGGCCGCCGGGCTGCCGGACCTGCTGTCCGGCCGTATCGAGATGACCTTCGACACCGCGTCCAATTTCGTCGATCACATCAAGGCCGGCAAACTGCGGCCGCTGGCCGTCACCTCGCGCAAGCGCCTGGACACGATGCCCGAAGTGCCCGCCATGGCCGAAACTCCGGGCTTCACCGACTACGACGTGTCGCTGTGGCTGGGCGTGCTGGTGCCAGCCGGTACCTCGCCCGAGATCGTGCGCTACCTCAATCGACGTCTGGTCACGGTGATGCGCGAGCCGGCCATGGCAGCCTCGCTCAAGCCCCTGGGCATCCAGCCGCTGTACAGCAGCCCTGAAGAATTCGCCAAGGTCATCGACCAGGACCGCCGTAAGTGGTCTGCGGTTGTCAAGGCGGTCAAGGTTCAGCTCGAATAATTCGAATGGATCACAAAGACGAATGAGCTCAGAAAATACACACACACCATGAAACTCCATTGGTCCCCCAAGTCACCGTTCGTCCGCAAAGTCATGGTCTGCGCCCATGAGTTGGACATCGCCGGCCAGCTCACGCTGGTTCGCTCGGTGGCGGCCATGCTCAAACCCAATCCTCAACTCATGGCGGACAACCCTTTGTCCAAGATTCCGACGCTGATGCTGGACGACGGCCGCACGTTGTTCGATTCGGTCGTCATCTGCGAGTACCTCGACCATTTGGCCGGCGGTAGCCTTTTTCCGCGCGAAGGCGACGCACGCTGGCGGGCGCTGCGCTGGCATGCGCTGGGCAACGGCCTGCTGGATGTGCTGATCCTTTGGCGCAACGAGCGTGAGCGCGAGGTGCCATTGGGCGCACTGCAGGACGCCTTCGCGCTCAAGACCAAGGCCAGCCTGATGCTGCTGGAGCAGGAAGTGGAGATGCTTGCCAAGGCCCCGCTGTCCATTGGTCACGTCGCTATCGGTTGCGCGCTGGGCTATACCGACTACCGGTTCGCAAGCTTGGAATGGCGCAGCCGCGCGCCCCAGCTGACTCACTGGTTCGCCGAACTTTCGAAGCGGCCATCTTTCGTGGCGACCGAGGTGGCAGAAGGCTAAGTCGTCACCCTCGAATGCAGGTGGGGCAGCCATCAGGCGTAGAGCCGCGCCGGGTTGTCCTGCAGGATGGCCCGGCCGATGGCCACATCGCTCACGGACTCGTGGAGCAGCTGCAGCAAGTCGCCGCCGCTCGGCGGTTCCTTCACGTTGAGGTAGGGCCAGTCGCTGCCCCACACCAACTGCCGCGGGTTGGCTTGCTGCAGGGCTTGCTGAAAAGGCGCCAGTAGCTCCGCCCAGCGCGTGCGGTCGAGTATGGCCAGCAGGTTGCGGTAGGCGCACAGCTTCACCCACACCCGGCCTTCGGCCAGCAGATCGAGCAGGCTGCGAAAGCCCGGCTCGTCCACGCCGGCGGCAGCATCGAAGCCGGCCATGTGGTCGATGACCACAGGCACTGGCAGCGCCCGGATCTGGGCGGCGATGCCCGGCAGCACATGGCGGTCGGTCCACAGCTCGGCGTGGAGGCCTGCGTCGGCCATTTTGCCGGCCATGGCCTGCAATTCCTCGAAGCTGGCGCTGCCGCCGAAGTTGCGGGCCGCGCCACCGCGCGCGCTGAAGCGCAAGGCGCGCACGCGGCGTTCATGCAGTCCGGCGAGCGAAGGCAGGGTGTGAGGCCGCGCCACCAGCACGCCACGCAGATTCGGTTGCGCGTCCAGGGTGTCCAGCACCAGCCCATGGTCCACGCCATAGGCGCTGGGATGCACCAGCACGCCGTGGGTCAGGCCCAGCACGCCGTGGGTCAGGCCCAGCGTGGCAAGGTGCGCCCGGTACGCGGGCAGGGGCGCTTCGGGCGGAGTGTAGGCGCGCTCGGCCGCCAGCGGATAGCGGCCATAAGGGCCGAAGACGTGGGCGTGGCAGTCCCAGCCGCCCTCGGTGTCGATGGCTTCGCCCATCACTTCAATTCTTCTTGTTGCGGCAGCTTGAACGCCGGTTCCGCGCCGGGCGGGAACGGGATCTCGTGCGCGTTGAGCGTCATGGCGACCATGGTGTAGTAACCCACCAAGGCCGTGAGTTCCACCACGCCTTTTTCGCCCAGCAACTGCACCGCGGCGGCATGGGTGGCGTCGCTGACCGAGTGCGAGCGGTTGAGCTCCAGCGCATAGCGGTAGATGACCTGGTCAGTGGCGTCCAGCCCGCGCGGCTGGCGCTGCGCTAGCAGGTCGTCCAGCGTGTCGTCCGACAGCCCGGCCTTGGCACCTTCGGGCCGGTGCGCGAACCATTCAAAAGGCGAGCGGCAGTGCCGCCCGGTCACCAGGATGGCCAATTCCGACTGGCGCGGTGTCATCGAGGTGCCATAGCGCAGCAGCGCGCCTAACGCTTGCCAGCGGTCGGCCAACTCGGCATTGTGCAGCGCGGCGCGCAGTGGGCCCTTGATTTCTCCGCGCGGGCCGGAGACCACCTTCTGATGGACCGCCAGTTGCTCGGGCGTCATGGTGTCGGGAGTGGGCAGGGAAATGCGTGGCATGGGTCTTTCTCGGGGAAATGGGTCGGCTCAGGCGCCGCGATAGGCCGGCTGGCGTTTTTCCAGGAACACGTTCATGCCCTCCTTTTGGTCGACGCTGTCGGGCAGGCGTTCGTTCGGCCCGCCGGGTGCGGGAAGCGCTACTCTAGGCCGCGCCCCGGTCAGCCGCTAGCGGGCGCCGTGCAAAGCTGGCTTGCGTGCCGGGACATGGAAGCGCCGCACGCCTGGCAGCATCAGGCCATGGAGATGTCCTGCGCCGTGGAATGCCACATGCCGCGGCGCCCCAACTCGTCGACGATGGTGCAGATAGCCGCGGCCACCACCTGCACCGCGCGTGCCGGCCCCTTGCTCTTGGACATGGCCATGGTGATGCTGCGTTGCAGGCGCGCATCGGCGATCTTGGCGGCCTGCAGCCGGCCTTCCTCGATCTCGTGCCACACCGCATGCAGCGGGAGCACCGAGTACAGGTGCTCCTGCTCAGCCAGGGACTTGAACAGCGGCAGCGAATCAGCCTCGATCACCGGCACGACGGCCAGCTTGTCCTGGCGTGCTACGGCATCGAGCGCGTTGCGCAGGCCGTTGGGCGCACTGGGCAGGATGTAGGGCAAACCGGCCAGGGCCGACACCGGGATGTCACCGCCGCCCGTGAGTGCATCGCCCGCTGGGCCGACGAGGTAGCTGTCCACCGTCGCCAGCTTCTGCTCGTGCTCGGGCAGCGTAGCGTACCGGTACAGGATGGCCAAGTCCACGCGCGCATCCGTCAGCCATTCTTCGACCTGGCCACTGGAGCCTTCCAGGATCTTCAGCTGCACCGCCGGGTGGTGCTCACGCATGTGCGAGAACAACTGCCCGACCAGCGCCGACGAGATGGAGGGCAGCAGTCCCAGGGTGACACGCCCGGCTGGCTGCTGCAGGTTGCTGCGAATATCGGTCTCGAGCTGCTGCGCGCCCTGCAGCAACTCTCGCACCTGTTCCAGGATGCGGGTGCCGGTTTCCGACAGCTCCACGCCACGCCCTGTGCGCGTGAAGAGGCGGCAGCCGCACTGGCGTTCCAGCGCGTTGATCTGCCGACTCAGCAGCGACTGGTTGCTGTCCAGATAGAGCGCGGCGCGGGTCAGGCTGCCCAGCTCCGCGATCGCCAGGAACGAGCGCCAGATCGTCAGGTCGCTGGCCAGGGCGAGTCGTATGTCTGTGGCTTTTGCTGTCTGCATGCATGTCTCCTGCAGCCGGATTATCCGGCTGCGTCGCCGGCGCACCCCAGGCAACCCGGCCTGGCGCAGGGTCGGGACATCGACCGTGCGCGCACGCGTTCAAGGCGCAAGCCCGTTCGCCCATCGCGCAATGGCCACCGCCACCGCCTGCGGCTGCTCCGGCACCATCGCGTGGCTGGCACCGGCGATGACCTCTACCGTCACCTTGCTACCCAGCGCCGCCTTCAACTCGTCCCGGCTGGACGGCGGCCGCCACGGGTCGCTGCCGCCCAGCAGGTCCAGGATGGGGGCGTGAGTGACCGGCCACCATTGATCCTTGGGTGGACTCGTCATCGCGTCGCGGTAGGCGGGCAGAAGCTCGGGGTACCAGCCCTCCAGCCATGGCGTGGGATCACTGCCAGGCGCGAAGAAGGCGTGGCGCAGCGCCGCCAGCCGTGCCTCGCGGGATTGCTTAGGATTGCCCGCGATGATCAGCGACGCCTGCACGCCCGGCGGAATCGTTCGCGCCGCAGATGCGAGCACCACCACGCCGCGAACCAGCTCCGGATAGCGAAGGTCGGCCACGCGCGCCACGAAGTGGCCATAGGCATGGCCTGCGATCACCGCGCGCCCGCCGCCCAGGCGTCGCACGACGAGCGCCACGTCGGCCGCGAAAGTGTCCAGCGTGATCCCCTCCAGGGGACCGCGGCTCGCGCCCATCCCGCGCGGTTGCGGGCGCAGCACCTTGAATCCCTTCGAGGCGAGCTGGCGCGCAAGTTCGTCGTAGTCCTCCGAGTCGCGTTGCTGCGAAGGCAGTAGCACGATCGTCGGCCCGGCGCCCTCGACGATCACATCCAACTGCACATCTCCATCGCGTACCAACTCGCGTCGGCGCGCCGCAATTTCGCCCGAACGCAGCGCGCACGCGGGCAGCACCGCGATGAGACTCAACGCTGCTAGCCATCCTCGGCGCCCGCCCCGTGTTCCTTGTCGCGTGACCACTCAGCGGCCTCCTTTGGCCACGGAGGCCGCGACGGCCTCGAAGAAGGCAGTGCGTTCGTCACTGAGCGTGTCGTCCGTGGCGCCCTTCCAATAGCCAGCGACCGCGATCACCACGCGCGTGGCAGGCTGCACGTAGATCGCCTGGCCGTTGACGCCGAGGGCGCCGTAACCCTTGTCGCCGATGGTCCACCAGAAGTAGCCATAGCCGGGCTGATCGTTCAGGCGCGAGGTGGATTCCTTCATCCAGGCGGCCGGGACCAGTTGGGCTCCTTGTGCCCGACCATCGTCCAGCGCAACCTGCCCGATGCGAGCCCAGTCGCGCAGGCTGGCCGCCATTCCGGCACCGTAGAACGGACGCTGCGCCTGACCCGGCCCCTGGTTCACCCAATAGGCGTCGGCCTCGGCCCCCATCGGATGCCAGAGCCGCGTCGCCATGTAAGTCGACAACGGCATGCCAACGGCACGTTCAAGCAGCCAGCCTGCGAGGTTGGTATCGAGCGTCGAATAGTTGAAGCGCGTGCCTGGCGGGAGCAGCGACTTGGCCTTGAATGCATAGTCCTCGTAGTACACCTTGGCCTCGTTGAGCGATTGGTCGCGGTGCCGGTCGAGCTCGCTGCCGGGTGTGTAGATTTCCTTCCAGTCGGTGCCAGCGCGCATCATCAGCAGGTTGCGCACGGTGACCGGGTCGTAGCCCGTGCCCTTGAGTTCCGGCAGGTACTGGACGATGGGGTCGTTGACGCTCTTGATGCGTCCTTCCTGGATGGCGATACCGATCAACATGGCGATGACTGACTTGGACATCGAGTAGCCGATGAAGGGCGTCGCCGGCCCGCTGCCGTTGCGGTAGGTCTCCTTGACGATCTTCCCATCTTGCAGCACCACGATCGCGTTCATGCGGTGCCGCTCGAGAAAGGTGTCGAAGCTTTCAGTCGTGCCGCCGGTGGATAGACGGAAGTCGCCACTGGACCATTGCGCGCGGCCGGCGATCGGTGTCGGCCGAGGTGACGCAGTCAAGCGCGAGACCCCGAACAGCTGGTCCATGTGCTGATAGGTCAGATAATTCACCGCCGGGTCCGACTTGGCGCGGCGAACGGCCAGGAGCGTCGCCGAAGGCGTGCCCTCGACGAACGGCAGGTCGGCCGTGGCCTGTGGCGCTGTCGCGCAACCCGCCAGCAACACACAACTCAGAAGCACGGACAGCCCGGTGCGGGCGGTGGCGGTCGAAGGTCGAATAGTCATCTTTGTCTCCATGGAATAGGTTTTTCTGATTCGGCGCGCATGGGCTCAGGAAGGTTGCATACCTCTCCTCGGTCATGGTGCTTCTCCTGATTTAGTGCGCGTGGTCACGCGCCTCCTCAAGAGCTTCGAGACTAAGAATCCAAGTGCACCAGTGCTAGTGCCGCGCGGATCAGACCTGCTATGCCGCTCCAGCCAGGCCCCAAATACCGTACAGCGTCGACGCTGGCGTGCACTGGGAGTCGGATCGGCGACAGCCACTTTTCCCAAGTGCCCGGAGCTCAGTGCCGGTTCAAATAGTCGATCGCCAACGCGGACAAGGACCGCACTCCGACCGCCATCGCGTCCTCGTTGAAATCGAACTTCGGTGAATGATTGGGTGCAACCGTCTCCAGTGACTTGCCTTCCGGCATCGCGCCAAGAAGGAAGAACATTCCCGGTACCAATCGCTGGTACTCGGAAAAATCCTCTGATGCGCTCCGCTTGGGAATCACCGACACCCTGTTGCCCGTCATTTGGTTGAGAACCGGCAGGGACGCCTCGGTCAAGGAGGCATCGTTGGTCGTTACCGAATAGTTGAGGGGGCCGAAGTTGACCTTGGCTCTGGCGCCCGCAGACTCAGCGATCAGGTTAGCGGTTCGGGCTATGCGTTGTTTGGCATCGTTCCTCATCGGCTCGTCGAACGTTCGCAGGGTTCCAAGCAGCTTGACGGATTCCGGGACGATATTCGACCGATTGCCACCCGCAATGGCTCCGATGCTGATCACCGCGGGCTCCTGGCTGATGTTGAGCTGCCTGCTGACGATGGTCTGGAGGCCCAGAATGATCTGGGACGACACCACGATCGGGTCCACACCATTCCATGGTGAGGCGCCGTGGGCCTGCTTTCCTTCGACGTGGATGTGGATTTCGTCGGCGCCGGCCATGAGCGGTCCACTTCGATACCCAATACTTCCACTCGGCAGACCGGGATTGATGTGCAGGCCGAAGATCGCATCGACGCGGGGATTCTGAAGGACACCCTGCTCGATCATGGCTTTCGCTCCCCAGGACGCGCCTTCCCTAGCCCCGGTACTGTCAGGAATTCCTTCCTCCGCCGGCTGGAAGATGAACTTCACGGTGCCCTTGAGTTGGGACCTCATCTGAGACAGCAATTCGGCCACCCCCATCAAGATGGCAGTGTGTCCGTCGTGGCCGCATGCATGCATCACCGGCGTCGGCTTGCCCATGTAGTCGGCGACCACCCGGGAAGCGAACGGCAAGTCTGTTTCCTCGACCACTGGCAGCGCGTCCATGTCGGCACGCAGTGCCACGACTTTTCCTGGCAACGCGCCCTTGAGAAGGCCGACCACGCCATGCCCGCCAACGCCCGTGGTCACTTCCAGTCCGAGAGATCGCAGGTGCTCGGCGACTTTCCGTGCGGTTCTTTCCTCCTGGCCCGACAGTTCGGGGTGCCGATGAAAATCGCGACGCCATTCGACGAGCCGAGGCTGCAGGCCGGCGCTGCGCTGCTCGACAGTTGTGAGATGGAGCGGCACGGGCGATGTCGTCGAGGCCTTCGCTTCCAGGCTTGCGACGCTGAGCGCGGCGCTGGTCAGCAAAGCGAGCAACGGATGAATCGGTCTTGTCATGGTTCTATTTCCTTCATCTCAAATGAATCCAGCTCACTTTGGCCTCACAGCGCATCGCCGTGGATGCTGTGGTATTCCACGTACTCAGCCATGCCAACTTCCGAGCTTTCGCGCCCGATACCGCTCTGCTTGACGCCGCCGAAAGGTGCGTGCCGCTGGCCGACGCGTGACGCCCCCGCCTGGTTGATGAAGGTCATTCCCGCCTCCAGCTGGCGCGCGATCCCGAGGGCGCGCGTGCGGCTGGCAGACCAGACGCTCGAACCCAGGCCCAGCTCGCTGTCGTTGGCCAGGCGCACGGCCTGCGCCTCATCCTGATAGGCGACGACCGGCAGTACCGGGCCGAACTGCTCCACAGCCACGATTTCCGACTGCGGCGCCGCGCGGCGCACGAGCGTCGGGCGCAGGTAGTAGCCTTCGTTCGTGGCCTGCGGGTCGAGCAACTCGCCCAGCTCGACGATGTCGGCGCCTTCAGCGCGCGCCCGCGCTAGAAGGTCCTTCACGAAGGTCCACTGCGCGCGGTTGTTCATCGGCCCCATCGTGCTGCGCGGGTCCAGCGGATGCCCGATCCTGAATTTCCCGACCTCGGCGGACAGCCGGTCGAAGAAGCGGTCGTAGATGGATTCGGGCACGTACACGCGCTTGACCGCAAAACAGAACTGCCCGGCCCGCCGGAAAGCGCCGATGGCGATGCGGGTCACTGCGTGCTCGACGTCCACGTCGTCGAGCACGATGGCCGGATCGTTACCGCCCAGCTCGAACTGCACATCCTTCATCGACGCCGCAGCGTCGCGCATGATGATGCCGGCCACCTTGCCGCCGCCGGTGAAGGACACCTTGCGCACCAGCGGGTGCGCGGTCAGCGCCGCGCCAGCGTCGGCACCGCCGTGCAGCACGTTGATGACACCAGGTGGGAAAAGCGCGGCCATCTTCGCGAGCAGCACCGCCAGCCCCAAGGGGGCGCTCGGCGAAGGCTTGATGACCAGGGTGTTGCCGCAGGCCAGCGCAGGCGCCAGCTTACGCATGGTCAGGATGACTGGTGCGTTCCACGAGACGATGCCCGCCACCACGCCGAAGGGGCGCTTTTCGACGCTGACCCAACCGTTCGCATCCGCGAACTGGCGGGGCTGCAGGAATTCGGCCGCCATGTCCGCGTTGTCGCGCACCACATGGGCCGCCGTTTCGACCTCGGCCTGGCAGGTGGCCATCAGCATGCCCGATTCCAGCGCCATCAACTCGGCGATCTTCGGCGCTTCTTCGTCCAGCACGGCCGCGGCGGCGCGCAGCAGCTCGACGCGCTGGGCAATGGGCGTGCCGGCCCATCCAGGCAGCGCCGCATGGGCCGCCTGCGCCGCGTCGTCCACCTGCACGACGCTGGCCTGCGCCACACGGCCGACCCGGTCCTCGGTGCGACCCGGGTCTCTGACTTCGACGTAGGACGCACCGGGAGTCTCCCGGTTGTTGATCAGCAGCTCGACGCTCAATGTGTTCATGGACGGGTTCAGAAAAGCGGGATGACGTGGAGACTGCGCGGCGCAATGCCTATTCGAGCTTGAGGTTGCCCTTGACGATGACCTCGGTCCAGCGCGCCTGCTCGGCGAGCATCAGCGCGCGGTACTCATCGGAGGTGGTGGTGACCGGCAACACGCCTTGCTGCTTGAAGGAAGCCTGTATCTCCGGCGAGTTCACCACCGCGACCGTGGCCTCGCGGATCTTCTGGTGCACCGCGGCGGGCAAGCCCCTAGGCGCGATGATTCCGTAGTTGGTGTCCATCAGCACTTTGGGCAGACCCAGCTCGGCGGTGCTGGGCACGTCGGGGGTCTGCGGCACACGCTGGCTGCTCGCCGTGGCCAGCATGCGCAGCCGGCCCGATTGCGCCAACGGCAGCGCGCCCACCACGTCGATGAGCGTGAACTGGATCTCGCCAGCCAGCACCGCCGTGACGGCCGGTCCGCTGCCGCGATAAGGCACGTGGGTCACGTCGATACCCGCTTCCTGCTTGAACATCTCCCCGCCGATGTGCGGCGACGTGCCGTTGCCGGCGGAGCCGTAGTTCAGCTTGCCGGGTGCGCGCTTGGCCGCGTCGATCAGCTCCTTGAGGCTGGCGTGGGAATTGGCAGGGCCCACGATGACGGCCGTGCTGCGGGCCACCAGCGTGATGTAGTCGATGTCCGCATGGGTGTAGGGCACCTTAGTCAGCGCCGGCATCCCGGCCACCGGACCGGGTGCGATCATGCCCAGCGTGTAGCCGTCCGGCGCCGCTTTCACGACCGCGTCCACGCCGATCACGCCCCCCGCGCCGGGCCGGTTATCCACCACCACCGGCTGGCCCAACCGCAGCGACAGCCGGGCGGCGATGTTGCGACCCATGCCGTCGGTCGGCCCGCCGGCCGCATAGGGCACGATGAGGCGGATGGGCTTGGTAGGCCAGGTTTGCGCCGCCGCTGATGCCGCCAGGCAGGCGATGGCCAGCAGGCCGAGGGTCTTGATCATCTTCATGTTGCTTGTCTCCTAAGGAATGAGGTCGGTGAAGCGCCCGCCTTGCAGGTGCGCCGCGCGCGCGCTCAACGGCGCCGAGGCGGGTACACCGGCGTGCGCGATGTCCTGTGCGTAGGCATCGGCGCTGTCTTGCGGCGCGAAGCCCAGGAAGTCGACCTTGTCATTGCTCCACCAGCTGCGGCTGTTGGCCGATACGCCATACACCACGCTGTAGCCAACGGCAGGCGCGACCAGGCAGCGGCGGCACAGCTGCACCATGTCCGCATGGCTGAGCCAGGTGGACAGCATGCGCTCGTCAGTCGGCTGCTCGAAGCATGAGCCGATGCGCAGACACGCCACTTCGATGCCATGCTTGTCGTGGTACATGCGCGCCAGGTTCTCGCCGAACGCCTTACTGAGGCCGTAGAGGTTGCCCGGGCGCGGCGGCGCACCGGAATCAAGCGGCTGCGAGCGGTCGTACATGCCGATCGCATGGTGCGAGCTGGCGAACACGATGCGCTTGGCGCCGGCCTGCCGGGCCGCCTCGAACACGTTGAAGCTGCCGATGATGTTGGCCTGCAGCACAGCCTCCCACGGCGCCTGCGGCATGACGGCACCCAGGTGGACCACTGCATCGACACCCTCGAGCAGCGCGTGCACGGCGGCCATGTCCGACAGGTCGGCCTGCACCACTTCTTCGCCCTCGGTGGCCGGCGGGAGCGCGCGCAGGTCGGTGGCACGCACGTGCTCGGCCAAGTCTCGCAGGTCGCTGCGCAAGTGGCTGCCCAGCCTGCCGGCAGCGCCGGTGATCAGAAGTCGTCTCCATCTGGTTGTTGTCATTGATCTGCCTCGAAGATTTTGGCCAGTCTATGGACGGCGGGCCGGCTGACCCAGAGGGTCCGTGGACAAGACAGTTATGTGTCCGGCGGCATGGCCGCGTCAGCACGCTCTGAAAGTGCGGAAGGTGCAGCAACGCAGCAACGGGCGACAAGGGGAACGGAAGCCGCGGAGATGCCGTTGCGGGCCATGCGCGGTAGTGGCTATCTGGTGTGCCTGCACCGTGCTGGCCGAAGCGTCTCTGCATGCCTAAACTCTGCCGACGCCACAGCTGCGAACGCGGGCGCTGTATGACTCGGCGGTGTGCCAACATGCCGGGCTGGCGCTCGCCGCCTACCCGAATCAGACTCACCATGAAGATCACCGACTTCTCCCTGCATCCCTGCACTCAGAGGCTGCACGATGCGAACTGGAAGTTCGCGCGCGCGTCCGTACCTGGCCTGCAGGCCCACGTACTGACGCTGACCGACGACAACGGCTACACCGGCCACGGCTATGCGCATGCCATTCCCAGCATCTCCGGCGACGGCGAAGGTGTGCTGGCCGCGCTGCGTGCCTTGGCGCCGACTCTGGTCGGGCGCGGCCTGGACGAGATCGCCGCCATCGTCGAGACATGTGACCGGCAATTGGCCTTCAATGTCTCGGCGAAAGCGGCCATCGATATGGCACTGCACGACTTGCTCGCGCGACGCCTCTGCGTGCCCGTGCACGTCCTACTGGGCGGGCGCCACCACGACGTCATTCGCCAGTCCCGCATCGTGCCAGTCAAGACGCCGGCGCAGATGGGTGCACATGCCGCCGAGCTGGCGGCGCAGGGTTACCAGCAACTCAAGCTCAAACTGTCGGGCGACACGCAAACGGACGTCCAGCGAATCGCATCCGTACGCGATGCGGTGGGCGCAGAAGTCGCGTTGACGCTTGACCCGAACCAGGCCTACAGCGCCAAGACGATGATGGCCGCCTTTGCGCGCATGGAGCGCTACGACATTGCCTTGATCGAGCAGCCCGTGCCGGCCGACGACTGGACCGGACTGACGATGCTGACGAGGTCGCTACCCGCCGCCATCGAGGCGGATGAAAGCGCGCAGTCGGTACAGGACGTGTACCGACTGGTGACGGACCGGGTGGTTGACGTCATCAATCTCAAGGTGACCAAGCTCGGCGGGCTGTTGCGCTTCACGCAGGCCGCCGCGCTGTGCCAGGCCGGCGGCGTGGTCTGCCGCGTCGGTGCGGCGTTCGGACCCGCGCTGATGCAAGCCTTCGCAGCACATGCGGCCAGCACCCTGCGCTCGCTGCCGTATGCCTGCGAGCTGGCCGAGCACCAGCACCTGCTGGACGACCCGTTCGAAGCACTGCCTGTGGAAAACGGCATGGTGCGCGTGCCGATGTCGGCCGGCTGCGGCATCGGCTACGCGAGCTCCGCGGAATCTCACTGACCTGCAAAGCGTTTCGACGACCGCGCGCGGCCGCCGGGCACATGCGCTCGCCGAGGCGTGCACGCTTGCCCAACTGCGCTGGCTGTTCGCGCCTACCCCGGCAACAGCTTCCGCATGACTGCCTTGTCCGCATGGACAACCCCTGGCCGCATTGACATAGCTGCATTGCCACATCGCCTCTAGGTTCGCGCAGGCCTGCTTCCTAGACTTGCCGGCGCAATAACAACGAGGAGACACTATGAAGAATTGCCTTTCAAGCATCGTGGGCGCAGCTGCTCTTGCCTTTGTTGCGTCCGGCGCACAGGGCCAGTCCATCATCTACGGTCTGGTGGATGCGTGCGTGGCCCGATCGAACATCGACGGAGCGCATAGCACGCGTGTCGGGTCGGGCTGTCAAAGTGGCAGCCGGTTGGGATTTCGGGGCTCCGAGAACCTGGGCGGAGGTCTAACGGCCGGCTTCCAACTGGAGAACGGCTTCAACGTGGACGACGGCTCTTTTGGCCAAGGCGGCCGGATGTTCGGTCGCAAGGCCGTCCTCAGCCTATCCAGCACCACATTCGGCACTATCGAACTGGGCCGCGACTACGCGCCAACCTTCTATGCTCTGGCGCCGATCGATCCGACGGCCTTCGGCATCGGCACGGTCAGCAGCACCATGTGGACCGGCTCGAACCCTACCACCGTGGCGCGCAACGACAACGCCGTCAATTACATCTCCCCCGCGCTCGGCCCCGTCATCGTGCGTGTGCAATATTCATTCGGCGAACAGCCGGCCCCGGCGAGCTCCGGGGCCCGATCCACCCTGGGCTTCAACATGATCTACCGCAGTGGCGCGTGGCTGGCCAGCCTGGCGCATGCGCGCCACGCCAATGCCACCGACAGCGCACACGACCGCGCGTCGACCGCGGGGCTGAGCTACACCATCGGAGGACTCATCCTCTCGGGCGCGTTCCAGGCCGGGCGATGGGAGGGTAGCCGGACAGTCGCTGCTCCTTCCAGCGCGACCAGCATCTTCAGCCGCCACTACCGCAGTTACATGCTCGGTGCGTCGTACCAGGTCCTGCCGCTGCTGCGCGCACTGGTATCCATCAAGCACTACGACGACCGGACGGCCAGGGACTTCGATGCGCACCAGGTCACCGCAACGGCTATTTACGCTCTGTCAAAGCGCACCGACCTGTATGCGTCGTACAGCTGGCTGAAGAACGTAGCGAGCAGCAGCTACGACATCAGCGACGCCACGACCCGGTACAGCGGCGTGCGTGCCGGCGCCAACACTTCGTTGATCGCCATGGGCGTGCGCCACGTTTTTTGAAGGAAATGATCATGAATCCGCATCGGCGCTCCACACTGCGACTGGTCGCCGCGATGGCGGCAGGCGCCTTGCCCTTCGCTCGCGCGCAAGCGCAGCCTTTCCCCTCCAAGCTCATTCGTATCGTGGTGCCGCTGGCGCCCGGCGGTTCAGCCGACTCCATGGCCCGGCTGCTCGCCGCAGGCATCGCCCGGGTATTGGGGCAATCCGTGATCGTGGACAACAAACCGGGCGCGGGTGGGCTCAATGGCATGGCCGAAGTGGCCCGAGCTCCGCGCGATGGCTACACGCTCGGCTATTCGCTGGCGGGGGCGCTCACGGTGGCCAACCATATCGCGCTGAAGATGCCCTACGACCCGGCGAAGGACTTCGCACCCATCACGCAGGTGGTAGCAGTGCCAGAGATCATCGTCGTCAACCCGAAGCTCGGCGTGACCAGCCTGCAGCAGCTCGTCGCGCTGGCCAAGGCCAAGCCCGGTACGCTGAATTTCGGTTCCGCAGGTAACGCGACCATTCCTCACCTGGGCGGCGAGCTGTTCAAGCATGAAACAGGCATCGACATCGTGCACGTGCCCTACCGAGGCACCGGCCCGGCGCTGAACGATCTGTTGGCGGGGCAGGTGCAGATGATGTTGGCCGACGTCACCCTGGTGCGCGCGCACATTGAGGCGGGGCGGCTTCTGCCGTTGGCCGTGGCCGGACCGCGGCGCATTGCCGTGCTGCCGGCAGTGCCCACCACGGCTGAGGTTGGCTTGCCCGGCGTGCAGGTGTCGAACTGGCACACGCTGGTGGCGCCCGCAGGCACGCCCGCGGAGGTGGTGGCCCGCCTGCGCGATGCAGTGCAGCGAGCCATGGCATTGCCTGAAGTGCAAAGCCGGCTGACCCAGGAAGGAGCCGAAGCGGTAGTCGGAACGCCAGCGCAGACGCTCGCGTTCCTGGACAAGGAGCGCGCACGCTGGGGTACGCTGGTCAAAAAACTCGGCATCCGCTGGGATTGAAGCGCTTCGCGTATGGCGTGCTGGCGCTGCGACAGTAAACAGGGCGTATCGGTTCAGCCCGATGCTCCTTCCGCGATGCGCCGCCAAGAATCCATCTTGCCAACTTTTTCGCATCGCCAGTATTGGCCTGCGGCTGACCGGGCACCGGTGTCGCGCCCCAGTCTCCGTACTAACGTACCAGCCTTGGATATGGCCTGCCTGCAGCACGGCGAAATCGGCACATTCTTGTAGCGTTGGGATATCGCGAAAAGAAGGGCCTACTAACTTGGTATGCGACCCTCGCTTAGAAAGTCGGGCAGCAAAGGGCCAGGCTCAACCTCAACGGAGGCCATTAGCTCGCATCGGACCAACGCTCAGACGGGGGGCGCCTCCAGTGTCTTGCGAAACTCGACGGCCTCCTTCATCAACCACTCCGCCAGCGCGCGCGCGGGCTGGTTTCGCGCAGCTCGCTTAGCAAAAATCAGGTGATATCCGGCGGCAAGCGGCGCATGCCGTGGCCAGGCTTCCACCAGGCGGCCCTCCCGCACATCGTTGTCGACCAGCACGACATGACCGATGGCGATGCCGAGACCCGCAACGGCCGCAGTGAGCGTTGCCTCGGTGTCCTGCAACTTCATGCTTCGGGCGCTCGACAAGCCTGCCGCGTCGGAGGCTGCGAGCCATCGAGACCACTTGCTGCTTCGCAGGGAGTCATGCAGCCACGGGAACCGGTCCAAGTCACCGATGCGCGCGAGCGCTTGGCCTTTCAGCAGCCGGGGTGAAGCTACCGGAACCAGGCTGTCATGCATCAGCAGCTGTGCGCCGGGCCAGGAACCGTCGCCGTAGTGGATCGCGAGATCGAACCGTTCCTTGCGGAAGTCGGCGTCCCAGATCGACGTGGCGAGCTCGATCTCGACGTCGATGCGTGCGAGGTGCAGCCGCGCCAGCCGCGGGATGAGCCAGCGCGAAGCGAACGACGGCATGGCCAGCACCTTGACCGTCGGTCGTTCGCCGCCGCTCGCGATTCGCATCGCGCCGTGATCCAGCTCATCGAGCGCGCGATTGACTGTCTCGAGATACAGCTCGCCCGCGGCGGTGAGTTGCACGCTGCGATGGCCGCGCAGCACCAGCGTCTGCTGCAAGCCTTCTTCCAGGGAGGCCATGTACCGGCTGATCGCCGATTGGGCGCAGCCGAGATCGCGAGCCGCGGCGGTGAAGCTGCCGCAGCGCGCCACGGCGCGGAACACGCGCAATGCTGTGATCGAGATTTCACTCATGTGTCATGCAAAAAATGGATGGCATGAGATGACCAAAGCGCATTATCCGAGCCGCCTTTCCCATGCCTAATTGCCCATTCTCTGACAAAGCTGCAGGAGCTCCCATGTTGAAAGTGCATGTGCCACCGGACATCTTCACGCCCATCGGCCCCTACGCCCAGGCCATCGAGGCCTCCTCGGTGGAGCGGCTGCTTTTCATCAGCGGCACGATGGGACTTGAGCCCGACGGCCGCTTGGCGGGCGACTTCGAGGCTCAAGCCACCCGCGTCTGGTCCAACATCGACGCCACGCTGAAGGCGGCCGGAATGGAGCGTACGAACCTCGCCAAGCTCACCATCTGGCTGGCGAACCGGGAGGACTGGCGTCTGGGTGCCGAGATCCGTCAACGCTACCTTGGCGACCACAAGGTGGCGATGTCGGTGGTGCAGGCCGGGCTGGTCGATTCGAGTTGGCTGATCGAAGTCGATGCGATTGCGGTGGCCTGAGATGATGAACTTCGAACTCAACGGCCAGCGGACCGAACTCGACCTGCCCGGCGACATGCCGCTCCTTTGGGCACTGCGCGACGTAATCGGCCTGACCGGGACCAAGTTCGGCTGCGGCATGGCGCTGTGCGGCGCATGCACGGTGCATCTGGACGGCGTGGCCGTCCGCGCCTGCCAGACACCGTTGTCGGCGATCAGCGGCAAGCGCGTCACCACCATCGAGGGGATAGGGCAGACGGCGCTGGGCCGCAGCGTGCAGAAGGCCTGGCTCGACGAAGAGGTGGTGCAGTGCGGCTACTGCCAGTCGGGCCAGATCATGTCGGCCTGCGCGCTGCTGAAGCAAACGCCCAAGCCCAACGACGGCGAGATCGACTCGGCGATGTCCGGCAACATCTGCCGCTGCGGCACCTACTCGCGCATCCGCGTGGCCATCCATCGCGCGGCCGATGCCGGGGGCAAGGCATGAACGCTTCCTCGCACGATGTGTCCCGGCGGGTCTTCCTGGTTGCCGGCGGATCGCTCGCACTTGGCGTCGCATTCAACGGTGCGGGCGCACGGGCCGCCACCGAGAAGCGCGCTGCGTTCGAGCCGAATGCGTTCATCCGGATCGATGCCGACGACACCATCACGCTGACCATGCCCCGTGTGGAGATGGGCCAGGGAACCTACACGGCCCTGTCGATGCTGATCGCCGAAGAACTCGAGATCCCGCTCGCCCGCGTCAAGCTCGCCCATGCGCCGCCCGATGCGTCCCGTTATGGCAACCCCCGAGCCGGCGGCGCGCAGATCACCGGGGGCTCGAACTCCGTTCAGGGTGCTTGGGAGCCGCTCCGGACGGCAGGCGCCATGGCGCGTGTCATGCTCGTCGAGGCGGCCGCGCAGGAATGGCGTGTTGCGGCGGCCGAGTGCAGCGCGCACGACGGTGTCGTGATCCACGCGCCCAGCGGCCGGCAACTCGCCTACGGGCAACTGAGCCAGCGGGCGGCCGGCTTGCCGTTGCCGCAGCAAGTCACCCTCAAGGCACCGGAAGCCTTCAAGCTCATCGGGCGTCCGGTCAAGCGGCTCGATGCCGCGGAAAAGATCGATGGTCGCGCGCGTTACGGCATCGACGCGAGGCTGCCGAAGATGCGCTATGCCGCTGTTGCGGCAAGCCCTGCTTCAGGCGGCAAGCTGGTGAGCGTGGACGATCGCGCGGCATTGGCCTTGCCCGGGGTACGCCAGGTGGTGCGCATCGACAACGCCGTGGCGGTGATCGGAGACCATTCATGGGCTGCAAAGCAGGGACTTGCAGCGTTGAAAGTCGTCTGGGACGACGGGCCGGCGGCGAGCATGTCGACGGCCGGGATCCGCAAGAAGCTGGAGGATGGTCTCGCACGGCAAGATGGCGCTGTGGCGCGTGCGCAGGGTGATGCCGACGCGGCGCTGCGCGGCGCGGCCAAGCGGCTCACGGCCATCTACCATTCGCCGTTTCTCGCCCATGCGGCGATGGAACCGATCAACTGCACCGTGGACCTTCGCGCGGATGGCTGCGACGTCTGGGTGAGCACGCAGGCACCGACACGCGCCCGCGACCTCGCGGCGCGCGCATCGGGACTCGCAGCCGACAAGGTCCGCATCCACAACCACCTGATAGGCGGCGGATTCGGGCGCAGGCTCGAAGCCGACTACGTCGAGCAATCGGTGGCCTTGTCGCGGAACGTACAAGGGCCGGTCCAGTTCATCTGGTCGCGAGAAGAAGACATTCAGCACGACATTCTGAGGCCGGCCTATGTCGACCAGCTCAGTGCGGCGATCGATGCACAAGGTCGCCCGACCGCCATCACGCACCGGGTGGTCGGCTCGTCGATCATGGCTCGCGTCGCGCCGGGCCTGTTTCGCAATGGACTGGATCACGACGCGGTCGAGGCTGGTTTGGGTCCCTATGAATGGCCCGCTTCCAGGCTGGACTATGTGCGCGAGGAGCCGGGGGGCGGCATGGTCACAGGTTGGTGGCGCGGCGTGGGGCCCACGCACAACTGCTTCGTGGTGGAAAGCTTCGTGGACGAACTGGCCTCGATGGCCAACAAGGATCCCGTGGCCTTCCGCCTGGCGCTGCTGCCCGAGCGTTCGCGTGCTCGGGCGGTTCTGGAACTGGCGGTCCAGAAGGCGGGCTGGGATGCGCCCTTGCGCCCCGCGGCGGCGAAAGGCGCCAAGCGTGGCCGCGGAGTTGCGGTGCTGGCCGCGTTCGGCAGCTACCTGGCCCAGGTGGCCGAGGTGACGGTCGATGCATCTGGCGACATCGTTGTCGACCGCGTCGTATGTGCGGTGGACTGCGGCATGGTCGTCAATCCTGACACGGTCGAGGCGCAGGTGGAAGGGGGCATCCATTTCGGCGTCAGCGCGGCCTTGTGGGGCGAGATCACCATCAAGGCCGGCCGTGTCGAGCAAAGCAACTTCCATGACTATCGGGTCTTGCGGTTGTCGGAGGCGCCGAAGGTGGAGGTCCATATCGTGCCGAGCCGGGAAGCGCCGGGTGGCATTGGCGAACCCGGTACGTCGGTTGTGCTGGCAGCTTTGGCGAACGCCGTGTCTGCCGCCACCGGTCAACGGCTGCGCAGCCTGCCTCTGCGCTCCAACTCCGCTTGAGATGACATTCCTTCCTTTCAATATTCTGAAGATGCCTCTGCCCTCCATCGCGATCCGGCGCCGATCTGCGGCGCAACGAACCAAGCATCTGCTTTTGTTTCCGTTGCTTTCCCTTGTCCTGTGCGTACCTGCGACAGCCGATCAGGGATTGGCTACAGCCAAAGCCTGCATGGCCTGCCATGACGTCGGCAAGAAGCTTGTCGGGCCGTCTTTCAGAGACATCGCAGGGCGCTACAAGGGGCAAGTCGGTGCCGCCGATGCCTTGGCGGGGAAGATCATGAAGGGCAGCGCCGGCGCTTGGGGCAGCGTGCCGATGCCTGCCAATGCACAAGTCAATGCCGAGGAGGCTAAGAGGCTTGCGACCTGGCTATTGGGCGATCTCTAGGGAACGTTAGATGAAATCGTAAATTGGCTTGCCGGCGAAGGTGCGTGTTTGGCCCGTCGCGCTCGCAGGCTTGTCTCACTGGGAATCCCATGCGTTTGAGAGCCTCTGTGGCCCATTCACGCTGTCTGCGGGCGCCCCTGCCCCATCATCGCAATCAGTTTCCTTCTGATCATCCCAGGTTCGAGAGCGCAAGCAGCGTGATCACATGCGCCGTGTTCTTGGCCAGCCCTTTGAACCTCACCTTCGCGAGGCCGGACTGCCGCTTGATCACGCGGAACGGGTGCTCCACCTTCGCCCGGATGCGGGCCTTATGGAACTCCTGCTTGCGCGCTCTGATCTTGACCCGGCCCTCTGGCATCCTTGCCATGTCGCTGGGTCGGCCTGCAATGTTCCATTGCACGTCCCGCTTTACTCGGCTCTGTGCTCCCCGATAGCCCGAGTCTGCCCACCCTGCATCTTCTTTGCCGTGCACCAGGCCGCTCACCTGTTCCACGTCCGCCTCGCTGGCCGCAGTGGTCATCACCGTGTGTGCACCAGCCCCGAATCGGCATCCACGCCGATGTGCGCCTTCATCCCGAAGTGCCACTGGTTGCCCTTCTTCGTCTGGTGCATCTCAGGGCCCCGTTCGCCGCTCTCGTTCTTGGTCGAACTGGGCGCCGCGATGATCGTGGCGTCCACGATGGAGCCTCTCTTCAGAAGCAATCCCTTCTTGACCAGGGAGGCGTTGACCTGCTTAAAGATGTCCTCGGCCAGATCGCTAGCCTCCAGCAAGTGACGGAAGTTCAGGATAGGTCGCCGTCGTCGCAGTGCGGTGCGGTGTCAGGCATGCGTGCTGCCACCGCCATACGCCGATTCAGCTATGCACGGCGCCAGTGACCGAATAGCAGCCTTGCCGCCGAGCGCATGGCAGAGCTCGCGCCGCTCCCTAGACTACTAGGCGAAGGAGACAACCAAATGAGAACTTCAGAAAAAGTTGCGTCGCACGGCCGCCGATCATGGCTTGCGGCGCTGGGCGCCCTCTCGCTGCTGTCTGCCTGCGCGCATCGTGGGGGCGGGATGATGGCACGCCGGCGCGAGCTGCTGCGCGAGGGGGACGTTCAGTTGGATGTGATCGTCGAAGGCACGGGACCGACATTGGTGTTACTGCCGTCGTCGCAGCGCGATTCTGAGGATTACGACGAACTCGCGCATCTGCTTGCGACGAAGGGTTTCAAGGTGCTTCGCCCGCAGCCGCGTGGAATGGGCGCAAGCCGCGGCCAGATGCAAGAGCTGAGCCTGGATGCGCTGGCCGGCGATGTAGCGCTCGCGGTGCGGCGCCTCGGAGACGGCCGCGCCGTGATCGTGGGGCACGCTTACGGCCACTTCGTGGCGCGCGTGGCCGACCTTAGGTACCCAGAGCTCGTTCGCGGCGTGGTAGTGCTCGCAGCCGCGGCCCGTACATTTCCGCCAGGGGTACAACCGTCCCTGCTCGTCGCCGCCAATCCCACGCAACCCCGCGACGCGCGCCTGGCCGCACTGCGTCACGCCTTCTTCGCCCCAGGGAATGATCCCACCCCATGGCTGGAGGGCTGGTATCCAGAACTGTCTGCCGCGTACCGCGACGCGCAGACCCGCCCGCCCAAGGACCAATGGTGGCCCGTCAGCCATTCGACCATCTTGGACCTGCAGGGCGCCGACGATCCCTGGCGGCCGCCGGCGACCCGGAACGAGTTGAAGGCGGTGTTGGGCGACAAGGTGACCGTACAGGTCATCCCGCGCGCCAGCCACGCGATGGTACCGGAGCAGCCGCATGCGGTGGCGGAAGCGGTCGCGAGGTGGGCCGGCGGACTGCCGCCGTGACCAAGGGTTAAAGGGATCACGAGCAGCGCAATTGAGGTCAACGGCCAGCGTGTTGGATTCCACCGATCTCTGGCTCGAGATTGGAGTGAACCCCATCGACTGGACCACCGGGGTCATCAGAACTAAGCCGCCTGCTGAGTGAACTGGGATTCGAATTCGTTGGGTGGGCGGTAATCGAGCGCCGAGTGCAGCCGCTTGGCGTTGTAGACCTCTTCGATGAACCACGGCAGCCGCGTTCCCACGTCTGCGAAGGTCTCGTACGGCACTTTGCATCCCGTTGTGGGCTGGTTGCACCGCTATAAGTCTCCCGCTCCGCGGCTGCCACCTAGAGTGAGGACGGACATGAACCCGCACGGCGTCGTGCTGGCGAAAACTGAAGGGCCGCGACGAGATTCAGGTGTTGCCCGATTGCGTCCATGGGCCACGGTGCAGCCGTTCTAGAGCGGCGTGAGGCGCACCGTTGCGCCGACACCGCCGGGCTTGCCATAGAGCCGCTGGCGCACCACGCGCGCTGAGAACTTCGTGCCCGCGATCACGGCCATTACAGACCATGCAGGTGTGGCGTAGGGGCCGGTCTCATCTTCGAAAGCGACAACCTCCGGGTGCCGCAAGATGATGTCTGCAAAGGCTGCGCTGTCGAAGTCACAGGCCGTGATCGTGAGGACCTTGGCTTCGTGGTCGAAGTGTTCTGCGAAGAGGAAGTCCGGCACTCTGCTGCCCGTGTGCTTGTAGCGTCTGGTCGCGTCGTCGATGGTCATGCTTTTTTGCGCTCTAGGCCCTCGGGCGCGAGGGTGTCAGATTTGCGGATATTGCGATGCCGCCGGTTCAGCCGGATGGCCTGAATCCCTGGCGTTGCGGCCAGTTCACGGATCTGCTCGGCGGTAGCCTTTACCACATAGGCGCCCGCGAGATCGTTTCGGCGGGCTAAGCGATCAAGACCGAGGCGTCTCAAGGCCAACCCGATCTGCTCCATGGCCACTGCCGCGGCATCGCCGACCTGCGGGACACGCCGCTTGCGAAAGTCCGCCGCGGGCGGAGGCAGCATCTCCCGGGGAGAGGTGATCGCTTTCCCTCCAGCACGCGAAGGTGCACGCACCGTGGGCCTTGCGGACTCGATGATGACCGACCGTGTCTCGCCGCCCTGGCTTTCGTGCAGGAAAGCGACGAGCTCGGCGCCCCGGATTGCGGCAATCCGGATCTCACCCTTGGTAAGAGAAGCGGCGTCGATCACAGGTCCACCACCCACCCAGGATCGAAGTCCTTGTTCTCGAACTCCCCGTGCCAGTTCATGTACCCCCGCGGGTTGCACACCACCCGGCAGCCGCCCACCTGATAGTCGAAGCTGTCGTGCGTGTGCCCATGCACCCACAGCACGGGCGCATCGAAGAACTCGGCCGGCATTTCGCTGACGAAGCCACCCGAAGCCCAGTCCTCGGCGAACCGCGGCGCGAGAGATCCGCGATGCGGCGCATGGTGGGTCACCACCACTGTGCGACCGTCGCACGGCTCGGCGAGCTTGCGGCGCAGCCAGGCGCGGTGCCGGCGGTGGATCAGCAAGGTGTCCATCGGCATCAGGCGCCGCGTGCCCCGCGAATTCGAGGTGCGCGGGTCGTCCACGCGGATGGCGGCGTAGTCGGCCAGGTAGCGCGTGCACGCCTCCATCGACCGGTGCCGGTCCGACAGCTGGCGCACCGGCTGCCCCGCAAAACCCGGGTCGTCGATGGGCAGGCCGAAGTCGGTCCACAGCGTGCAGCCCAGGAAGCGCACGCCCGCGATCACGACCTCATCGCCGTCGAGGAAATGGATGCCGTGCGCTTGTGCCTGGCGGCGCATCTCCGCCAGCTCCTGGCCCATCACAGACTCGTAGTACTCGTGGTTGCCTGCGATCTGCACGATCGGCTTGTCACCGAAGCGGGCCGGGTCTCGCAGCCAGCGTGCAGCGACCCGCCCGGGCGCCACGATGTCGCCGGCCAGGATGGCCACGTCGTAGTCCAGACCCTGCGGCACCTCGAAGGACTCGAACTCGGCATGCAGGTCGGACAAGATGAACAGCTTCATGGTCGCCAGTCGTCCTCGGGCGGTGGCACGTCGATGATCAGGGCCGGATCGAACGCTTGGTTCTCGATCCGACCGCTCATGCGGCGTACGTACCCCCGCGGGTTGCACACCACCCGGCAGCCACGGACTCGGTAGTCGAAGCTCTGGTGGGTGTGGCCATGCACCCAGAGCACAGGCACCTCGAAGAAGTCGTGGGGCAGCTCGCTCACGAACGCGCCCGACACCCAGTCGTCGGCATACTGCGCCGAGAGCGAACCGCGGTGCGGCGCATGGTGCGTCACCACCACTGTTCGACCGTCGAACGGTTCAGCGAGCTTCGCCTGCAGCCATGCCCGCTGGGCCTGGTGGATCTGCAGCGTGTCGGCCGCCTGGAGCGGCCTGCCCAGTATGTCCCCCCAGGTGTTGGGCTCGGACGTGTCGTCGACCGTGCGGATCAGCGCGTAGTCGTTCAGCACGCTGGTCGCCTGCTTCATCGCCCATGGGACGTCGCTGACCCGCCCTTCGGGTGCCTCAATCGCGAGCGCGAAATCGGTCCAGAGCGTCGCGCCGAGGAAGCGCACGCCATCGATCACGAGCTCGTCGCCGTCGAGCAGGTGCACATGGCTGCCTTCGGAGGTGGTGCGCGCAGCGGCCAGCGTCGTGCCCAGCCGGCCGCCGTAGTACTCGTGATTGCCGGGCACGTAGATCACGCGTTTGCCGGGAAGGCGCGTCATCGCCCACTCGATGGCCCGCTTGGCCGGCGAATGGATGTCGCCGGCGAGGATGACGAGGTCGAACTCGAGATCAGGCACCGGCTTGAAAGGTGCGAACTCGAGATGCAGGTCGGAGAGGATCAATAGCTTCACGAGTGGGTCCTTTCGAAGTGGGCGCGCAAGGCAGCGCAGGCTTCGGCGTCGAAGCCCACGAAGGACCCGCAGACCACCAGCCGGTCATTGTGGCGGTCGAATTGCCACTCGGCGTCGTCGAGCGCGACCCAGGGTTCGCCGGAGGCGCCGTGGGCCTGCAGCCAGGAGAGGATTTCGCCTTCGCGGTGCGCGAATGAATGGGGAGCGCCGGCACCGCGCGGCGGCGTGACGCCGAGAATCCGGGGATGAATGTCCGAAAAGAACGAGGCTTCGATCGGGCGCCGCGGGTCCCAGATCTTGCTGCGGAAGATGCCGCCCAGTCCCGCCACCCGGTAGCCAGCGATGGAAACGATGCGGCCATGCAGGTTGCGATCCGCGAGCTCCGATCCCCACAGGTGGTCGTAGTCGGCGTCGGCATCGGTGTCGTGGTTGCCGTGGATAAACCAGACTCCGGTGCGATCCAAGATCGGCTGCAGCTCGACGTGCAGTGGCTGGCGAGGCTGGAGATCGCCGAGCAGGACGATTGCCTCGGGCCGGTAGCCCTCGACCGCGGCGATCACCGGCTCGAAGTCTCCGTGCGGATCGCCGAAGAACATCAGCTTGGGCGCCGACGGCTCGGGCATCAGATCGATATGTGCGGTGTCGTCCATCGGTCAACGATCAGCTCAAGGCTGCTCACCCCACAAACCCGGTCTGGTAGGACGCCAGTAGATCGAGCACGTCGGCGGCCCGGCCTTCAGCCACCAGCGCTTCAGCCGTCTTGTGATCAAACGCGGCGAGCGACTCATTCCTGTACCAGAAGATGGCGGGCTGGAGGTCGCCTCCCGATGTCTTCATCACGGCAGCAAGTACTTGCAAGGTCGCGCGGATATGCGACTGGATGTTTTGTGCCGTGGGCGAACGAGTGATCGTGCTTCGATGGACGTGCGCGTTGATAGCGAAGGCATCAAGATCCAGGTCCACCATCTCGATGAACTTCGTCGGTGACAGGGCTTGGCGCCCGTCGATCACGTCGAAGATCTGTCGGGCGAGATCGAGCACCAGTGGCAGCTCCGCTGCTGCTGCTAGCGGTTGATTGGGTGTGACGTTGGGCACGGCTCTCAAAACTTGTCCAACGCGCGCTGAATGCCCTGCGCTACAGCGCTGAACATGGGCAGCGGCAACTTCTCGTAGAAGCGAACCGTCGTTCCGGATTTTGCGTCCTGCAAGACTTCTCCGATTCGTCGACCACCGAGGCAAAGGGTCGATGTCTCCGGATTGGCATTGAACCTCCGATTTCCGGCTGCTGAATCTGTCGCAGTGAGCGCCGCAAAGATCTCGGACGGAGTCATCCGCGGATTTCCCTTCAGACGCGTGCGGGCCTGTTCGAGACCGACCTGCAATCCTTCGGAGGCTAGTTTGGTCAGCGGCGCGGCCCAACGGGTTTGTAAGTCCATAGGGGAGGCAAACAAAACAACAATTTCGTCGGGGAGCCGTGCAAGCGCGACGGCACGGCTGACGGTCGCAGTATTGCAGCCCAAGGTCTCGGCCAGCTGGCGCATGGACGGAAAAAGTCCTTCCTGCAGCGCTCGGTCGTACATGACCCCTTGCTCCCAAGGCGACAGATCCTCCCGCTGCCGATTCTCCCGATCCATCTGCGCGAACAGCTGGGCATCCGAAAGATCTTCGATCAGCGTCAGCACCGGAAGTCCGAGTTCGAGGCAGGCTCGGTGCCGCCGATGGCCGTAGACGATCTCATACTGTTGCGCAGGTGCTGCCGCCTCTGTTGCTCCGGGCAACACGGCTCGCGGAGACCCCACTGGAATCGGGCGGACCTTGATCGGCTGGACATTTCCTCCCGAGGAACGGATCTCCTCCTTCAGGGCCACGTACTCCTGTGACAAGAATGCGCTGGAGTGACGGTTCGCCCAGCTTGAAGCATGCACACAGGAGGCATCCAGGGTCCGAACAGGCAATGCGCCATTGAGCCTGTTGGCCGCCGCCACAAGCGCGTCACGTTCCTGCCGTGCTTGCTCGGGCAAGTCGAACATGTAGCGGACGATGCCGCTGCGCCCGCGCGACGTGGGAGGTTCCTCGTTCTCAGCACTTGCCAGTGCGGCAATCGCCGCTTCCGTCTTCTCCCAAGTCCGTTTGCGCATCTGTTTCCTTGCTTGTAGCGACGCGCCTCTGATCAGTGGCGTACCGGGCTTCTTGCGGCTCTCGTCTTGAAAAAATGCTAGCAAAGAAACATCCACGGTGTTCGTGAATTTCACTCCCGGCGGAACTGGGTACGAGCTGAAGCCCGCTCACGGCATTCACGAGGGGGCAATCATCGACGGGCCTGTCGAACACGCATTTTTGCGTCGATCAGCTATGCGATTTTCGCATATCCGATATTCGAATTCAGCCTCAGGGTCACAAGGAAGTGGCCCATGCAAAAAACAATCTACAGCCGGGAAAGTCGGCTCGTTCTCAAGCTGTTAAAAGAATTCAGAGTGGCGCGGGGTCTGACGCAGGCGGAACTCGCCAAGAGGACCAAGATGCTCCAGAGCGATGTTTCCAAGGTCGAAACAGGCATTCGGCGAGTCGACTTCGTCGAGCTTCGACATTGGCTGATCGCGTTGGACTTGGACTTGGCCACATTCGTGGCCGAGTTTGAAGCGCGGCTCCCTGAGGTCGCTTCGGTTCGAAAAAGCTAACCCCGCTTCAGAGCATCGGTGCTTGAGCCGCGAATGTGAATACTCCCGTGCCTCCCCTTTTGACCGGCAAAGTTATCCACATTCGCTGACCCAAAAATTTCCGAATCACACTAAAGTATAAAAATTCATCTTTCCGATGCTCATGAGCACCGGACATGGCGACCATGGGGCCGGATTGAGTGATCAGATGCGCTGGAATACGCAGCCCAGCGCTTCTCGGCGATGCGATGCAGCTCTTCCTGTGCTTCGACCTGCTCGACTGCGCGAGCGACGGCATCGACGATGAAAGCATGGGAAGTTTTGCCTGCCAGGTCCGCAGCCGCGGAGATGCGATCTTCGCGATCGTCATCCAGACGAATGGTGGTTGTCGGCATGGTCAGACCTCGTACGTACATTGCAGCACGGTTGTGCTGCAAACCCTGCCTGGCACTTTCCGGTTTCTTCGGCGTGGCGCAGCCGGACCCGCGGCTTGTCCGCAAGGCCTCCTGACCCGAAGTCCTTGCCGGAAGTTCATGCGCTCACTCGGCGCACACGCGTGCCAGGCCGCGGTCCAGCCCGATCGCGAACAGCGGCGACAGCCCATGCGCGTCGACGTGCCGCGCGGCCGCATGCGCCAACCGCTCGCGGCAATCCGGCCGCTCGCGCAGCGACCGGATCGCGGCAAGTTCGTCGATGAACCGGGGGCGGAGCCGATCGAGCGCCGGACGGAGCTCGTTCCTCAGGTCTGCGCGAGGTTCCGCCGGCGCTCCTCCCTCGCGCCGCCAGCTCGCCATGAGCGCGAACTGGACGAGCTTGCTCGCTTCGATCTGGTCGGTGAAGAACGCGGTCGCCAGTTCTCCTGGCAAACCGCGCGCGCCCGCCGCTTGCGCAGCCGCCGCAACGACTTCCTGCTCGCGCGGATCGCCCGGCGGGTCCGCGACCGGCTGGCGGCTGTCCCATTTGGTCAGCGCCACCTGCCGGGACAGATCGAGCCGCGTCGCGCTTAGCGCCACGAGGGTCGAGAAGCCCTCGGACCGATCGGGCCCGGGGGCGTCCGAAGCACAAGCAAGCGTGGCCAGCGTGACGGCCATCGCGCCGGCCGCTCGGAAACAACGAATCGGAACGCGCATGTGCATCGGGAACCTCCGGAAGTCCAGGGACGTGGTCCGGGCTGCCGCCACCGGATCGACGAGGCAAAGCCTAGTGCGGGGACGATCGCGCGTCGCCTGTCAACATGCACAGTTGCGCCCAACCCGCCGGTCGCAGGACGACGTCGAAACTTCGGAGGCAAAGTCCTTGTGCGGCTATGAGGGCAGCACGGGGGGCCCATCTGCGAAGGAGGTGTTGTGACGCGTGTCCCACGCGCGGATCACAGTCGGCCAGCAGGTTGACATGGTGGCCCCATGGCCTCTGCCATTTCTCGCACAGCCTGTGCGAGTTCTGACTGGCTGGCGGCCGCCAGCGCCCGGGATCCCCGGCGGCGCGGCGTGTCGCGCCCGCCTTCTCGCACAAGCTGTGCGAGAAACTCCGGCGTGGTGTAGGTCTCGTGGAACTGGCGCATGCGCCAGAGGCTTGCAGCGGAAGACCCTGCCGTCCTTGCCAAGAAAGCCTTGAGGTCGCGCGCGAGCCGATCGACTACTGCTTCGCCCCATACGCGGCGTCTCTGCTGCTCACGGATGGCTTGCCCGATGTCCCAGTACAGGCCCACCAGTTCGCGGCCGACAGCCGCGCACCGTCGATGCGACGTTTCAAATCCGTAGCGAAGACCCAAATCGTAGCCTCGAGACGATCTGGCCGCGAAAGTGCCGGTCTGCGTGAATGCCGGGCTGCCCCCTGCCCAGCTCATAGCCGTTCTTTTCGCGCGCAAAAGTGCCGCCGCTCAGGCAAGCTGCGCACTGATGGAGGAAGCGGCATGCGCCAGAGTCGCCGGCAACCCGCCTGCAGTCTTGGCTTTTCCCTTAGCGCTTCGGCCACCGCACGCGCATACCACCGGCCATTCGAGCATCGCCGACAGGCATCTGTCGCGGCGCGGGCATGGGGAGATTCGGATTCAAACGCAAATCCGAACGGCAAGCCCGCTGTGGTCACGCTGGTCGTCGGCGGGCGCCGAGATTCAGCCCGAAGCGGGGCGCTTCCGATAGCTGGTTGGATGCTATTTCCCGTTTATCCCATATGCAGCTATCGTGACAGGTTGGACCGAAAGCTTGCGTGCCGGCCGACCACGGAGTCGGTACGGACACGCTGAAAAGTCCTTCCAACGCGCGGCCAATGCATCTCGACCTTCCAAGCGCCTGTGTGGCGCGCGGACCCGCGATGCAACGGAACCAGAACGCCTCAAGAAGATGCTGCCGGCAAAATGTGAGGAGCGCCGCCATGCACCGCGGCAGAGAAAGCACCGGCCGGCGCGGGCCGTTCATCGCGCGTGCGCGCGGCCCTCTTCCCAGGCTCGCGCCATCTGCTCCCATAGCGCCCTGGTGACACGCGCGTCGCCTCTGGCCTCGTCCAGGGTCTTGCCCATGGCAGCCGCTATCCGGTCAATCACTTCGACGGGCTGGGCGACACCACAGATGCGGCGGCCGAAATCCACCAGTTCTTCGGTTGTCGGATAGGCTTTCGTCTGGTGTTTACCCGCGAACAACTTGAGCGCAAGTGTCCGGTCTTCGAGCTCAGGGCCGCCCGGGGACTGGGTGTACCTGTAGATGGAGGTTGTCACCACATCGAACATGGGCGCCAACCACACGTCCTGGCGCGAGCGGTAGAGCAATCCGAAGTTCTTGAGGTGCGCATCGCCGTTGCGGACCATGATGGAGAAGGCCACCTGCTCGAAGAATCGATGCAGGTTGCTGCTGTGAAGCTGGAACTGGCGCAGCAACTCGGCGACACGCTGGTAGCTGCCATGGTATTTGCGGTCCGACAAGATGTCGCGCACCCGCAGCCCCGCCAGCGCCGCGATGTCTTCAAAGCCGAGCCGCTCGACCCGACCATCGTCATGGACGACCAGGTCAAAGCGGTCCAAGACCAGCATCTGACCATCGTCGGACAATGCGAACGACGGCACATCGATGCCTGCACGTTTGGCGGCCGTCAGGCACAGATACTCGTTGGCAGCCAGCCCGGGGTAGGCCGCACTTGCCGCCTTGACAATGAGCGATGGGATGGGCACCGTCGATCGGTCCGGCACCATGATTTTGGGCTGCATGCCCGCAATGCCCGCCCCCGTGCTCAAGTAGGCCGCCACCAACTCACTGAAAACCTCCGGCGTGTACTTCGTGCCCAGCAGTTCGGCCTTGCTCAGCGTGCGAGGCAAGGAGGGTGCAACCTGGTCGGCCAGGCTGTAGCCCAGCCGCCCAATCCCGTTGCGCCCGACCAGCGCCAGCATGTGCATCGGCGTCATCGGCTGTTTCGGGAACAGCTCCCGGATCCTCATGAACAGGTCGCCCTCGGGAAGATTCTGGTCCATCGGGGGAAACAGGTCCCCGTCTTGCCAGGTGAGGCGCTCGCTGGGCGGCATCAGCAGGGCCACCGTCGCCTGCTCCGCGTCCGGCGCCAGATACCGAAACTCGTAGGTGGAGGTCCGGAGCAACTGGCCCGCCTGGGCAGCGTCCCCGATCGAGACATTCAGGAGACGAATCTTTTCAGGGAGCATCGTCGTCGTCGTGGAATCGCGCAGCGACTTCACTGGCAGAAGGCAAGCCAGACCGCTCCAATCGCAGCGCCAGACCGAGTGCTCCCAGCACGGCGAGCAGCGAGGACACTGTGGCGTCTTCCCCGGATTCAAGCCGGTAGATGACTTCCCGAACCTTGCCGGCCTTCTCGGCAAGCTCGGACTTGCTCATCCCTAGCGCTTCGCGCTGCACTCGCAGCTGGCGACCCAGCTCGTCTGGCAATCTTATTTTGTCAGCCATGGCTGACATTATAGAGAAAATTGGCAGTTCTGCCAGTTATAGCTGATACCCACCATGTCAGAGCGACGATGCAAGCCATACCTTGCAAAAACCCCCAATCATGGAGTTTCGTAAGTTATAACTTTCAGCATAGACCCGATGTCCCGCTCTGGCCCTGCCGAAGGCCCAACCGCCATGGCGGCAAGCCATGCTTCAAGGGGACACGGCTGCCCATCGAGACCGTTCTGTCCTCCCTCGAAAAGGGAATCCTGGAAGACCGCGTGCTGGATGAGTATTCGCTGACGAGCGACCCGCTGACCGCCGCGCAAGTTCATGCCCAGGTGCATTCCCATCGACGAATGCCCGATCCCGCGGCTTCGGCAGATCGCCGTTGCGCGTGGCCACTTCGAATCGACGTGCGTACGGGATCGAGGCTGGCAGGGTATGCGCGACCGCGACCTGATGGAGAAGGTACTGGCGGAAGACTTCACATGGGTGACCAACAACTCTGTGGAGTTTCGTGGCGGCGGCGGTCCGGGCAACCTCGGCGGCCTTCATTCGAAGGCGCAGATCCACTGCGGCCCTGTTTGTCTGTCTCAGCGCCGAAACTGGCCTGGACCTCGACACGCAGCGCGCACTGTTCGCGGCCGCGCTCGACATCATCGAGCGGCAAGCACTCGACCTCGTGAACCGGGCCTTGGAACTGTTTCTGCTCGCAGATGGGACGCTCGAATACTCGATCTACGAGCTTCCGGCGCCAGGCACGGCCGGCATCGCTGGGGTGTACCGCGCGAGGACAAGCTTCCAGTTGATGTATCTCGATCAGATCGCCAACGGCTCCCTCTGAGACCTCGCGACACCCTGCGCATTGCGCCCGCGGCATTTTCGAGTAGCTGAGTTTGTGCTGTTTTTCGTTTATCCTGTTTTCAGTTATCTGGAATTTATCTGAATGCAAGATAAAATGCAGATAGCACGAATACGGATACTCCATGGATATGCTTCCCGCCCAACCTCTGGTGTCTGGCGATCAGCTGGGGCAGCTGCTGCGCAGCACGCGCAAGCGAATGAAGTTGAATCAGGCGGCCATCGGCGCCAAATTGAACCTCAGCCAGAACCGGATCTCCCACCTTGAGCTTCATCCTGATGAGCTGAGCGTCAGACAGCTCCTGACCTGGTGCTCGGCCCTCGGCCTCGAGCTGAAGCTGGGCGGGCGCGGCGCGCCAGTGGCCGGGCCACGCACGACCGAGTGGTGAAATGGGCCGTCGGTCACACAGCCAGTCCCTCGGCCTCTGGTCCAACGGTGAACGCGTCGGCCGCTGGACAATCCCTGCCCGCGGCGACATGGAGCTTCACTACGACGACGCCTGGGTTCGATCGGACGTCGGTCGCCCGCTTTCCCTGTCCCTGCCCTTCAACCCGCACAACGAGCCCATCAAGGGCGCCGCCGTCGAACACTACTTCGACAACCTGTTGCCCGAGAGCAATGCCATTCGCAAGCGCGTGGCGGCGCGCTTCAAGACCGGCTCGGTAGACGCCTTCCCTCTTCTGCGCGCTATCGGGCGCGACTGCGTGGGCGCCGTTCAGCTTCTCGACGAGGCCCAGACACCCACGGCCACCGATCAGGTGGAAGCGGTGCAGGTCGATGACGAGTCCATCGAGCGGCACCTGCTGAGCGTCGTCAGTCCCGACAAGTTCGGCGCTTCTGAGGACCCGGACGACGACTTCCGCATTTCCCTGGCCGGCGCGCAGGAAAAGGATGCCTATCTGTGGTGGAACGGCGCCTGGCACAAGCCGCGGGGCGCCACCCCCACCACGCACATTTTCAAGCTCCCGTTGGGCCTGATCGGCGGCGTCCGGGCCGACTTCTCCACCTCGGTGGACAACGAGTGGCTGTGCTTGAAGCTGCTACACGCCTACGGGCTCTCCACGGCAGACGCCACCATCACCTCGTTCGGGAAACAGCGCGTCCTCGTCGTCGAACGCTTTGACAGGCGCATTTCGAACGGCCGCCTCCTGCGGCTGCCCCAGGAAGACTTCTGCCAGGCGACGGGGACGTCGCCGCTCATGAAGTACGAGAGCGAAGGCGGACCCGGCCTGCGCAAGCTCTTTGCACTGCTGCAGCAGTCCGCGACCGCGGCGGATGACATGCGCACCTTGATGGCCTCGCAGGTCCTGTTCTGGCTGCTGCGCGCGCCGGATGGACATGCGAAGAACTTCAGCATTCATCTGCTGGCCGGCGGCGGCTTCCGGCTGACGAAGATGTATGACGTGATGTCGGCCTATCCCATCCTCGGCAAGGGCCCCAACCAGTGGGCGCCACGCGAGGTCAAGATGGCCATGGCGCTTCTCGGGAAGAGCAAGCACTACACCATGGCCGCCATCCAGCGCCGGCACTTCAACAGCACCGCCCGACAGGTAGGCTATGCGCACGACGCCGAAGCCATCATCCAGCAGCTGATTGAACGCACGCCCCGCGCAATCAGCGAAGTGCAGGCGCAGTTGCCGAAGGATTTCTCGCCATGGGTCGCCGAGCGTGTGCTGGGCGGGCTGCAGGCCGCGGTGGACACGCTTGAAGGGATGCCATCCAACTGACGCTTTGCAGGCACCGTCCGCCTGCTTGGATGGCAAGTGCACGTGTGATGAACCATGACTGCGGACAATGCTCTCGCGGGTCCTCCACGCCGCAGAGGAGTCCCATTCGCCACTTCGGTCGCTGCGGCGCTGAGCGGATCAGTCGCTTCAAGGGAACCTGAACTTTCGCCGGACGAGCTCAGACCTCTCCGCGGTGCTTGCCCATGTTGCGTGCGAATTCCGCCGGTCCGACGGCACCGACCTTGGCGTAAATCTTGGCCCTGCGGGGCAAGTTTCTTCTTCCAGTCGGACGACTGGCTTGTGGCATCGGCTCGGAAGAACATCCTGAGCGAGCTGACCGCGCGCGTTGCGCGCTCGAAATCCAGGGAAGACTTGATCGGCCTTCATGACATGGCGAAGGACATCGACTGGATGATCGTGGACCCGAGGATTGGCCTGCAGCTTGATTTCACGGCCATTGTGTCCGAGGCATTCGCTCGCGCCAAAGTGGTGGATACAGCGGACGAACTGATCACGAAGATCGACGGCGTGATGGGCGGCAAGCCATGCTTCAAGGGGACACGGCTGCCCATCGAGACCGTTCTGTCCTCCCTCGAAAAGGGAATCCCGGAAGACCGCGTGCTGGATGAGTATTCGCTGACGAGCGACCCGCGGACCGCCGCGCAAGTTCATGCCCAGGTGCATCCGCAACGAGGCCGGCCCGTCCGGCTCGGCTCGGCCAAGCCGCCGGCGCAACGACGCTCAAGTTTCCCATCGACGAATGCCTGACCCCGCGGCTTCGGCAGATCGCCGTTGCGTGCGGCCACTTCGAATCGACGTGCGTACGGGATCGAGGCTGGCAGGGCATGCTCGACCGCGACCTGATGGAGAAGGTGCTGGCGGAAGACTTCGCATTGGTGACCAACAACGCCGTGGATTTTCGTGGCGCGGTCCGGGCAACCTCGGCGGCCTTCATTCGAAGGCGCAGATCCACTGCGGCCTTGTCTGTCTCAACGCCGAAACTGGCCTGGACCTCGACACGCAGCGCGCACTGTTCGCGGCCGCGCTCGACATCATCGAGCGGCAGGCACTCGACCTCGTGAACCGGGCCTTGGAACTGTTTCTGCTCGCAGACGGGACACTCGAATACTCGATCTACGAGCTTCCGGCGCCAGGCACGGCCGGCATCGCTGGGGTGTACCGCGCGAGGACAAGCTTCCAGCTGTACCTCGACCAGATCGCCAACGGCTCCCTCTGAGACCTCGCGACACCCTGCGCATTGCGCCCTCAGTCCATCGCGGCCTCCCCAAAGGCAGGCATCTCCCGCGCCACGATGTACGCGAACGCCTCCTCCGCGAGGCGCGCTGCCGTGAAAATCGCCGTGCGGTCGGCCCGCAGCACCTTCAGCCAGGCGTCGATGTAGGCCGCATGCCCCTCGACCGTGGCATCGACCAGCCCGCACTGCCCCAGGAGGAACGCGCTGCCGAGCTCCGCCACCAGTTCCTCGAACGCATAGGCCGCATCGCCGAAACGCCGCCCGAAGCTGCGGTTCAGCCGCTCGGGATGGCCGGTCCAGTGCACCAGCTCGTGCAGCGCGGTCGCGCACAGCGCCTCGGCGCTCGTGAACTGCCGCGGCCACGGCAGACGGATCTCGTCGAGCGCCGGCAGGTAGGCCGCCCGGTCAAACCCGTGCCGGATCGTCGCATGGCAGCCCCCGAGCAGCCGCATCGCCCGCTCCACGGGACCCTGCGAAGCCGCCGGCGCGGCGATGCCCCGGTCCACGACCTCCAGCGGCAACCCCTCGATCTGCGCCAGGTTGAAGAGCCAGAACGGCCGGCACAGCAGCACGCCCGCGCGCACACCGGAACGGGCCGTCAGGGGCTCCTCATCCACGCCGCCATCCGAGAGGACATCGTCGGCATCGTCAAGGTGCTCCCGCGCCCTGCGCTCGAAGTGCGCGCACAGCACGCCGCGCTCGCCCCGGCGGACCTGGGCGCCGAGGCTCTGCGCCTGCCGGTAGGTCAGCCACACGTTGGACGCGTAGCCCGCCTCGATCGCCGCCTCCCAGAGCAGCAGCACATTCGCGCCGCGGTAGGGCGCCCCGGTCTTGCCGTTGCGAGGCACCCCGCGCGCCGCCGCCCGCGTCCAGCGTTCGCGGAACACGCTGCCGCCCTTCTCCAGCATCGCGATGATCCGGTCCGTCACGACCTGCCGCACGTCCATGCGGTCCCGCCCCCGTGCAGCGGTGTCCGGGGTTGGGGCAACACCCCCACCTGCTTTGGGTGAGTCCTCGGGGGGTGCGGGGGGAACGCCCGTGGCTGTGGGGGTCCCCGCGTGATCCGGGCGACCCGCATCGCGCGGGGTGGCGCTGGACGTTGAGTTCGCGTGCATGGCTGGGCCTTTCTGCGGCATGTGCCGCGGTGGTTGAACATCTGCTTTCGGAGCCGCCTCGACGCATGAACAGCGCGCGAAAAGGGCCGATGTCCAGGGACCGCCCGCAAGCCGCAGCCGAGTGCAGCGAGGACCGGGTGAGGACGGTGGCAAAGCCCGCAGCCCTGGACAGCGGCCCGTGCGCGCTATGCGTCGGCCAAGAGGTGGCTTCGAACGCAGAGGCCACGCGGACAGGCCGCAGGCACCCGCACGCGACGCCGCACCGCCCCAGGGCGGCGTGCCATCGAGGCCGCTGTGAAGCGCGCGCCTCCGGCTCTGTCAGGAACCGCCGAACGCCGAGGCGAGCGGCCTGGCCAGTGACCGCCGTGCATGCACGGCCACTCGGCGACCCGCGACGATTCCCCGGTCGGCCGGCCCTTCTCCGACCCTCGCGCGCATCGGCGTCCAGGCGTCGCCGCCGTCCGCGCACCGCACGCGAGCCAGGCACAGGCACAGGCACAGGCACAGGCAAGATGCCCCGACCGGCGCAACGGCCGCGCCCCTCGAAGGCTGGAGTGGTTCGGCCGTCGAGCCCACTGGCAGAAATCAGAGTCGACAGCTGCCTCGGACTTCGTACCGGGTATGCGCAAGGCGGAACCGACGCACAACAGAGAACGGAAAGGACGGAGAAAGGAAGAGACAGAAAGAAGGTCGCCGGCCACGCCGGCGGCGAGGCGCTCAGGCCTGGATGCGTTCTGCCATGCGCGCCTCCTACGCGAAGGCGCTCAGACGCCAGTCGACCGGGAAATGCTGTCCAGTGCGATCGGCAGGCCCGACACGCCGCGCAGGTCGGTCAAACCACCAAGGCTCACGAACCCCGGCTCCCGGAAACTGAGCTCGAGATCGCGCAGATCGAAGACGATATCCCGTCCTCGGAGTCGATCTCGCTCACCAGCCAAGTGGCCTCACGTCAGGCCCGAACAACTTGACCACGGGCAGAGGATCGAGACCCGCCTGAGCCCGCGACGCCAGGCGGTTGGCCAATGGCAGCTTGAACCGCATCGGCGATGGAGGGAAAGCCGGAAGTGGCAGCTATTTCGTTCTCCTTGTGTCACGCTCCACATCGCAGCAAGCCCTACGCTCCGTTCGCTTTATTCGGGCCGACGCGAGGCGCAGCAAGACGAGACGGCACATACCTGAGACTCGCCGCCTCTCGGGCGATGCACTGGACGGTGACTACGCAGGAGGGGCACTGGGGCCCAATGCCTGATGGCGTGGACGACCTCACGGTCAGTGATAGTCGTCCTCCCGCTGATGCCGGATGGCAGACACCACGATCTCTCTTTCACCGATGATATGGAACAAGGCAACGTAGCCCGAGGCACCAAACGGAATGACGAGCTCTCGCTCCAATCGGTCGTCGAAGGCAATTCGACAGGTGAAAGGATTGGACTCCAAGATGCGGAATTCTCTCCGGATGGCCAGTAGTGCGCGATCCGGCAGTTCCCAGTCTCCGTGCTTGAGAGCCGCCTCGAGGAGAAAGGCTTCAAGACGCTGCAGATCTTCCAATGCCTCACGCGTCAAGCGCACAAGGTAAGTCACGCGCGCCGTTTCGAGATGCCATTGCGCCCCCTTTCGACAGCCTTGCGTGCGATGTCGATCCGAGACTTCATCGCAGCGAGCACCTCGTCTGCCGCATAGGACTCGCCTGATTCGAGCGCACGGGCTAGCGAGGCGCGTCCACGCGCCACGAAATCTTGCTGTGCCTTGCGGCGACGAGCAGCATCGGTCGCCGCCTGCTCGACAAAATGCGACAGCGTTTCACCTTCGAGCAGCACGCCCTCTATCTGCTCTCGAACGGCAGCCGTCACACGAACCGGGGGAAGTTGAGCAGTCTTCATCGTTAAATTGTATAGCAATTGCTATGCATCATCCAGCTGCAGCGGCACGGCAGGCGGTCGCAGTTGGAACTGCTCCATGCGATTTTTGCCGCCTGCGGCAGTTCTTCCAGGCCTATCCGCCTGGCTCAAACTCTCAACGCTGTTGAGAGAAATTCCTGGTCTTCGCACCTGCACATCTCGAGAAGGCGTGCTTGGCTGGCGCAAGACGCCAATGAGGGTGCCGCACGACAGACGAGGTACATCGAAGGAGCCGGCAGCTGCGCTCAGCAATCCGCGGGCTTCTCCAAAGAATCCAAATCCCTCGCCGGACCGCCGGCGGCCTGGCTCCGACCGTCACGACGAGCCAGGGGACGGGCATCTCCCTGGATCGGAGCAAATCTACGCACCTTGGGCCGATTCGCAAGCCGCCCGCGCCGTCGCAAACTACGGGGGAATTTTGGAATGGTCGAGCACGAGCCCGTCCTTGAAGATCCCCGAGGTCACGGTTCTGCCCGGTGCACCCGACGCTCCCCGTTCGGGCGCAGCCTCTGCAGGATCGACTCAACGCTTCCACAACACAAAGGAAAAGCACATGGCCGAGCGAGCGGTGGATGCCATCATCATTGGCGCCGGGCAGGCGGGCCCGTCGCTTGCAGGACGGCTGGATGCGACGGGACACAAGGTGGTGCTGATCGAGCGCCATCTGGTCGGCGGCACCTGCGTCAACACGGGTTGCAAACCCACCAAGACGCTCATTGCGAGCGCCTACGCGGCCCACACGGCCCGCCGCGGGAGCGACTACGGCTTCTCCGTGGCATCCCCCGTCACGATGGACATGCCGGCCGTTGCCGCCCGCGCTCGAAAGGTGATCCTCGATTCGCGCAGGGGCAACGAGGAATGGCTGGCGGGCATGCGCAATGTCGAACTGATTCGCGGCCACGCCCGGTTCGTTGCCGAGGGCACTGTCGATGTCAACGACCAAAGACTGACCGCGCCGAAGATCTTCATCAATGTCGGCGCACGCGCGCAGGTGCCTGACCTGCCCGGCGTCGACGAGGTGCCCTTTCTCACCAACACCGACATGGTCGCGCTGGAAACGCTGCCGCGCCGCCTGGTCATCGTGGGCGGCAGCTACATCGGGCTGGAGTTCGCGCAGATGTACCGCCGCTTTGGCGCCGAGGTCACGGTCGTGGAGCGCGCGGACCGTCTGATCGCGCGCGAAGACCCGGATGTGTCATCCGCGGTCCGCGAGATCCTCGAGGCAGAGGGCATTGCCATACGCACCGGCGCGGAATGCATCAGCTTCAAGGCGCACGAAACCGGCGTCTGCGTTGACGTGGACTGCAAGGAGGGCGAACCATCGGTGACCGGCACCCATGTGCTCCTCGCGATGGGACGGCGCCCCAACACGGACGATCTCGGCCTGGCACAAGCGGGCATTGCAGTCGACGCCCGCGGCTACATCGGCGTGGACGACCAGCTTCAGACGAACGTGCCGGGCATCTGGGCACTGGGCGATTGCAACGGCCGCGGGGCGTTCACGCACACGGCCTACAACGACTTCGAGATCGTCGCGGCCAACCTTCTGGACGGCGCCGACCGGCGCGTGAGCCAGCGCCTGCCCGGCTACGCGCTGTACATCGATCCACCGCTCGCGCGGGTCGGAATGACCGACGCCGAGGCGGCAAAAGACGGACGGCGACTCCTGTATTCGAAGCGCTCGATGACCCGGGTCGGCCGTGCGGTCGAGAAAGGCGAGAGCCAGGGGTTCATGAAAGTCGTGGCGGATGCCGACTCCCGCAAGATCCTGGGTGCGGCCATCCTGGGCACAGGCGGCGACGAAGCGATCCACGGCATCCTGGACATGATGCACGCGGACCAGACAATCGACACGCTGCGCTGGGCCGTGCCAATCCATCCGACGGTGTCCGAGTTGATCCCGACCGTCCTCCTCGATCTGAGCGCCAAAGGTCCCTGACGCACCAGGAAGTCGACACGCTTGCAGATCGGCGTCGACGCAGGGCTGCCGACCATGCGCAGGTCGATGGAGCGGCCGGCCGTCCGGCGCATGTCGGCGGGCGACCCGCGCAAACACGACGCATGAGGCACCTGCAATGGCGGACTTCGACCAGCGATCGCTGGTTCGGGTGATCGACTTTTCGCAGCACGGGCGAGCGCGCCGTTGTTCGGGGCGTTCCCGCTCGGGCCGAAGTGGCGGCCGCCATGCGGCAGGAACTGCTCGAGCTTCATGCGGGACGTGCGCGACGCCGCGCAGTGCGCCAGGCCACCGACGCGGAGGATCTCCAGTACCTGTGCGCAGACTTGCCCCAGCATGTCTTCGGTCCGACGGAGCGGCAGCGCCCCTGCACCTGTGCCGAAGCGCGTGGTCACCGATGCCTTCTTTGTCGCGTCAGGTCGCGAGCATCGCGCGTGCGGGACCGGGGCGCCTCACCTCGCGCGCCTGAAGTCGACCTACTGGCGGGCGGTGCCCGGTTGCTGGACCCATGGCGACCTGGTGCAGGAGGACCACGAGGGCCACTTCTTCGTGCTGGGTCGCTCGGATGACACCCTGAAGGTGGCGGGCAAGCGGCTCGCGCCCGCGGCGCTCCCGCTGATTCATTGACGATGCAGAAAGAACTCGTGGCAAATACGACAGACCTCTATTCGATGATGGGGGCCGTATTCGATTGCGGAGGAGCTTCAACAGGGCCGCCTTCGAGCCAGCAAGCTCGTAAAGCCTGATTTCTTTCGTCACGTGACGCTGGCGTTCCCAAAGCAGGGGAAGCTTTCGCCTGCGTGCAGGGTAGTCGCCGAAATCGTCCAACAGTTGGTCAATGCTTGGGGAAGCCTGACCGAGCCCACAATGCTGGCTCGGCATGCAACCAGCGATTCCTAATGGCACCTCATGCGCAGCGCAGTCTTTTCCTCCTGTCCTAGAACACGTGCCTGATGCCGAAGTCGTAGCCCATCGCGCCGCGAGGCGCATAGCCCGACACACCAGCACCGCTGGAAAGATAGCCTGCCGTGCCGCCGGTACTCGCAGCCATGATGGCCGGGTTGTTCTGTCCGTTCTTGATGCGGATGCGCGCCACCGTGGCGTACAGCGCGGTGCGCTTCAAGAGGTTGTGCTCATAGCCGATGGCGAGCTTGCGAACCGAGGCATCGCGGTCGGCGGCAAAGGGGCTGGCAGCAGCCCCCAGGTCATTGTCGAACTTCACCCAGGAGTAAGAGCCCTTGATCAGACCGGCGCCCGCAGGCACCGTCACGCCGAGCAGGCCGCCCTTGTACTTGTCGGTCTCGCGCGTGCTGAGCGCGCCCAGGACGGGCACAGGTACCGTCGAGACGGAAACATCGCGCACCTGCGACAGTTCCCCGAAGAGCTTGAAAGCCCCGAAGTTGTAGGAGGCACCGAGACTGAGGGTCTTGATCTTCTCGCGCAGCCGGGCGCCGGTCGCCACCCCCGCGGCGTCCAGTGCCGTCGCATCCGCAGCGGTGCTTTCGCCATAGGCCAGTGCCACGTCGAGCGCTTCGGCGGCATAACCCAGCCGGCCGCCGGCAAAACGCCCTTTCGCGCTCGGCGTGCCTGGCACATTGCTCTGGCTTGCGTTCTCGTGCAGCGCGTACTGCACCTGGCCATAGAAGCCGCCCAGCCCTGGCGGCAAGAAGTAACCGATGCTGTTGCTGGTGCGCATGTAGTTGTCCGTCGCCGAGACCGCCGAGCCGGGTCCCTTCGCGATCTGCAGGTTGCTGCCGACGCTCGACACCACGTTGGTGCCCACGCCCAGCGTGCTGAACGGGCTGAAGACGGCGTCGTTCCAGTAGGTGGGTGTGTAGTCCCGGCCCAGGCGGACCTCGCCGAACGGACCTGAAAGGCTCACGGTGGAGCGGCGATTGAAGACGATGACGCTGCCCGGCCCGGCACCCGTGCCCGAGTCGTTCGCCAGGCCGGCTTCCATCCAGAAGCTCGCGGCCAGGCCGCCGCCCAGGTCCTCGGTGCCGCGGAATCCCAGACGGCTCGGCGTGGTGCCGCTGTTGGAGAGCGTGGTCTGGCTGCGCTTGATGTCGGCCCCTGGCAGGAGCAGGCGGCCGGTGTTGTTGTAGAAGGAACTCGTCGTGCTGTAGTAGCTGACACCCGCATCGAGCGCTCCGAACAAGGTGACGGACGATTGCGCGCTGGCCGCACCGGCGCAGGACAGCACAACCACGGCCGCGATGGTTTTCTTCTTCACGAGATCTCCTCGATGGTTGATGGGAATGCGGCGGAACCGGGATGGACCACCCACATGAATGAGTGCGCCGCTTCATTGCTTTAATTCACAATTAGTGAATTGTGGAGCGGAAAGCCCTGCATGTCAGCCATACTTGCCTACGCATTAACCCTAGCGGCTCGGCAACGGCGAGCCGCGTCGAAGAATTGCCCATGAAGACAGCGAGCACAGCAGAAGCCCGGACGCGCGATGCGGATCGTTCACGCAAGGCCATCCTCGAGGCGGCGAGAAAGGAGTTCTCCGTGCATGGTCTCGGCGGCGCGCGGCTGGAGCGGATCGCAGCCGAGGCCGGCGTGCACAAGCGGTTGGTGTACTACTACTTCCAGGACAAGGATGGACTGTTCTCCGCCGTGCTCGAGAGCGTGTACGAGGAGATCCGGGACGCGCAGCTCTACCTCGATCTCAAGGACATGGCGCCGCTCGCTGCGTTGCGCCGGCTCGTCGAATTCACCTGGGACTACTACATCGCGCACCCGGAGTTCATCACGTTCCTGAACAGCGAGAACCTGCACAAGGCGAAGCACCTGGCCGCCCTGCCCCGCATCAAGGAGTTGAATTCCCCGCTCTTGCAGACCCTTGCGAACATCCTCGAGCGGGGACAGAAGGACGGGGTGTTCCGCGCGGGCATCGACCCCATGCAGCTGTACATCACGATGGCGGGCTGCGCCTACTTCTACCTGTCCAACATCCACACGCTCTCTGTCGGCTTCAGCTGCGAGCTCGGCAGCCAGAAGATGCTGACCCAGCGGATGCTGCACATCATTGACGTCGTCACCGCCTACGCGCTGCGCTAGCCGCAACGACGCATGGGGCCTTGTGGGGTCCATTTTTTCACTTCATAATTCACCAATAGTGAATTGAAGCGACAAGTTCCACGCGATCCTCGGCCCGACGGTGCCGCTGTCGCGAGCGCATGAAGAACCTGATGCCGACCCATGGCGTCGACCAACGAAAGCAAGAATGCGAAAGATCGACAGCTATGCACACATCCTGCCGAAGGCCTACTTCGACAGGATGGCCGAGATCGCCAAGGATCAAGGCGCGATCAAGCGATGGCTGACCATTCCGGTCCTCCATGACCTCGACGCGCGGCTGAAGATGATGGAGGACTTTCCTGGCTATCAGCAAGTCCTGACGCTTTCCAATCCTCCCATCGAGCTGATCGCCGGACCGCAGACCTCGCCCGAGATGGCGCGCCTGGCGAACGACGAGATGGCAAAGATCCGCGATGCGCATCCGGACAAGTTCCCCGCGTTTGTCGCATCCCTTCCCATGAACAACGTGCCGGCAGCGCTCGAGGAGATGGAGCGCGCCATCGCGGTCCTCGGCGCACGCGGCATCCAGGTATTCACCAACGTCAATGGACGGCCGCTGGACGATCCGGAGTTCTGGCCCATCTTCGAGGCGGCCAGCAAGACGTACGACGTTCCGGTGTGGATGCATCCGGCCCGCGGCGCGTCCATGCCGGACTATGCGAGCGAAGAGAAGTCGAAGTACGAGATCTGGTGGACCTTCGGTTGGCCCTATGAAACGAGCGCGGCGATGTCGCGCATGGTTTTCTCGGGCTTCTTCGAACGCCTTCCAGAGCTGAAAGTCATCACGCACCACATGGGCGCCATGATTCCGTACTTCGACGGACGCGTCGGCCCGGGACTCGACCAGTTCGGCTCCCGGACATCGGGCGAAGACTACGAGGGGCTGCTCAAGCGCATGAAGAAGCGCCCCATCGATTTTTTCAAGATGTTCTATGTCGACACGGCGTTGGCAGGCGGCAAGTCGGGGATTCGTTGCGGATTGGACTTCTTCGATCCGAAGCAGGTGGTCTTTGCAACCGATTGCCCCTTCGATCCGGAAGGGGGACCGATGTTCCTGAGGACCATCCCCCAGGCGATCGACGAACTGGATCTTCCACAGGACGTACAGGATGGCATCTATTTCGGCAACGCCCTTCGCTTGCTGAAGATGAATTGCTGTTGAGACGGCGCTCGCAAGGCCGAGCCTCAAATCATCCGGAGACAAACAATGAACAAGAGAATCTTCCTGCGAGCGATCGCAACCGCTGCGCTGTGTGCTGGAAGCATCCCGGCCATCGCGGACAACTATCCCTCGCGGCCCGTGAAAATCATCGTGCCGTACGTGGCGGGCGGCACGGTCGATCTGGTGGCCCGGGTGCTGGCCCAGAAGCTGGGGGACCAGATGGGCCAGCCGTTCATCGTGGACAACCGCCCTGGTGCCAGCGGATCCATCGGAAGCGACATCGCCTCCAAGGCACCGCCCGACGGCTACACGCTCCTGCTTCAATCGCCGACGCTTGTCGCAAGCCCTTTTCTCATGAAGAAGACGCCCTACAACGTGAAGACCGATTTCACGGCGATTTCTCTGCTGGGGTCGGTGCCGATGGTGGTCGTGGCAAACCCGGGTGTGCCGGGCAAGAATCTGCAAGAGTTCCTCGCGGCGGCCCGCCGCGAGCCGTCGAAGTATGCGTTTGGAACTTCGGCCATCGGATCTCCGATGCACCTGGCGCAGGAGGCAATCAAGCGAGACGGCAAGCTCGACGTGCCCATCGTCATCTACAAGGGCACGGGCAGTGCACTCAACGATGTCTTGGGAGGACAGATCAGCGTGATCATCGACGCGATCCCGTCTTCTGCTCCCAACATCGCGGCTGGCAAGCTCAAGCCCCTCGCCGTCACCACGCGCGAACGCCTGCCCTCCATGCCCAATGTGCCGACGGTCGCGGAATCCGGCTTTGCCGGCTTCGAAATGGTCACCTGGTATGGGCTGTGGGCGCCGCCCAAGCTGCCTGCAGCGATCCTTGAGCGGCTTTCGGCGGAGGTTGCCACGGCCATGCGCTCTGCGTTCGTGGCCGAACGCCTCGGGCCGCAGGGCTTTGTGCCCTCCCCGGGTACTCCGGCCGAATTTTCCGCTTACATCGACAAGGAAGCGGCCACCTACGAGCGCATCGTGAAGGATGCCAAGATTCAGATCGACTGACCGTCAGACATCAGAATGGAAGGCAGATGATCGCTTGCGACGTCAATACCGCCCTACCTGCTGAGCATTGACCAGCTCGGCATGCCGAACACCGAGAGAACGCTATGGACAGAGAGGCGAATTCGGCATGCAGAGAATTCGGGGGGGGACCATCGAATGGGCATGCGTTGCCCCGCTGCGCGGCAATGCCGCCAAAAACAGCCTACTCGCGCAGCGTGAAAACCACCGACAGGTACGACACCGGCCCGCTCTGAATCGCTTCGATGCCGTGCAGCGCGGTCGCTTCGAACAGCAGCGAATCCCCCGCCCCCACCGCCACCGACTTGCCACCGTAGCGGTACATGACTTCCCCGGACAGGAAGTACAGGAACTTCAGGCCCGGATGCTGGAAGGTCACGTAGGGATCGGCGCCGGGCAGCAGCGTGACCAGGTAGGGCTCGACGAAGAGGTTGCCCGACAGCAGGTGGCCCAGCAACTCGTAGCGGTAGTCGGAGACCGCACCGATCCGATCGACGACAACGCCCCGCCCCGCACGCACATGGCAGAAGTCCGTCCGCCGCGCCTGATCGCCGAAGAAGCGCGGCGCCGACACGCCCAAACCTTTCGAGAGACGCTCCAGGGTCTCCACCGAAGGCGAGACCAGGCCCCGCTCGATGCGTGACAACATCGAGGCCGAAATCCCCGAGGCCTTCGCCAGCGCCCCACCGGATACATCAGCCGCCATGCGCAGCGCCCGCACCTGCGCCCCGATGCGCGCCGCGGACAGGCTGCGCACGACAGGTGATGGTTGCCGCGGCGGGGCGCGCGTCACCGAGACCGGAAGTCGCAGAGGCCGGGCGCTAGGTAGGAGGGGATGCAATTGCTCGATGGGGCATACAGAGACCTGCCTGAAGCGGAACGCGCAGGTCCTGGTCCTACGAAAAACGTAGATACGCGAAAAGTCGGACTTACGACTATCGTAGAGTGCCTCCCAACCCATCTCCTCGCTCTGTCTTCGGTGCTCGCTTGAGACTTGCGAGATTGGCGGCAGGTTTGCCGCAAGACAAGCTTGGCGTTAAGGCGGGACTGGATGATGGCACCGCCAGTGCACGCATTTCTCGGTACGAGAGCGGGGTCCATGAGCCAAACATTTCTTTCGCGCATCGGCTGGCAGACGAGCTTGGCGTTCCGGCCCCCTACTTTTATGCCGCGGATGACGAGCTCGCCAAGCTCATCCTGTGGTTCGGTCAGTTGAACGCCAAACAGCGCAAGTCACTGCTCGAATTCGCAAGTCATATCAAATCATCTTCGTAGATGGCGGCTGCGGCATATCCATCACACGGATCGCGGTTGTCGGTACGCGAGCGAGACGTCCCGACGTGCATTGCAGGAGGCCTGGCTTCGAGGCTCCGCGTGCGCTCCCGAAAGGGTCAAGCACACCTTTGATCGGCTCGCAGCTCAACAGCCCGTTGCCACAAGCCGTCTTCGCTGTTTCGCAAAGGGCCGTCGCCTCGATCGAGGTATCGCTGTTGTCGGCGATCGATCGGAAAGAAGGCCTGACCTCAAGCACGCCTCACCGCACGCAGGCGCATGCCTTTCCGATCCGAGGGTGGCTTATTGCAAGACGGCCGGTATCGTCTCACGGGACTCCTGCACAGACTTCACGCGGGCTTCACTTGCGCCGCGCACACTGGCTTTCGACAGCGGTTCGGCGCTGGTAGAGGCAAGGGGAAGAAAGAAATGGCTCAGGGAAACGCCTCGATGCCGATACCGCTGTCACCCTTCAAATGGCGATCTGGCCAATACGGGCGTTCACGAAAGCGAAATGATGCAGAGGCACCGTGTTGAGCATTGGCTTGCGCGCGACAGCGCATGCGCAGTCGGGGTAACAGAGATGAGCAGCAGCGGCAGAATCTCCTCATGTTCACAAACCAGGAGTGGACCGACGAAGCATCGAATGCGATGGCGATCGCGTGGCGCAGGAAAGCGCTCGAGGGAGGGCTTCACGCACGCGGGATGGTCCACGAATTCGAAACTGAATTTCGAAGACATGCCGGTGCGCCACATGTCAACGATCCGTTGCGAAATACCCCCATGCGAGCACCGGCAGCGCGAATCCAATCCACGACGTGAGTGCCTGCCTCGCCGCATTGGGACCCTCCTCAGGCCCTTGAGCCAAGTCACGATTCGACGCGCCAGTGTTTGGGCCAATCATCAAAGCTTTCCAGCGGAACCGAGTTGCGCAGAAGGGTGTACATCGGCTCTTCGGGAAAGTCGTTCAATCGAACGACGAGCGCTTCGCCGTCCGCGTCGGTCGCCCGAAAAGGGAATTCCGCGTCACCGGTCTTCGTCCACGAGATCGGGGTCTCCAGATGGCTGGCCGTCATTTCTTGATTCCGAACTTGTTGTTGTACTCCGCGCTGGTCCTCGATGCTCCCTCGATGATCGAGTGGTAGACATCATCGCCTTGCAGGCCCTGCGATTGGTACTTCTGTACTTCCTGCTGAAAAGTAGGGCCATCCGGCGATCCGTATTTTTGGAGATCTCTCAGGCGCAGCCCTTCCACCTCGGCCGGATCCTCGACCCAGCGCTGTTGGCGCTTGGGACCGCCATCAAGGCATTGCGCAAGACGCATGGCATTTCACAAGAAGAACTTGCGCATCGCAGCCACATCGATCGCTCTTACATGAGCAGCATCGAAAGGGGGATGCAAAACCCTGGCGTGATGACCGTTGTACAGATCGCCGCCGGCCTCGGCGTGTCCGTGGCCGAGTTGGCGGCCAAGGCACGACTCTGAGCGCTTAGGTCGTATTTCTCATCGTCAGTCTCGGGGCGCCGCGCAGGATGCAACCGACTATTCCCCAGAACGGGGCCCGGCATCTCGGGAACCTCAACGAGCCCGACGCCAGAGTAGATCGTCTTGCCAATCTTGAGCACCGGCGCCATCAGGCTTCAGCGCGTCCTGGTGTACTTCTTCATGGCCGTGAATGGCATACCCGATGGCGCCGCACCCGCTAGAAGTGCTCGGCGGTGAAGGCACTGGCGCCGGCCGCCAGCTCCACCAACGTTTGGCTGCGCCGCTGCACCAGTTCGCATATCGGGTGCAGAAAGTCACGCTCCTCTTCGGTGTACACCGGGGCGGAAAGAAGTTCGGGTGCTCTCTTCATCGCACGGGACAGCCGCTCGGTCTCCCGGTGCAACAGCTTTTGATCGATGCCGCATAGGTGGGCGAAATGCGCAAGCTCCATCGCGTTGAGTTCTTCCCATCCGAAGGCATCGCCGAAGGACATTGCGAAGCTTTGGTCGAGTTCCGGATATTGAGCCACGCTCACGACGTCATACCACGGCGCGGGCTCAAGCATGGTTCGGTCGACGAAGAATGAAAAGTTCTTTCCATGCGCATCGGAGTTGCCGACCGCCAGCTGGAACAGTGCCCAACGCAACATCTCCAACCGCGCCACCGCCGGGCGGCGCATGAGAGCGGCAAGACCAAAAAGTCGCGGCAGACTCATCCCATCGCGATATGGTGCGAGGGCGGGGGAATTGCCCAGATGGCGCTCATATTTGGAATCCACCGAAAGATCGGCAGCCTGGCAGGCGTCGATGACGTGCAGCTTTGTCACCCAATCGTGGTTTTCTTCGGCGCGCCATTGCCGGTCGAACCGGGCGACGACCAGAACCGGAACCCTCAGCCGCATGATGGCAACACGGGCCACCTGAGCGCCATACGCCCCTGCGAGCGTCATGCAGTAGTGCTCGTTGGCCACGAGGTGAGGTGTACGTGGGCCGGCCGGCTGCGGCTTGAGAATAAAAGTCGAGGCCAGTGGCGGCTCCGGCAGCCACATGCTGGCCTCTGTGTCATGGACGAGGTCGTGCGCAGCCCATACGGCCAGCTTGTCCTGATAGCCCGCAATCGACATTCGCACCCGGCCGTCCCACACCGTGAGGCCGCCTTCCTTTGCAGCATCGATACGGCCGCTGAGCTCCTCTCGCGACAGAAAGCGTTGTTCTCGACGAGCGGCCGCAGCCGGTGGTTGATCGAAGGGCTGGAACTCCAGGGCCCCGGTCGTCTCCCCTCCCATTTCCCGCAGCAGTGCAAATGCGTTGCTCGGTGCGACGTGGAGTTGCTCGAGCGCGGCGCGAAGAGGCGCCCCCTCCGGAAAGAGGTTCACGATGAAGCGTCGGATCGCATGAGAGTCATAGCCGTCCGGTGGCGGCTCCAAGGGAAACGCCGGCGAGAGTTGAAAGGCACCCTGGCGCGCCCATGCGTGGTCATAACGGAACGACCACCGGTCTTCCGCTCTTGAGTAGGCGAGTTCGCCGACCGGGGTGCCACCATCGTGCGTCACGCGCAAGCGATACACGTTGTCCTCAGACCCGCTCATCGTCCGACGCCTTCTGCCTGTCTACAAAACTCTGCAGGTCACTTTTGGGGCCGACCACAAGCCCAAGACCAAGCCCGTCGAGTACCGCCTGCAGCTTGTCCAGCCGGACGGAGCCCGCTCCATTCTCAAGTCGCGAGACCAGGTCGACAGAGACGCCAAAGAGGCTCGCCGCGTCGTCGATGCGAAGTTGTTGCCGCTTTCTGGCTTGACGCACGTACTGCCCAAGGCCGCCCTGCCCGCGCACCAAGATCGGGGGCGATGCAACTGGGTCGGCAGCGCGGATCACCTTCTGCTTGACGCCGGTGGAGTTCATTTCGGAATTTACTAAACACTCGCGTGGATGCGCGTGCTCACCACAATATTTCTGATATTCCGAACTTTAACGCTGCGCCGGGTGTTTTGGAAGAGTATTCACTAAATTCCGAAACTATGACATCTGCCTCAACACGCACAATGTTGTCGACAGTGTGATTGTCGATGGTCCTGGGTTGGGCAAGGTCAGCCGGGAACGGTCGCGCCAAACTCGCGTCAGTTGAGAAAAACGCCCACACTATTTGAGAAGTTCGCTGGATGACCATGCACTGCTCGCAGCGGAACGCCACGGACCTCTGAGAGCGCGCGCCGCTTGGCGGCATTGGCCTTGTATTTTTGCCCGGATGAAACAGACTCCTGGACGAAAACAAATTTGACAAACTTGACAAACTTGAATGATCCGCTAGACTTGCGCTCTATGAGCAATAGAACCGTCCATGAGTTTGCATCGGAGCTTCGAAAGAGTCCCGAAGCGCTTCTTGAGCAATTTCGCTGTGCCGGTGTCGCGAAGTCCGGGCCTGACGATCTGGTGACCGAGGCGGACAAGTACGCGCTGCTGCGTTTTTTGAAGGCCTCCAATGGCGTCGGCGAAGGCGAGCGCAAGAAGATCACCCTGGTCAAGAAGGGGGCTGGCAAGAACGTCAAACCAGATCCGGAAGCGGCGGGTCGGGAGCAAGCTCAAGAATTCATTGAGAAGCTTCATAGAGATCTGCTCGAACGCAGCGTTGAAGTAACCGTGCGCGGCGGTCGGCGAACTTTGCTGATTCGAGAGGACAACGGCGACCTGGCCCTGTTGGCGCCACCCGGCGAGTGCCTGAGCTTCGATCCTCCTCGGAAGATGGTGCTGATCAGCTCGTATCTTTCAGATGTGCTTTCCATCTTGCGGGGAGATCGTCTCGAGTCTGTCGTGACGGTGCCGCGAGCGCTGGGCAAAGTGCTGAGAAGTTATCTGCGCACGATTGCCGATCTCGCTGTCCCGGACTCCCAACGCGGACTGTGCAGTCAGAGCGGACGCATCCGCCAAGCAAATCTGATGGGTGCGGCGAACGATCTCGTTCGCTATGAACACATCTTCCCGGCCTGCGCGGCAACCGTTTCACTGACGTGAATTTGATGCCGCTTGAGCGGCAAAACCCGGCCATGTCTTCAAAAACTTCTTCCAAAGTCAAGTCCTCCTCCCTTCTCGAACCGACCGTGCTACTTGCTGTGACACCTGCGATGCTTCTCGACATTCAACAGACCATGCCTGCCCAAAATTGGGTCGACTGGGGATCTGTGTCGTCGGAATCGCTGGACGTGCACCGCGAACTCGCAAGGTTGCCGAGCCGGGCCAAGAATCTCAAAGTGATGGTCATGAGCGACCATCGGCCACTGGGCCAACCCGTTCGAGCGTCCAGATCCCCAAGCCCTTCGGCTAATGAGGATCTGCTTTCGGCGGACGCCATGGCAACCACGATGAACTGCACCCGCGCCAACGTCTATGAGCGAGAGAAGAAGGGCAACCTCTTTTCAGTGCTTCCGCCTGGGCGCGAGAACGGCCGAAAGTACCCGGCCTTTCAGATTCATCGGGGTGTCGACAGCGGGCTTTTGGTCGCATTGATTGCCCTGTATCGCGATCAGGCGGCGCCGACCAACTTGCTATGGGATTTCTTGCGCTCGGTTCAAGCAGCCTTCGGCGGTGCTACCGGGGTGGAGGTGCTCAAGGGTGAGCATCCGCAGCGATCCGGAGTCGACAAGTCGGTGCTGTCAGCGCTATATGCACTGACGCCCGCTGAACGGCGCAGCTTCGTGATGGACCATGCTTTGGAGGACCTGAATCACGCAACTGCATGAGCATCCAAAATAACGCGACAGTCGCCGCGGTGCCTTGGGAAGGCCGCGTCGTCACAATGATGGGTCTTCCGGTTGGTTCGGAATTCCACCGCGTCTTCCGCCATCCGGATGGCGACTGGAAGGCTCCGCCCGAGAAATACCGCAACGGGCGGATCGACCCTCCGTCGGGGCGCAAGGCGGATTTCTCAATCCTCTATACCGCCGAGAGTCTGCTGACGGCAGCCGTCGAGGCCCGTGCGCTTCGCATTCTGGAAAGCAATGGTCTCGACCTGCCCGATCTGGTCGAGGTTCGCGACCCGGAATTGCCTGCGCGTCATTGGGTCATGTACACGCTGATGGCGCCGGCGCTGTTCGTCAACCTCGAGCATCGTCAAACGGCTCAAGTCTTCGGTCTCGACCCGGACATGGTGCTCGATCGAATCGACGTGTGGCAGCAGGCCAGCGCGGCGGTGTGGGATGCGATCGCGGCAAATCCTCCGCCCGCGATCGCTGAGGTCGCTGGCATCTGCTATCAGAGCAAGCACCGCGCTTCCAATGGCTGGAATTTCGGGTTCTTCCACGGGAGCACACGCAGCTTTTGCGGCGTGGCAAATTCAAGGCCTTTACTTGGCCGCCGCCTTGATGCAAACAGATAGCGAATAGGCCGCGCCTTTGCGCCAGGTCGCATTCGACACGCACATGTCCCGCCTGAAGCGACAGCACCGCATCCGTTGGCCGCCCAGGCGGGCGATGCGCTGCCGAAAACAGCCGTGGCCAGAAGGGCCGCGCCGATCGTGATGCTTGAAGATTTCTTGCGGCGCGCGGTGCACCCCTCGCTGGCCGCAACCCAGGCGCCGAGCGCCTCGTTCCAGATGCTGCGAAATGACTTGTTCACATTTACTCCCTCGTGCTAGATAGACATAGATCGCCGACCACGCTGTGCTGCGTGAGTTGCTCCAAGGACTGAAGCACTGCACTTCGAATCTCCGGCCGATCGCGTTTTCCGAGGCAGAGCGACCGTGCAAGACCTCGAATTGGGCGGAATCTATCGTGGTGAAACGTCGAGGTGAAAAGCGATTGAACGCCTATGTCGGCTAGCCGACATAGGCGATATTCATTTGTTTGCAACTGTGAAAAATGTCCGAGGCCCAGGAGGAGTCGGGGCGATCGATGCGTCCTTTGCCAAACCACCTTCCGCCTCGCGCGAGGCGATGCCGCGACTTTCCCCGGCGGGCCCGTCCAACCGGTATCCCATGCCGTGGACGGCCCGGAGGTCCCAGCCATTGGCCCTGAGATCCAAGACGCGCCGCAAACGAGAAATGCAGACGTCGAGGGTTCGTGACTGCGTGTCTTCGTATTTGTCCCAGACGGTCGAGTACAACCACTCGCGCGTGAGCGTCTGGCCTGCATGGGAGAACAGTTCGAACGCGACGTCGACTTCCGTCGCGCGAAGGTGAACCCTCTCACCCGAAACCTCGACGGCATCGCTCATCAGAGAAAAGCGATAGCAATCCCATGTTGGATCGGATTCGTGCACATGCACACCGAAGCGCCGCATGAACATGCGCGCGACACAGCAGAACTCGACGAATGATGTGGGGCGCACGATCACGTCATTCGCCGCATTCCAGTGCGAGTCCGACAGCACCGGCACTTGATCTCGCGAAGCCAGGCACAGTACCGGCGTCCCACGCCCGACCAGCGCCTTGACCTCCGCGAGCTGCAGGAGGGCCGACTCGGCATCGCCCTCTACAGCCAGGAAGACCATGTCGAATTCCGGCGCAAGCTCGGCAGTGCTCGCGAATGCCTTCGGTTGATGTCCGAGTCGTCGAACGGCTCGGCGTCCGTATTCGCGCGTACGCATCGCCGGGTCGAGCACCGCAATGCGCGCGCCTTCGGATCTCCCCAATCTCATCGATTGCACCGCCGTTCGATGCCACGCTGGCGTGGACCGTGCGTCCGATTCGCTGCCGCCGTCGACGGCTCTTGGCAAGGTATTTCTCATGCTCAGTTCACCTTGACAGTAAAGAGGACCGTGCCCGACGCGCCAGGGTCCAGCGGCCCCGCGAACTTCCAGCTCAGCGCACCCGTTCCACCCTCTGCTTGCGCGGCACTGCAATCCACGGCCGGAGCCGGGGCCGGGTTGGCGGGCGTGTTCTTCTGGCAGCTCGCGAGCGTGGCCGGTGTCGTGTCCGCCTGCGCCGCAATGAAGGCCGTGAATTGCGGTGTCGTGTCGTTGACTGTCAAGCCGCTGATCGGGGTCGTTCCGTTGTTGGTATAGGCGATGCGGTACTCCAGCGTCTCGCCGGGCTTGGCCTGGTTGTTGATGCCGAAGCTGCCGCCGCGTGTCACGTTTCGTACTTCCTTCTTGAGTTCCAGCGCACTGGTCGACACGGTGGTGATGTCGGTCACCGTGTAGGTGGCGTTCAGGCCCGGGCCGGCGTTGGTGTAGACGAAGCTGGCCTGCACGGTGCTGGTGTTGTTATTGCCGCTCATCGCGTTGGCGGGAATGAACTCCTGCATCACGATGCACACGTTCTGTCCCGTGGCCACCGTCACCGGCACGGCCGGCGGGTAGAGCAGCGCCGCGCCGGCCTGCAGCGCGCCGGTGCAGCCGGTGTCGGCAAAGATCTTGCCGCTCCAGCCGCTGATCGCAGGCGTGTCCACGGCATTCGGGATATCGAAGCTCACTTCACCGCCCGTGCGCGCGGTGAAGGTGTGCGGATAGCTCACCGTGCTGCCCGGAAGGCCGTTCTTGGCGCCGTCGGCAGCCAGCGTGTTGCGCTCGACGTCGCCGAAGTTCAGGCCCGCGTGGCCGCTGCTGTTCCAAGTGAAGGCAATGCGATCCGGCGTTCCGTCACGGGTGTAGGTGTAGCCGGTGCCTGCGTTCGCCACGGTCTGGCCGGAAGGCAGCTGGACGGCACCCAGCGAAGCACCGGTGGACATGCGCGAAACCGTGTTGGTCTCTTCCACGCACAGCGCATCGCCCGTACCGATGGTGAAAGGCACGGCCAACGCGTATTTGCCGCTGCCGTCCGTGACGGCGGTCGACAAGGTGGTTGCCGCGCAGTCGGTCAGCCGCATGCTGATGCCGCTCTGCCCGACCTCGCCGCCGTTGATGAGGCCGTCGTTCGCGGTTCCGCCCCCCGTGCCGTTGTCGAGGAACACCCGGCCGGTCACGTTCTTGGGATAGCCGTTCACGAACGTGCAGGTAATGGCCGCGCCAGCGACCATGTTGGCCCCGGGAATGGCCAGCTGATTGCCCGTGAGCGTGCCGAACGTGGCGGCCGGAGTCGCGCTGTTCAAGTCCACGCAGCTGGCGCTCACCGGGCTGGCCGGCCAGCCCTCGGGCGAGGTTTCGCTGATCGTGACACCGGCGCTGGCGGTGCCCGTGATGTTGGCCGCGCCTTCCACGGTGTCGTCACCCACCACCGTGATGCTGTCGCTTGCCGTCGAAAGCCCGCTGAGCGCGAAGCGGAACAGGTTGCTGCCGGTGCCGCCGATGGTGGTCTTGACGATCTGCACCCGTGGATACGGCGGCGTGTAGGTGTTGGTGAAGGTGCACGCAATGTTGCTGCCCGGCGCCGTGGCGGCCGCATCCAGCGTCACCTTGCGGTTCGGCAGGTCAGGCGTTGCCGTGCCGCCCGCGCCCAGGCCGGTACAACTGACGCCGGTCAGTGCGTAGTCGGTGGGCAGCGGGTCTTCGGCAATGATCGTCGCCGTGCTCGGTACCGCCACGGTCTGGATGGCGCCTGCAACCGGCGTGCCGAGCGCGGTGGTGGTGAGGCTCTGCGGTGCCAGTCCGTTGTTTCCGCTGAAGCCGAAGGTTCCGGTCGCGCCCAGGGACACCTTGCGGATGGTCACCGTGGCCGAGGCGGAATTCGTGAACACGCACTGCAGCGACTTGCCCAGCTGCACGCTGGCCGCGGGAATGGTGTAGGTGCGCCCGCTCGCGCCGGTGCCCAGGCTGCCGACCGGCACCCCGGCGTCGGTACAGCTCGCCCCTGTCAAGTGCCAGCCCGGTACCGCGGGTTCGGTGATGCTGATGACCTTGTTGCTCACGCTGGCGCTGAAGGCCTGCACGCCCGCCGCGGCCGTGTTGCCGTCCACCTGCGCCGGCGTGCCGACAGCAAGAGTGCTGACCGTGCCGCTGGCCTGCGTGGTGTTCGTCAGGTTGAAGCCGAAGGGTCCACCGGCGCCGTTGAGCGTGGTTTTCTGCAGATTGATCGTCGCGGGCGCGCACAACGCGCTGGTGGTGGCCTGGGCCAGGAAGCCCTGGGCTCCCGCGCCGCTCTTGATGTGGACGATCACCGTGTTGGAACCGGTCTGCCAGTTGCTCACCAGGTTGGTGGTGGCCGCGGCACCCGCGACAAAGCCGGCGTAGAAGTACGGATTGGTGGGGGCCTGCGGCACGCCCGGAACGCTCTGCAGCACGCCGTTGACATAGATGGCCGCCACCGAGTTGTCGGAATAGAAGTCCAGCTTCAGCGCAAAGGTCGCCGGATTGACCGACGGCGCCATGTTGAAAGTGAAGCGATGGTAGATGTCGACATTGCCGGTATGCGAGCCCGGGTATTGCGACACCCAATTGGCATTGCCGAACGGCGACGCGATCCAACTGGCGGGCGCCTTGTTTCCGACGTACGAGCGCGCCCATGCCGCCACACTGGCCGGACCGCCGGTCGCCGTGCCGATGCCCGATTCCCACACCGGGTCACGCCCGGTGGCCACCGGCGGCCCGACGGGACCGTCGAAGCCGGTATTGAACACCGCTGCGTTCGTCGAGCACATCACCGTCGGCGCAACGGGCGGCGGTGGTGTGCCCGTGTCGAGGGAATTTGTGAAGGTACAGACGATGTTGCTACCGGGCGCGGTGGCTGCCGCATCGAGGGTGAGCACACGCCCGTTGCGCGAGGCCGATCCGCCGGCGCCCAGGCCGGTGCACGAGGCATCGATCAGCGCGTAGCCCGCGGGCGGCGCGCCTTCGGTGATGGTGGTGGCGATATTCGCCGCGGTGAGCGTCTGCACCGCCGTTGCAACCGGCGTACCGGCCACGGTGGTCGTGATGTTCCGCGCCACCAGGCCGTTGCTTCCGGTGAAGCTGAACGTGCCGACCCCTCCGAGCGAGGTCTTGCGGATGGTCACGGTCGGCCGGCTGCCGAAGCGGTAGGGCTGCGGACTCGGCAGGTAGCTGTCTTCACCGACGCTGAAGTTGCCGCTCAGCACAGCGCCGCCGACCGTGACCTGCGTCGTGCTGTAGACCGCGGCCACGGTGCTGGTTGCCCTCACCTGGCACAGGCCTGCCGCCGTGGTGGTGCAGCTGCCGGCCGCGCCGACCGCGCCGCCGTTGAAGGCGACATTCGGCGTGGCGCCGAAGCTCACCACCGTGCCGGCCTGGACCGCGTTGCCGGAGGCATCGCGGATGAACGCTTCGAGCACGTCCTGCGCGGTGCCGTTGGCCAACTGGTTGTCGGTGACGATGCGCACGCCCGACTGCCCGCCGGCCGCGGGGCCGACCACGATGGTGGTCTGTGCGTTGGCGCAGCTCACCGCGCCGCTGGAGAAGCAGCCGGCGCCGGCTGCCGTAACCGGCAGGCCCGCGCCGCTCACGTTGGTGCTGGCGTAGTTGGTCAGCACGGTCCCCGTGTCGACGATCGGCGCGGTCGCGTTCAGGGTGAAGCCGCGCACGCCGGTGGTGGCCGGAATGCCGCCGGCGGGCAGCGTCATGGTGCAGTTGAGCAGCGCACCGGGAGCGCTCGGCAGCGTGCCGCAGCTCACCGACGTGACACCCGTGCCGGGCACCACCGAATTGGCCACCACGCCAGGCGGCAATTGCTCGCTCACCACGAGCGAAGTGCCGGTGGCCACCGGGCCGGTGTTGGCGAAGCTCAGGCCGTAGGTGATGCTGCCGCCGGCTCCGGCGGTCGCCGACGCGGTCTTGTTCACCGCGACGCGCGCGGTGGCCGTGTTGGTGAAGGTACAGGCAATGGCCGCCGCGGGCCGCATCACGCTCGCCGGCAGGGTTGCGGTGTTGCCGTTGAGTATGGCCAGCTGCGTCGCTGGGTTGCCGCTCGTCGCGGCTGCGGAGTCCAGGCAGGACACCGACACCGGGTTGGCCGGCCAGCCCGCGGGCACGCCCGACTCCTGCACGGAGGCCTCGACGCCCGGCGTGCCCACGTGCACCGTGGTGGAGGCCTGCGGCGTGGCCAGCGCGGTCACGGCGATGCTGTCCGTCGGGTTGGTCACGCCGGTCAGCGTGAAGCCGAAGGTGTGGGTGCCGGCGATGTTGGTCTTGGTCTTGCGCAGGGTGATGCGGGGCTCCCCCAGCACCGGCGTGGTCACGCTGCTGATGCAATTGCCCGTCGCGGTGCAGGACGGGTCGCCACCGCCCGTGGCCGTCGCGGTATTGGCCACGCTCGGCGAGGCGCCCGGCAAGGGCGTGACCGGAATGACGAAGGCCGCAGCGCCGCTGGTGGCGGCGAGCCCCGCGGGCACGGTACAGCTCACGACCTGCCCGCTTGCACTGCAGCCGGCGGGCATGGTGCCGAGCGTCAGCGTGGCGGGCACGGTGTCGCTGATCGTCGCGGGAGCGGAGGTTGGTACCGGGCCGATGTTGTTCAGCGTGAGCGTGTAGCTCGACGGCACGCCCACTGCGAAGCTCGCGGCGCCGGCGGTCTTCACCAGCTTGAGCTGCGGCTGCACCGTGTTCGTGAAAGTGCAGTTGATCTCGCTGCCCGGTGCAGTGGCCGCGGCGTTCAGCGCGATGGTGCGCGTGGCCAGGTTCGGCGTGGCACTGCCTCCCGGGCCCATGCCCGTGCAGCTGATGCCGGTCAACGCATAGGGGACCGGCGGCACGCTTTCGGTGATGCTGGTGGCGGTGTTCGCGGCCGTGAGCACCTGTTCCGCCGCCGCGATGGCAACGCCGTCGTCTTCCGTCGTCACGTTGGTGGCGGTGAAGCCGTTGGTACCGGTGAAGGCGAAGCTGTCCGTGCCGCCGATCGACACCTTGCTGACCGTCATCGTCGGCAGCTTGGTGTTGGTGAAGGTACACGCAATGTTGCTGCCGGCTGCCGTGGCGGCTGCATTCAGGGTGACAGAGCGCGAGGTGAGGTTCACCGTGGCCGTGCCGCCCGCGCCCATGCCCGTGCAGGCGATGCCCTTGAGCTTCCAGCCGGCGGGCGGCACGCCTTCGGTGATGGTGGTTGCGGCGCCCACGGTGGTCAGGCCGGATGGATCGCCCTCCTCTGGCACGTTGGCCGCAGAAGTCGTGATGCTTTGCGCCGCGAAGCCGTTGGAGCCGGTGAACGAAAAGCTGTCCGTTCCGCCTTCGCCCAGCTTGCTGACGGTGACGACCACGCGGGTGTTGGTGAAGGTACAGGCGATGTTGGCGCCGTAGTCCGTGGCCGCCGCATTCAGGGTCACCCGCCTCAGCGCCAGGTCATAGGTCGCGGTGCCGCCCGCGGCCATGCCGGTACACGAGATGCTGCGCAGCGCGAAGCCCGCGGGCGGGGCGGACTGCTGCAGGATCGTGTCGCTCCGCGCGACCCCCAATTCCATGGTCGGCCCCGATTCCCCCTCGCCGGCCACCGTCGTGACGATGGGGCTGACAGGCGCCGCGTCGTTGGTGCCGGTGAACGCGAAGGAACCCACCCCGCCGTTGGAGACCACGGTGGTCGTGACGCGGGGCGGCATCAGCGGCGGCGTGAGGTAGGCGAGGACGATGGTGTCGGTTTCATCCACCGCGATGCCGTCGTCGTTGTTCGGGTTCGTATCGTTGGGCACCGTGCAGTAGTGGGGGTTGCCGGACGATGCCGCCTGGACGCAAACCCTGGCGCCATTGACGACCGGGTAGCTGCCGGCCGCCACGGTGGGCTGCGGGAACACCGGGATGTCGAAGTTGGCTTCGCCGCCGTCCGTCATGCCGGGCCCGCTCGAGCCCGCGAGCAGCGTGGGATTGAGCTGGCACGTCACCACCACCGGCGAACCGGCCTTTGCGCAGTTGGCGGGCAAGGTGCCGGTGTTCCATCCGGCGGGAAGAGCCAGCACGGCGGTCGAGTTGTCGGCGGCCGTGGTGCTCCCCGGGCCGAAGTTCTTGGCCGTGAGCCTGACGATGCGTTCCTGCCCGTGGCTGGTCCAGGCATCCGGCGGCACGGCGACCCGCACCTGCAGGTCGGGCCGGCCGGTGATGATGTTCGTGCAGGTGTAGTCCTCCTGCGTTGCGAGCGTGTGCGAGGTGTTGCAGGTACCGGTCCTGACGACGTTTTGGACGCTGACGTTGCTTGGTGCCAGGGCACCGCCGCTGTAGCTGGTGCCTGCCGATGCGTAGGTCTCGTAGGTGTCCTGGTAGCGGGCGGTGTTGTTGGCGACGGTCGGCGGGTAGAAGGGCAGACGGCCCGCGGTCGGGCGCCAGGTGGCGGTGTTCGTGCTGGGGCCGAGCGCCTGGCTCCAGGCGTAGTTGACGAAGCTGATGCGCTGCGAAACGCGCGCATCGGGAAACTCGCTTCGCACGCCGGAGAAGCCGTCGATCAGCTCCCCGCCGCCGAGGTCTTCCAGGCCATTGCAGGTGTTGGTGGCCGAATAGGGGCAAACGGTGCGCGGCGCGCGCAGAGGTCCCGGCACTGCAGAGCCGGGACCGGTGCCGCCGTCGTTCGTCGTGATGCCCAGCGTGTAGCTTGCGCCGCCGGTCGCCGCCACGCGGAACCAGTCGCCTGCCACCACCGTGACCGGTCGGCAGGTGAAGGTGAGCTGCGTCGGATAGATGTTGCCCGATGCGCCATTGAACATGCGGTCGACGCCACCCATCACTGCAATCACCGTGCCGGCCGGACACGCCTGGGGACCGCGCAGCGTCATGCCGTTGATGGGTCGGCCAGCGACGCCACGCTGGGTTGCCGCACCCCAGGTGATGGTCGCGGCGGTCGCGCCCTCGGTGACGGTGAACGGCGAGCAGCGCAGCTCATAGGCCCGCAAACCGCCGGTCAGATTGGCAAAGGTGCCACTGACCGCGGCGCTGTTCAGCCGCTCCCACATCGTCAGGCCGGTCGGGAACCCGCTGACGCAGTAAGTTCTCATGGACAAGCCGTTGCTGGAGCCCACGATCGTGCCGTTGATCAACGTACCGGTCTGCGGCCTGAGCACCTGCTGTGCATGCCCGGAAAGCGGCACGGCCACGAGCCACGCCCCGCACAGGAGCCACCACCATGCCGTGCCCGCCATCGAGCGCAGCGTGTTCTTGAGTCGTTGCATGTTCATTGGCCTGAACTGGTTATTTCTTCTGGGGACGTGGGAAGCAGAGGTTCGCCGCTGCCGGCGACGGATGCCGGCTGCGCTGCAGGCGCGGCAGCCGCAGGTTTCGATGCACCGGCAGCGGCCGATGGGAAGCCCAACCGGGTCTCGTCGAACTTGAAACGCAGCCGGATGTACGCGCCCTTGCTGGTGTATTCGTTGGCCGTCAGGTCGCGGTCGTTGAGGCCCACGAAGTTGTAGCCCGCAGAGATCCACAGGTCCTTCGCCATCTGGTAGCCGACCTCCACGCCCAGGGTCTTCTGCAGCGCGCCGCCCTTGCCGTACAGCAGGCCGGCCTGCACGCCGAAGTCCCAGTCCTTGTTGATGTCCTGGGTGTAGCGCGCCTGCAGCAGATGGGCCCAGTAGCTGCTGGCCAGGAAGCCGTCGTCGACGCGCGAGAGCTTGCCCGCGTAGCGCGCGCTCAGCACGCGGCCGCGCGCCGGGTTGTAGTTGAGGTGCGCCGAGACGATGTCCGCGCTGGTGCTGCCCGGCAGGCTGGCGTTGCCGGATTCGCCGCCGAAGGCGCTGCCCCCGGTCAACGCGCCGGCCGCATTTCCGTGGCCCACGATGCGCTCCGAGCGACGCTCATAGCGCATCAGCGCGTTCCAGGTGTCGTCGTCGACCGGGCGGTACGCCAGGCCGATCTGGTGGCGCTGGAGGTGGCGCTCGTTGCCGCCGCTCGCGCCCTGCCCTTCGCTGTCGCTCACCACGCTGCGCGCCAGCAGGCTCCACGCCGGTGTGATCTTGTAGCCGAACCCGGTGCTGAAGAGACGGGTGTTCGCGTCGTCGCCCTTGCGCCCTTCGAGGATGCCGCTGAGCTTGTAGGTGTCGGTGAGGTACTCGACGCCCGCCGTGACCGCGGTGGATTCACCCAGCCCGGCCGCATAGCCGGTGCCGTTGTTGGCGCTGTTGGCGTAGCCGCCCATCTGGCGCGTGTGCTCGAGGCCGCCGGTCAGGCTGAACCTGTCGGTGAGCTTGAAGGTGTTGCGCACCCCGATGGCGTTCTGGGCGGCACGGCCGTCGATGCTGTCTGCGAGCCGGTATTCGTTGTACAGCCGCCCGCCGTCCATGTAGTTGCTCTCGATGCCGAGGATGCCGACGTTGTTGGACTGCGCGGCATCGAGCTGGGCGGCGCCATACAGGCTGGAGATGAGCTCGTAGCGCGCATAGACGCGCGTCTTGTCCGTGATCGCGTAGTTGCCGCCGACGGCCAGCGTGTGGCGGTCGGAGTTCTTCAGGTCCTGCTCGCCCTCCACGAAGACCTGGGCCAGCGGCACGCCCGGCACCTGGGCCGACAGGCGCGCGCGCACGGTGGTCAGGCTCTCGCTCTCGGCGCTGGCATTGGCCGTCGCGGCGCCGCCGAGCGCGGTCACGCTGCCGGCGCCGACACGGCTGCCCAGATTGCCGTTGTAGGTGGAGATCTCGCCGTAGTCGAAGCCCGAACCCGAGGCCAGGCCGCTGCGGCTCTGGCCGTGGCGCAGGCCGACCTCCGCGACGATGTCGTGGTCCAGCTTCTTGCGCAAGCTCGCGCTCGCGCCCTTGCGGTCGCCTTCCAGCAGCGCATCCTTGCTGTAGAGCACTTCGGCGCGCACCGCCATGTCTTCGTCGATCTTGTACTCGGCGCGGCCGGAGACCTCGGTGCGTCCCGCCGAAAAGCTCGCGCCCGGGTTGTCGAAACCGGTGGTGGTCTTGCTCGCCAGCGCCACCACCGCGAGCTGCTCGGTCTGATGGCGCACTTCGACGCGGGCACCTTCGCCCTTGCCCTTCTCGTCGGAATCGGTGCGCACCACCTCGGCCGCAGCCGTGGTGTTGTCGCCGAGGCGGGCCACGGCCGTCAACGCGCCCAGCCTGCGGCGGTTATCCGGGTTCTGGTCGGTGCTGGCGACCACGCCCAGCTGCAGCCGTTCGCCGACCTTGACCTGCACGTCGGTGCCGGCCACGGTGAACTTGGGCCCGCCGCTGTCGACCTCGTAGGTGACGCGGATCGACTGCGGGTTCAAGTTGGCATCGACGGACGCGACGGCATGCGTGAACAGGATGCGGCGCGTGAGCGGCTCGACCGTGTAGTCCACGAAGCGCGTGGCCGGCGTACGCTGCAGCACGATGTCGGGCTGGTTGCGGTCGCGCACCACCACCTCGATCTGCTCGCTGTTGTCGACGAACTCGCCGCCGGTCGTGCTCAGGTAATAGGGGCCCGACGTGCCGACGGCGCGGAACTCCTCCACCTGCTGTGTCTGCGCGGTGCGCGACGCATAGCTGGTCGCGCGCACGTCCGCGGTCTCGTACACGTGCTTGAGGCCGGTGAGCGCGCGGTTGCTCTGGCTGAGGTTTCGTACCTCCGTGCTGCTGCTGGTCGTGAAGTCGCCGTACAGCAGGTAGGAGCGGTTCTTGTCGATGCGCACGTAGAGCTTCTGCGTGCTCTGCGCATCGAAGCCCTTGACCGACGAGTCGCCATAGATCGGATAGAACTCGTCGGGCCGGATGTCGCGGAACAGCCGGTCCTTACGCGTCTTGTCGGAGTCGAAGGCGGCCGTGAGCAGGTACTCGCCCTTGACGGTGCCCTTGAAGAAGAAGGCGGCGCGGGCGCCCGCGCGGCGGTTCTCGCGCTCGTCCGCGAGGCCCGTCAGTTCGGCTTCGAAGGCCGCGCCGGCCGGCATGGCGCCGAGCGGCACGCTGCCGCGCTGGGTGAAATCGAGCACGCCTTCGACGATGCCCACGCCGAGCATCGGGCGCATCTCGGGCAAGAGCACAAGCCGTGCTTCCTTGACGAAGCTGCCGGCGCTCACGCGCAGGCGCGCATCGCCCGCCTCGCCCGGCGGCAGCAGGCGGAACTCGGCCGCCCCCCCGTCCATGAAGACCTGCGTCCCCGGCTCGGCCGGGTTCAGGTCCTCGTCGAGCCAGCGGCCGCGGTCGACCTCCAGCGTGAGCTGGGTGCGCGCCGTCACCGGCACACCCGCCGCATCGGCCAGCCGCACCTTCACGGTCACGGGCGTGCGCAGGTCGGCATAGGCGGTCTCGGGCAGGTCGATCTGGATCGCGCCGAGCTTGTCGGGCGCGACGATGCCGATCTGTTCGCTGCCGCGCACATTGCCGAAATCGTCCACCGCATCGAGCTGCAGGCGGTTGGTTCCGGGTTGCAGCACCACGCCGATGTATTCCCAGGCACCGATGCTCTTCGATGGCAGCTGCGTCTTCTTGCCGACGCGCCGCTCGTCGATGGCCTGGCCGTTGACGCTGAGCCGCAGCGCCAGGCCGGACTCGCCCTTGACGCGCACGTTGATCGACTGTGCGGGAACGGTGTCGCCGTTCTTCAGGCCGAGGAAGCCGAGCGCGTTGCTTTCGATCTGCGGCAGCAGCACCTCCAGCTCGATGGGACTGGGCACTGCCTCGGGCAGCAGCGGTGCACTGCGCGGCTCCAGCATGGCGGCGGAGGTGTTGACCGGCCGACTCGCAAAGGCGCCGACACCGGTTGCCGCACCGCCTTCGGCAGACACGCCTTTCGCGGCCGCCGGCAAGCCGTTCAGTGCGGCAAAGAGGCTGCCTGCCGGGGTCGACGCCGCCGAAGCCGCCGTCCCCAGCGTGCCGCTCATGCTGCCGGAGGCGGCACCGACGAAGCTGCTGGCATTGGCCGGCGCATCGGGCATGGCGATCAGCGGCGCGGACGACGTCGTGGTCGAGCCCGTGCTGCCGCTCGCCAGCGCCTGGCCGCTCGCGGGCAGCGAGCGCAAGTCGCCCACCGCAACGATCTGCCCTTCCGCATTCAGGCGCATGCGCACCTGGGCTTCGGCTTCGGTGTCCGGAATCGCGGCGATGGCCGCGCGGCGGGCCACCACGTCGTCCAGCGTCGCGCGGTTGTCGCAGTTGCCGATGATGAAGTTGGCCTTGTGGAATTCGCCCTTCTTCAGGTCGACGAAGCGGCTCTCGGGGCGGCCCGCGTTGCGGTTGTCCAGCAATTCGAGGCGGGCACCGGACGGCAGCGTGGTCTGGTCGACGCGCAGCACGTGGGTGACCGGCTTGAGGCCGTAGAGGCTCCACTTGCCCTCCACGTCGGTGACGACGTTGGTGCCGTCCTCCATGAACAGGCGCACGCCGGGCACGCCGATCTCGTCGCTGCCCTCCTGCCTGCCGTCGGCCTTGCAGTCCATGTAGACCTTGCCGAACATGAAGGCCTCGTCCGAGAACACACCCCCGGTGACGCGCACGGTCCAGTTCGCAAGATTCGACTGCAGCGGACCCGAATGGGCACGCGCACGGTTGATCGCATCGCCGTTCGTGGGTGCGCCCACGCCGACCCGCACGCGGTAGCGCACCATGGCCATCTGGTCGATGCCCAGGGTCAGCGTCGGGTAGTTGAACACCAGCTTCGGGCCCGCGCCGCCGACCGGATTGCCGGTGGCCGTACCGTTCAGGCGCGCGCTGTTGCTCACGTAGGCAAAGCCCGGCGGCAGGCTGTCGCTGATCGAGATGCCGGTCACCGGCGTACCCGTCTTGTTGGTCACCGTCAACGCGTAGTCCAGAAAGTCGCCGAACTCGACCTGCCGCTTGCTGCCTTCCTTGCGCAGCACCAGGCCGAGCACATTGCCGGGGTCGAGCGGGATGTGGTTGTGCACCACGTCGCACGCCTCGTTCGAAGCATTGAAGCCGGACGTGACCGAGAAATAGTGCGTCGTCGGCTCGGCCCCCTTGGGCGGCAGCGCACCGGGCACCACCGGACCGCAGCTGCCGAAGGTGCCGGCCGTCACAGGGATCAGCTGCGACGGGAAGACATAGCCGCTGCCTGCCGGCGGCGCCACCTGCAGCGTGTAGGTGCACAGGCCGATGAACGGCGGCGATTGCAGGTAGAACTGATAGCTGCCGTCGGCACCGGTCGTCATCGAGACGCTGCCGTCGGCATTGAACGTGTAGGTGCCCGAGGAGCCGCCGTAGATTTCCGCCGCGTTCATCGGCGTGACCGATCCGCTGCTGCACGACTGCCGCGTGAACGTGACCACCGCGCCCTGGACGGGCTCTCGCGTGACGGCGTTGTAGACCGTGCCGGCCGGATCGGCCAGCAGCGACTGCACCGAATTCGCGGTGGCCGCGACCAGCATCGCGGGCGTGACGTTGATGGTGTTCTGGTCGAAAGCCGCAGCCCATGCCTTGTTGTTGAAGGTCGCGCGGCGGTCCCCTGCGCCAGGCTTCTGCGTGATGCGGACGCTGAAGCTGACCTCCTCGCTCTGGCCGGGCTCGAGGCCGCGGCTGCCGTCGGTGAGGCTGAGCACCGCCTCGGTCGGCAGCCTGAATGCATCGCTGCTGGCCAGGGCCTCGCGGTCGCAGGCCGCGCGCCCGGTGAAGCTTCCCGCGGCGTTGAGCAAGCCGCTGCGAACCTTGGGCGCGTCCACCAGTTCCCACGACGCGACCAGGCCCTCGGGCTTGTCCATGTCGAAGGTGCAGTTCAGGTTGTCGATCACGCGCACGTTCGGCGCCGGCGCGACGCCCGTGTTCGTGACGAGCAGCCGATAGTCGATCTCGTAGACGCCCTGGGCCACGCGCCGCGGCAGCGAAGCGGTCTTGGCGAGCGAGAGCGAGGGCAGCTGCATCGACACCGGCGTGGGCGAGGCGTTGTTGTTGGGATTGCCGTCGCCGTCCGGGTCCGGGCTGGCGCCGTCGACCGAATCGTCGTAGGCCACGGGCGCGCCGCCGGGCGTGAGGGCGCCCTGCGCACGCACGCTGTTGAGAAGCGTGCCGGTGCGGCCGCTGACATTGATGCGAACGTCGAACTGCACGGTGACCTGCGCACCGACAGGCAGCACCGCACCGGGCGCCAGCAGGTTCTGGGCGGCGGCGGTGCCGGTGAAGCCGTTGTTCGCGGCGGCCACGGTCCCGCTCACGCCGTTGCCTTGGTTGCCCGCAATGGCGATCGAGCCTGGCACGACCGTGTACTGGCCGGGACCCGGCACCGCCGCGCCGGTGTAGCTGCCGAACTGGGTCGCGCCGCTGCCTTCGAGCAGGTCGACCGCCTGCACGCCGTAGAGCCACACGGCGCCATAGTTGCGCACGTCGACACTGAAGCGCACGGTGGTGGTCCCGTCGAGCAGGCCGTCGGCGCCGCGGTTCGCACGCGGCACCGATGCGGTCTTGGCCACGCCGATGCGGCTCTGGCTCGTGGTGATGAGCACCGTGTTGGACGGCGACACCACCGGCGCCGTGCCGTCGTTGTAGTGGCCCTGGGCGGTGTTGCGGATGTCGCCGGACTGGTCGGCCTTCACCAGCACCGCGAACTGCATGGCGATCGAGGCGTTGCGCGACACGGCCGTCGGCACGCCAATGGCCACTTCGATCGCGGCCGCGTCGTCGGCGGTGCGGTAGCTGAAGGCCGGATCGCCCGGCAGGCGGAACAGGCGCACGGCGCCCGCGGCCGTGCTTTGCAGTGTGCCTGCGATGTACTGCGTGCCGGCCGGCACGAGGTCGCGCACCAGCACCAGGCTCGCGGGCGCGCCGTTCACCAGCACCGGCGTGCCGGCCGGCGCGGTGGCATTGCCCGGCTGCGCATCGCGGGCGCCGATGTTGGTGCCGGAGATCATGAAATCGATGCGGCTCTGTCCTGGAACGATGACGCCCGGATAGCTCGCGCTCTTGGTGAGGGCAATGACCGCCACGTTGCCGACCGTCACGGTGTCGCGGTTGGTGGCGCTCAGGTTCTGCAGCGCAGTGGTCGCGGTCAGCGCAGCGCAGGCCACGCCGTCCGCGGTGGTCGGGATCGTTCCCTCCACCAGGAGCGAGGCGGTTTCGCCGGGTCGCAGCGCCAGCGCGCCGGGCGCGCCGAGCGGCAGCAGCGGATCGCCCGGATCCACCACGCCGTTGTTGTTGATGTCGCGCACGACGCGCAGCGCCGACAGATCGAGCGTGTCCGCCGGGCAGCCGCCCGCGTTGTTGGCGAAGCCCAATGCATAGCTCGACGGCACGTTGCCGGTGTTGGTGAGCAGGTGATTCAGCGTGACGACAGTGGCCGGCGGCCGGGTGACCGCCTGGTCCTGCGTCAGCACCAGCGCCTCGACCGGCAGCACGTTGGCCACCACACTGTTGGAGCTGGAGGTCTCGGTCTGCGCAAAGCCGGCCGGCACATAGCTGGCCTTGGCCACGTTGCGGATGACGCTGCCGCCGGGTGCGGGTGCTGCATGCACCGCGGCGGACGCCAGGAACAGCGTCAGGAAGAGCGCCGAGAGCAGCGCCAGGCCGATCGCGAGCTTGGCGCCGGCACGGCGCCATCGCTGCGAGCGGCAGCCCATCAATGAGTCAGACAAGAATTGCACTCCGCTTAACCTTTCGGCGCCTGCTTGGGCCGTGAATACCTGGGTCTTTTTCCTCTGCCGCTGCCATGCACGCGTGCGTAAGCGCGCGGCGAGAAAGCAGCAGGGGAAAAAGGCGAAGCGCAGCCGTGAAGGCGGTGCCTCGCGTAAAGCCGGCAGGCCCGAAGCGGCCTGCCGGCGACTCAATCGCGCATCACTGGTTGATGCGTACGGCGAAGGTCAAGGTGGCGGTACCGGCCGGCGCCACGGTGTTCGCTGCGCTGCCGCAGCTCACCGCCGTCGCGGTCTGGGCATAGGCCAGCGCCGTGCCGGTCACGCCCGTGGAGACGCACTGGTTGGCTGGCTGCGTCGCACCGGCGAGACCGGTGAATGCAGGCGCCGCGTCGTTGATCGCGATGTTGGTGATGGGCGCAGTGCCTTCGTTGGTCGCGACGACCTGGTACACGATGCACTGGCCGGGCTTCAGCGACAGGGGCGTCGCTGCGAAAGCGGCGTCAGCCGTACCGTCGCAGGCGATGTCGGCGGCCTGCGTCTTGACGACGCGGATCTGGCCGGTGATCACGGTGCTGATGTCGGTGGCCGAAGGCGCGCCGCAGTTCGGTGCCGGATCGGTGAACGTCGCCGTCACGGTGGCCGTGTCGGTCGCGCCGGCGCCGGCGCCGCCCGGTGCGAACACGCGCACCAGCAGCTTCTGCGTTGCGCCTGCCGCCAGCGGACCGGCGATCGGGCCGGTGACGAGCGTGTCGCCCGCATCGATCTGGCCGTCGCCATTGACGTCGAGGTAGATCGCGGTGGTCCAGCCCAACGTCGCATCGCCTGCCGGCACGGTGGCCGTGAGCGTGTAAGCGCCGCAGCTCAAGGAGCCGGTGTTGGTCAGCGTGTGCGCATAGACGACGGTGCCGCCCGGAGCGACCTGGCCGACGTTGTTCGGCGTGAGCGTGGCGCCCAGGGTCTGGGCGGCGACAACGGTCACCGCATCATGCTTGGCGTCGGACACGAGCACGCCGGTCGATGCCACGGCGCTCGATAGCACGCGGAAGTAGATCGGCTGGGCCGTCACCGGCGTCTGGGTCGCGGGAGGCGTCACGCAGGCGTCGACCTGCTGCTGCGCACCGGCAGCCACGGTCACGCTGGTGATCGCAGCGGCGGTACAGGTACCGCCCGCGGCCACGAACTTCACCGTCCAGCCCGCCGGCAGCGTGCCCGGGAAGCTGGTCGATTGGCTGGCCGCCAGCACGTAGGTCTGCGTTGCCGGGCCGGTCGCATCGTTGTTCTTGACGAACAGCGTGAAGATCGTGCCGGTGCCCGCAGGGGTCGCGTTGGTGGTGGTCGGCTGCGGACTCGGGCCAGGGCCCAAGTCACCGCCCGCCACCGAACCCGAGCCGGTACCGGCTGCGCTGTTGGTCAGGTCGACGAGCGAACCGACGACGATGGTGACCTGGTCGAGCGTGGCGTCGATCTTGGTCGCGTCGCCTGCGGAGCGGCCGGTCAGGATCGCGTTGAACGGACCCGAACCCACCGTCGCGCTGGCCGGAACGTTGGCCTGCACCACGATGTTGGCGCTGCCGCCGACCGGGATCGGACCGGTGTCGGGAACGCCGTCGCCGGTGGTGTCGAGCAGCGGCGTCACGCCATCCGCCGCGAACAGCAGGAAGGTCGTGCCCGCCGGGAAGCTTCCGTTGGCAATGCTCAGGTTGATGCTGTCGACGCCGCTGCCGGTGTTGAACACGGTCTGCGGAAACTTGACGCTGCCGCCGGCAACCACCGAGGGCTGCGTGGTCGTGTCCGCCGCCGTGCCATTGGGCGTGCCCGCCACCGTGTCGACCGCCGTTGCCGCGGTCGAGGGGTTGGTACCCACGACGAGGCCGTAGCTGGCGACGACGGTGTAGGCCGCCGGGTTGGTGCTCGAACCCAGGGTGCCGATCGCCGTGGCGGTGGCAGCCGGGGAATCCGTCGGGTTGTACTGGCCCACGTTGGTCGTGGTCGAGGTGCCGACCACTGCGGTGTTGTTCACCAGCACCACGAAGCTGATCGTCTGCGTCACGTTCTGGCCGAGCGAGTTCACGACGGCGTTCAGCGTGCTGCCGGCCACCTGGAAGTCGATGCCGGCCGGATCGCCGCCAGCACCGTCACCCAGCGCCACGCCCGGGGCGCTGCTCCAGACGGCGGAACCCGCGACATAGGTGAAGCCCGATGGCAGCGTGTCCGACAGGGCGAACTTGCCGGGCGCTCCGCCGGTGTTGTTGAAGGTGAGCGTGTAGACCGTGTACTGGCAAGTCGCGCTGGAAGCCAGGCCTGCAGCCCAGGTCGTCGAGCAGGAGGCTGCCGACGAACGCGGGCCTCCGGTGCTCGCGAGCGGCCAGGCCGCGCCGCCGGGGCCGGCCACTGCCGGAACGCCGAGCGACTTGGTGGCGCCGAACGCGGCCACGGTGGTCAGGTTGACCTGGTCCTTGTCGGCCGCCGAGGTGTTCGGCGCCGTGTAGAGCGCCGGCGTGCCCGGGGTGGCCGTGATGGTGGCCGTGTCAAACGGGGTGGTCGGCGTGGTGGCCGTGCCGGGAATCGTGTAGGCCACGACGAACTGGAACGTGCCGTTGTTGCCGGGCACGGTCTGCGCGGGCACGCTGCAGACTGCAGCGGGCGCGGCGGTACACAGCGGGGTGGTGCTGTCGGGCACGCCGTCGCCGTTCGCGTCCGGATAGACCTCGACCTTCGAGAAGGCATCGTTGTCGGCATCCACCGTGATGGTGAAGGTGTCCGAGCCGTTGCCGGTGTTGGTCAAGATGTGCGGCGCGTACACCACCGAGCCTGCAGCGCCCAGCTTGGTGTTGACGACCGTCGTCGTGACCTGGTTGACGGTGTCCAGCGTGAAGGAGCCGACTTGCTGAACCGTGGTCTGAACCAGGTTGGAGGTGGCCAGCTGGGTGGTGCCGGACGAATCCGAATAAGTGGCCGAAGCCTGGTTACCGATGACGGTGTTGGCGGGCGGCGGTGCGGCAGATGCGCTCGAGCTTCCAAACAGGAAGCCCAGAGACAGAACTGCGGCGCCCGCCCATGCGGCTCTCGGCCTCGAGCCGATGCGCCGGGTTGGCAAGGTGGGACTCACGTGGTTTCTCCTCGGTTGTCAAAAAAAAGGAACAAAAAAAGCCCGGCTCATGGATTCCGCGGGCGGAAGACACGGGCCGGGTTGCGCGCAATAGCAAAGGAAAGCAAGGGAACGGAAGCCAGGAGGCGAAACCACCACGACCTCAGCGCGAGGCAGCGCCTGCAGCGGACTGCACCGTCACAGGCGGCGCCTGGGGCGCGGCGGGGGAGGTCTTGGGCTCCGGCGGAACGACGATCTCGACCTTGGCGCGCGCAGTCACGGCGGTCTCGCCGCCGGCGGGCAGCTGGCCGAGCGCCCAGCGCAACGCGCGGTAGTCGCCGTAGGGCACGGGCTCCGTCTTGTTGTTCGCAGCCTTCCGCGTCAGCGGCTCGGCGCCGAAAACGCCATCCTTGGTGGCTGCCTTGACCAATGCGGCACCAGGCTTGGCGCTGCGCGGCAGGTACTCGAGCCCCTCGGGGATCGGCAGATCGGCGACCAGGCCGGAGACCGGCTTGCCGGTTTTGTTGATGTAGGTTGCCCGGTATTCCAGGATGTCGCCCGGCTTGACGGAGGAAGCATCCAGCAGTTGCTCCTTGCCGTCCGCAGCCTTCACCACCTTGAATTGCGTCAGGGTGACCGCAACGGTTTTCTCGGGGGCGAGCGCAGACGGGGTCGCGACAGGCTGTGCCGAGGCCGGCGCAGCCAGGCTGGCCACGGCGATCATTCCGGCGCCAAAGCTTGCAGCCAAAGCAGGCAGCCTGCCTGCCGTGCGGAAAAAAGATTGAGTCAGTTTTTGTATAAGCATGATTGCTCCAGTTCAAAGATCACGGCAATTCGGCACGAATCGCCAGCAGGGTCGCGAATACCTGGAAATAAGTCACAATGCGGCGAAACTTTTTTCCGCGGGCGACTCCAACATGCCTGAGTCCTTCGATCCGCAGAAATGTACGTTCACTTTCACTTGTAACCAACACCGATTTTGCCCGCGGCGGCTACAAAAAACAGGATTCCAATTTTGAAAATGGAGGTTTCAATTTTGGAACTGCCAATGCGTGGAACTGCCTAGGGCAATGCAGGGGCGTGCAGAAGCCCGGCTGCATCGCCGTTAAAAAATGGAACGTGGAGAAACCGCCGGAGTCACGAAGATCTCCGATGCGGCAAAGGCGCAAATCAGGCTTGCTCTAGCGCCTTGGATATGAAGTCAACGAAGGCTCTGATTTTTCGAGTATTGCGCCGCGCGGGCAAATACGTCAGATTCAATTCTTCCGGCATCAGCTCGAACGACGGAAGGACTGCGACCAAAGAGCCGCCCTGAATCTCGGCTTTGGCACAAAGAAGAGGGACCAAGGCGATCCCGCCGGCCGAGCAGGCGAGTCTCAGCAGCAATTCCGGATCGTTGGCCCGGAATACGCGCGCGGCCCTGACGATGTGCTCCCGGTCAAGGCCTGGAACGACCATTTCCATCGCCTGCCGCTCCGGACCACAGGTCAGAAAAAAGTGTCCCGCGAGATCGTCGACCTTCTCGATCGCCGGATGGCGCTCGAGATACCAGGGTGCGGCGCACAGGACAAGGATCTGCCTCTTGATGCGTCTCGCGACGAGATCTTCGCAGCCTTCGAGCCCCACCCGGATGGCCACGTCGGCATCTTCACGAAACAGATCCACGCGACCGGAGTTCACGTCGACAGTGAGTTTGAGCAGGGGATGCGCGGCCATGAAGCCCGACAGGTGCGAGGAGAGCAGTTCGCGGCCGAGATAGCCGGGAACCGAGATCCGCAGTTGGCCTGTCAGGGCTTCGTTGGTGTCGGAGAGCCGCGAGAGCGCCTGGTTCACTGCCTCCAGAACTTCCTTCGCCGTGGAAAGGAACTCGCGCCCTTCCCCGGTGAGACCGAAACGACCTGCCCCCCGGTGCAGGAGCGTGTGGCCGACCAAGGCCTCCAGCCTCTTGAGCTGCCGGGACGCGGATGCCTTGGGCACGCTCAGTGCGTCGGCCGCTTGCGTCAACCCTCCCACTTCGACGGCTTTCACGAACAGCCGCACATCCGACATCAATAAATCCATGATTTTCCGAACCTGAGCGGAACGCCTGCGCTTTCCAGCTTCTCCTCTGGAATGGCGGCGTTTCAGCTCGATAAAAAGCGCTTCTGTGAACGGAGATCTGCAGGCAAGCAATCGCGTCGTGCAGCGCGGAATTCTTTTCCCGCATGCTGTCGATCACGCAATCACCCTGATTTGTCTCCACCACCGAAGTGCCTCCATATCTGCTCGGCACTCATCCAATCTCGCAGGCAATCTATTTATTTATTTGGCCCGCGTTCTGGCATTGTCGCCGTGGAAACGGCGCACTGTTTTTATTCTCAAGCCAGAATTCCGTCATTCTTTTTGTCGACGAACACGAAGGCTTTCGCTAACTTCGCCCCCGCATCGCACTGCTCTGCACCAAAATGGTGTTAATTGACAAATTGAAATCATGCTCAAATCTTAACAAGTGTAACAATGCCACTTCGAAAGGGTTATGAGAACTTTTTGGCATTTCGGCGACCTAGGAGTACATCATTTGCGAGAGTGTTGTTACGCAGTCACACAGCTCCCGCGAGCAGAGGCCGAGATGCGTGAAGTATTTCCGCGGAGCCGTCGCGGTCGGCCAGGCCTGCAGGTACAGCGCGCTCCATACGACCGCCGCGCAAAGTACGTTGCGCCCTTTCTGCCGACGCGGCCCTTCGGGCAGTCGAAGTGCGTACGCCCTCGGGCCAGCCGGTGCGGGCCCTGGGTCATGGCGCTGCGGGAGCGGTCGACCATGCGAAGGCACGGGTCCGTTTCGGCGCCGCCGAGCAGGTCAACGACATTGCTCGACGGGCAGCGGATGCCGAGAGAGTTCGCGTCCTGCCTGGCCAGGTAGGATCTCCAGGTCGCCTCCGCGCCGCGCATGGGCGATGCCGTCCGAGCCGATCGGAAGGACGGCGAGAGATGCGGCGCGCGTGAAGTCTGCCGATGTGCCTTGGACACGGGAGAATCCGATTGGAAGTCAGAAGAACAGGGCTGGCGATTTGCTCGAGGCCATCAGGCTGCGGGCCCGTTCGTTGGTCGTGCGTGCAGCGGCTCCAAGCAGTTCGTCGGGCCGCCCCGACGAAGGTCTTGCTTCAGCCCGCCTTGGCCGCGGCCGACACCCCCCACAGCCGCGGCTTGCCTTCCCATACCGAAAACCCGGCGAGGCGCTTGCGCACGCCCCAGGCGTCGATGCCGTTGAACAGCATGATCATCGGGACCTGCTGGATCATCAATGCGTGGAGCTGGTCGAACAGCGCCTGGCGCTTTGCCCGGTCGGTCTCGGTGAAGCTCTCGTCGAGCAGCTTCAGCGCCTGCGGGTCTTCCCACACCTTGCGCGCCTGCTTGTCCTTCGGCCCGGAGAACTGCTCGTAGCTCAGCGCGGGATCGAGCCGTGACGAATAGCTGAACGAGCTCATCTGGTAGTTCCCGCTGTTGTACCGGTCGAGCTGCGTGGCCCATTCCAGCACTTCGATCTGCGCGTTGATCCCCACCGATTGCATCATCGCCTGCGCCAGCACCGCCACGGTGTAGCTCGGCACATGGGCGCGCTTGTTGGTCTGGATGGTGATCTTCTCGTTCTTGTAGCCGGCCTCGCGCAGCAGCTTCGCGGCCAGGGCGGGGTCGTAATGGAAGCCCTTCTTTTCGGCCGCGCCGTAAAAGGCCGAGCCCTTGTGAATCGCCGAGTTGTTGACCGAACCCAGGCCTTCGGATGCGGCCGCGACGATCTGCTCCATGTCGAGCGAGGCCGCGATCGCCTGACGCAGCTTCACGTTCTTCAGCAGCGGATCGCGCGTCTGGAAGAGCAGCGTGTTCTTCACCGCCTCGGTGGGTGCCTGCACGACGAGGTTGCGATCGGCCTTGAGCTCCTGCGCATCGCTCGATGTGATCTGGCCGGCGTCGATGGCTCCGGACTTGAGGCCGGCCGCGGCGGTGGCCGCGTCGGGCACAACCAGGAAGCGCACCGTGTCCACGAGCGGCGCCTTCAGGCCCACGTAGCCATCGGCCTTGGTGGCGCCCGGCGACGAGGTGTAGCCCTTGAACGCGGTCACCGTGACGTACTCGCCGCGCTTCCATTCGCCGAACTTGAACGGGCCGGTTCCCACGGGCTTGTCCCAGCTGCCGTCGGGCTTGACCGAGCTCGGATGCAGGATGGCCGTCATGCCGCAGTCGGAGCGCGCCAGCGTATCGAGGAACACGGCCGAGGGACGGTTGATCTTCAGCACGAAGGTGGCGTCGTCGGGCGTTGCGGCGTCCACCACCTTGAGGCCGTTGCGCCCGTCGTACTCGCTGAGGCAGCGCCAGTCGGTCTTCGGGTCCATGTAGCGCTTCCAGCTCCAGGCGACTTCGGCCGAGGTGAGCGGCGCGTCGTTGTGGAACTTGACGCCCTTGCGCAGCTTGAAAGTGTAGGTCAGCCCATCCTTGGAGACGTCGACCGATTGCGCGAGCAGCGGTCCCACGCTGCCGTCCTGCCGGTAGCCCACGAGCCCTTCGACCATGTTGAGCACGATGCCGTCGGTGGTGTTGTCGCGATTGACGCCGGGATTGGTGGAACGGATGTCCGCCGGCTGCGCGACCGTCACGGTGGTTTGCGCGAGTGCCGCGGCGCAGGCGAGGCCGGCACCGGCCATGGCTGCCAGACGGAAGAAGGAATGGGGCATGAAGTACTCCTGCAGACAGATTCAAAAAAGGAGGTCGGTCAGGCGAAGGACGGGACGGGGCCCCCCTTGCTGGTTTCGGCCTGGCGTTCGGCCTCCGCGCCGAAGCGCCAGCGCAACCGCACGCCGCCGGCGCCGGTCGGCTCCAGCGCGGGAATCGCAGAGAGCAGCCTGCGCGTGTAGTCCTGCCGCGGCGCGTCGAACACGGTGTCGCGCGCGCCCTGCTCGACGATGCGGCCGTCCTGCATCACGATCACCCGGTCGGCCACCTGCTCGACCACGCCGAGGTCGTGGCTGATGAAGAGGCACGAAAAGCCGTGACGCTTCTGCAGCTCGGCAAACAGCTCGAGCACCTGCGCGCGCACCGTCACGTCGAGCGCCGACACCGGCTCGTCGGCGATCACGAAGGCGGGCCGGCGCACGAGCGCGCGCGCGATGGCCACGCGCTGCCGCTGGCCCCCTGAAAGTTCGTGCGCATGGCGCGGTGCAAAGGCGGTGCCAAGGCCGACTTCATCGAGCACCTCGGCCACGCGCCTTGCCTTCTCGGCGGGCGACATGCCATTGACCAGCCGCAGCCCCTCGCCGACGAGCTGGCCGACCGTCATGCGCGGGTCGAGCGAGGCGTACGGATCCTGGAACACCATCTGGCATTGCAGCCGGTAGTCGAACCAGCCGGCATCCGAGCGCGCGATGGGACGCCCCCGAAAAAGGATCTCGCCGCCGCTCGGTTTCAGCAGGCCGGCAATGCTGCGGCCCAGCGTGGTCTTGCCGGAGCCCGAGCCGCCGACGACGGCCACCACCTCGCGCGGGCGCACCACCAGATCGATGCCGTGCAGCGCACGCTTGGGCGCCCCCTTGGCGAACAGCCGGCGATGGCCGGGATAGTCGACCACGAGGTTGCGCACCTCAACGATGGGCGCTTCGTCCACCACCTGCCGCGCGGGCCGCCGCCGCGGCATGGCCCGCAGCAACTCGCGGGTGTAGGGATGCTTCGGGTGCGCGAGCAGGTCGTCGGTGTTGCCGGTTTCCTTCACTTCGCCGTGCCGCATCACGACCATGCGCTGCGTGAAGCGCGCGACCATCGGCAGATCATGGCTGATCATCAGCACGGCCGTGCGGTGCTCGCGCGTCAGGCCGACCATGAGCTCCAGCACGTCGCGCTGCACCACCGCGTCGAGTGCGGTGGTCGGCTCATCGGCGATCAGCAGCGCCGGCTCCAGCAGCATGACCGAAGCCAGCATCATGCGCTGGCGCATGCCGCCCGAGAACTCATGGGGCCAGGCCGTGCACGCGCCCTGGGGATCGCGGATGCCCACGCGTGCCAGCATGTCGAGGATGCGCGTCTGCCGATCGCCGGCCGAGAGATGGCTGCGGTGCAGCGCAAGCGCTTCGTCCAACTGCTTGCCGATGGTCATCGAGGGGTTCAGCGACGTCATCGGCTCCTGGAACACCATGCCGACGCGGGCGCCGCGCAGCTCGCGCAAGCGCGAAGTTCTGGCAAGCGCCAGGTCCTCGCCATCGAAAAGAATGCGGCCGGCCGTGCGCACCAGCGGCGGCGGCGTCAGGCCCATCAGCGCGCGCGCGGCCTGCGTCTTGCCGCTGCCAGACTCGCCGACGATGCCGACCATCTCGCCCGGCGCGATGTCGAAGGACACCTGGTGCACGATCTCGCGGCCGCCCATGCCGACCGCGAGCGTCAGGCCCTCCACGCTGACCAGGGGAGTTGTCGTCATTGCACACCCTTCATGCGCGGATCGAGCCAGTCGCGCACCGCGTCGCCCAGCAGATTGATGCCGAGCAGCGTCAGCGCGATGCACAGGCCCGGAAGGATGGAAAGGTAGCTGGCCTGCGCCATGAACGGGCGCGCCGACGCCAGCATGTTGCCCCAGGTCGGCGCCGGCGGCGGCACGCCGAGCCCGAGGAACGAGAGCGCGCTTTCGGCCAGGATCACCCAGCCGAACATCGAGGTGGCCAGCACGGTGAGCGGCGCGGTGCAGTTGGGCAGCACGTGGCGCGCCATCGTGTAAAGCTCGGAGTTGCCGAGCACGCGCGACGATTCGATGAACTCCTTCTCGCGCAGCGACAGCACCGTGCCGCGCACGATGCGCGTCACCGAGGGCGTGTAGGCGAGCCCGAGCGCCAGCACGATGCCGTATTGGTTGGCGCCTACCACCGCCAGCAGCCCCAGCGCCAGCAGCAGGCCTGGGAACGCCAGCAGGGCGTTGTTGAAGGCCATCACGATGCGATCGGTCCAGCCGCGCAGGAAGCCCGTCAGCACGCCGACGATGCTGCCTGCCACGATGGAGAAGGTGACGGTCAGTACCGCGATCCACACGCTGGTGGCGGCGCCAGCCATCAGGCGCGACAGCTCGTCACGGCCGAACTCGTCGGTGCCCAGCAGATACCGGCCTCCGGGCAGCTTGAGCCGCGCGCCGAAATTGATGCGCAGCGGATCGTGCGGCGTCCACGCCAGGCTGACGAGCGCCGCCGTGACGATCGCACCGACGATGGCGATGCCGATCAGGGCATTGAGGGGTAGGCGTTTCCTGGCAGTCATTCGACAGTGACGCGAGGGTCGAACAAGGGATAGCAAAGATCGATGACGAGGTTCACCACCACGTAGATCACCGCCACGAACAGCAGGCACCCCTGGATCACCGGGTAGTCGCGCGCGAAGATCGCGTCGACCAGCAGCCGGCCGAGCCCGGGAATGGTGAACACCGTCTCGACGACCGCGATGCCGCCGAGCAGGTTGCCCAGCACCAGGCCGATCAACGTCCAGGTCGGGCCGAACGCGTTCTTGAAGGCATGGCGCACCAGCACCGCGCGCTCCGACAGGCCCTTGGCGCGCGCATGCGTGATGTAGTCGAGCCGCAGCACCTCCAGCGTACTGGCGCGGGCCATGCGCATGAGCACGCCGATCTCGTGCAGGAAAAGCGTGAGCACCGGCAGCGCGAGGTAGAGCAGTCCGTTCTTCCAGTCTTCGGCAATGCCCACGTAGCCCACCACCGGCAGCCAGCCGAGCTGGAGGCCGAACAGCAGCAGCAACAGCAGGCCGAGCCAGAACGTCGGAATCGACACCAGCAGCGTGGCCGAGCCCACCAGCAGCAGGTCGGGCGCGCGGTTGTGCTTCCACGCGGCGATCATGCCGGCGGGCACCGCCACCATCGCGGCCAGCGCCACGGCCACCAGCACGATGCGGCCGCTGACCAGGAAGCGGTCGGCCACGAGCGAGAGCACGTCCTGGCCGCTGTTGATCGAGAGGCCCAGGTCGCCTTTCAGCACGTGGCCGAACCAGATGCCGAACTGCGCCGCCAGCGGGCGGTCGAGCCCCAGGCGGGCGCGCAGGTCGGCGAGGCTGGCGGGCGTGGCCAGGTCGCCGAGCAGCAGCTGCGCGGGGTCGCCTGGAATGAGCCGTATCAGGACGAACACCGACACCGCCACGATGAGCAGCGTGGGAATCGCCATCGCGATGCGGGCCGCGGCGAAGCGGAACATGGGCCTTCTTTCTGGTGTGTGGGGTGGGTGTCAGGCCGCCGAGGCCACGGCGCGCAGGTCGTGCAGCGCCTTTGCGAAGAAGTCTTGCACATGTCCCACGCAGGCCAGCCCGTTGTGCGGCACGTTGTCGAGCAGGTCGAACGCAACCTTCACGCCAGCGGCCTCGAAAGAACGGCGCAGCGCTTCGAGGCGCTCGGGCCGCGTGCGGCCCGTCTCATTGGCGCCCGGCATGAAGAACTTGCCGCCCTCGCGGTGCGTGATCTCCCAGGTCTCGATGTCCGCCTTGCCCGCGACCATGTGCACGGGCAGGCGGCGCAGCGCTTGCAGGTTCATCGGCTTGCCGAAACGGGTCTCGAAGTCCTTCGTGCCGACCCACCAGCCCTGCGCCGGATCGATCAGCGTAACGGAGCCGGGCGCGCCGATCGACGCCGCCCACAAGTGCTCCGGATGCAGCATGGCAAAGCGGTTGACGAACTGCCCGCCGCCCGAGTAGCCGAACAGCGCAAAGCGGCTGAAGTCAGAGGCGAATTTCTCGCCCACCTCGGCCACCATGTCCAGCAGGATCCGGTCGTAGTGGATGTCGGCCTCGACCAGGTGCTTGAAGCCGTCGCGGTTGCCGTCGCCGCGCACGCCGGCCGGAAACAGCGGACACAGCACGATGCAGTCGTTCCACTTGGCGAAGCCGCTGAAGGCCTCGCGGTAGTTGACGAAGGCGCGGCCGGTGCCGTGCACCACCACCACCAGCTGCATCGGCCGCGTGCCGGGCTGGCCGATGTGCTCGGGCACATAGGTGCAGTATGAGAACCGTGCATCGGCCCGCGACGCATAGATGGTGCTCAGGCCCAGGTCGTAGACGGCGCGGGCGCGGCGCTCGGCCAGGCCGGCAGGGACCTCGATGTTCTTTGTCATGAAAGCGTTCTGCGAATGAAGAGAGGAAAAGCGGCGGCAGGCCGCAACTACAGCGTGTACTCCCGGAAGTTGCGCGCCTCGTACGGCTTGCGCGCCACCCACATCACGCGAGCGGCCGCATCCATGAGCGTGGTGGCCACGGTGGCCGAAATGCTGCTGAAATCCGCCGGCTTGGGCGTGCGCAGCACGCCGTCGGGTTTGCCGAATTCGTCGGCCAGTGCCCCCTTCACGTGTGTCCAGTCGATGCGCCCCTCGATGCGGCCGAGCGCGTTTTCCACGCGATGCTGGCGGTAGATGCTGTCGGGCCGCTGCGGCAGGCCGGGGTCGCGCAGCTTCATCAAGGCGGAAGGAGACATCCAGTGGTTGGCATGCACCAGCAGGCCGTTCTCCGGCAAGGTCCAGAAGATCTCGCCGGGCGACGTCTCCAGGCTGATGCCCGAGCCGTCGTTGCCGGTGGACTGCGCCAGGATCATGTTGTTGGCGCAATAGCGCTTCGACACCCAGATGGTCTTCATGGCCTGCGCGAGGTTGGCCGCTTCGAGCACGCGGCGGCGCAGCAGCACCAGCGGCACGCCGGGGCCCCGGCGGAAGTCTTCGTCGCAGGTCAGCGAATTGCCGGTGAGCGAGACGCCGTGGCTGTTGAAGCCATGGCGCGCCAGGGCGCCGGCTTCGGTGAAGGTGAGCATGTCAGGGCCGCTCTCGCCGCGGATGCGCAGCACGATGCCGGTGTCGACGCACTCCTGGCGCCAGTCCCAGTTGTGGGCGTGCATGAGCCGCCCGGTGGCCGAACGCGCCGGCAGCACGACCAGGCCGGTACAGTCGCCGTCTTCGCTCGCTGCCGCGTCCGCCGATGCCGCGGCGTCTTGCTTCATGTCGGCATAGCCGAACAGCATCTCGGTGCGGCAGTTGATCATCACCACGTCCTCGAGCGAGACCCCTGCGCCCTCGGCGATGCCGCGCATCTCCTCGAGGTAGGTGGTGTCGTAGGCCTCGATGATCGGCAGCATCGATCGCGCGAGCTGGCCGATGGTGGCGTCGTCCAAGCCGCGCCGGCCCAGTTGGGCGCGGTAGAGCGCCACGCCTCCGGCCACTCGCTCGGGCACGGCACGGCCGTGCTGCACGCCGCGCGCATATGGCGCACCGGAAACATCGACAAGGGGAAAATATTCAGGAGTGGTCATTGGCTTGCGGTTATCACCACCACACCGCGCAAGAGCAGTAGCGCGAAAGCAGTAGCCACATTGTTTTCCAGGCGCGCAAAAAAATAAATTTGAAAATCATTTAGAGTCGATAAAGAATTTGTTTATCTTTCTGACGTGAGCACCATTCGTTTTCTTCGCACCTTTGTTGCCGCAGCGCGTGGCGGCTCCTTCGCCGCGGCTGCCGAACAGGTGGCGCTGACCCAGGCCGCCGTCGGCCAGCAGATGCGCGCGCTGGAAGCGGAAATGAAGAAGACGCTGTTCGACAAGACAGGCCGCACGATGGTGCTGAGCCCCGCGGGCCACCTGCTCCTGCCGCGCGCCGAAGAGTTGCTCGCGCAATACGAATCGATGCGGCGCGAACTGCAAGACCAGCGGCAGATCGCGGGGACCATCAAGCTCGGTTCGCTCATCTCGGCCATGGGGTTGCTGTCGAGCGCGCTCGCGGTGCTCAAGTCGCTGCACCCGAACCTCGAAGTCGAACTGCGGGTGCGACAGCAATCGCAGCTGATGCAGGACGTGGCCAGCGGCGAGCTCGACGCGGCCGTCGTCGTCGAGCGGCAATGGCCCGACACGCCGGGGCTGCTGTGGACGCCTTGCTATGAAGAGACGCTCACCGTCATCGCCAATTCGGATATCGCCAGGCCCGATACCCACATCACCAGCCTGTTCGCCGTCCATCCCTTCATTCGCTTCGACCGGCGCACGCCGACTGGCGCGCGCATCGACCGCATCCTGCGGCGGCTGCAGCTGGTCCCCAAGGAGTTCCTGGAGCTCAATTCATTGCTCGCCATTGCGGAGTTGGTGCGCAAGAACGTGGGTTTCACCATGGCGCCGCTGCTCAAGAACTTCGACTGGGAAAGCGACCCTGCGCTCTGCGTGCTGCAACTGCCGGGGCGGCCCGTCGCGCGGCGCCTGGGGATGCTCGAAAACGGGAAGCGCAGCCACATCACCGGCGTGGTCCGTGAGGAAATGCTGGCTCACCTGCGTCGCATGAAGCCTGCTAGTTGAGATTTGCACTCGACCCCAAAGAGCGCCACCCACAACGCCCTGGCGTTCGGCATGCCGAACATCGAAGGAATGCATAAAAGACCGGCGCGGCGCAATGAGCGTGCGAGCCATCGAACGATCCGGTGGGGCTCGACCGGATGGGATGGAACATTCGACTCACTCGCGCAGCGTGAAAACCACCGACAGGTACGACACCGGCCCGTTCTGAATGGCTTCGATCCCGTGCAGCGCGGTTGCATCGAACAGCAGCGCGTCCCCCTCCCTCACCTCCACAGTCCTGCCGCCATAGCGGTAGCTGACCTCCCCGGACAGGAAGTACAGGAACTTGAGGCCCGGGTGCTGGAAGGTCACGTAGGGATCGGCACCGGGCAACAGCGTGACCAGATAGGGCTCGACGAACAGGTTGCCCGACAGCAGGTGGCCCAGCAGCTCGTAGCGGTAGTCGGAGACCGCACCGATCCGATCGACGACAACGCCCTGCCTCGCGCGCACATGGCAGAAGTCCGTGCGCCGCGCCTGGTCCCCGAAGAAGCGCGACGCCGGCACCCCTAGACCATTCGCGAGACGCTCCAGGGTCTCCACCGACGGCGAGACCAGACCGCGCTCGATGCGCGAGAGCATCGAGGCCGAAATCCCCGAGGTCTTCGCCAGCGCTCCACCGGATACATCAGCCGCCATGCGCAGCGCCTTCACCTGCGCGCCGATGCGCGCCGCGGACATGCTGCGCACGACGGGTGCGGGCCGCCCCGATCGAACACGGGTGACCGACGCCGGCAGCCGCAGGGGATGAGCAGTTGGTAGTGGAGAGGCTGCGAGTCTGCGCGTCATGCGACAACAAAGCAGCCTCTGCGGACAGGAACCGACCTGGAGGCGACGCTGTACATAGAAGAGGAGGTCAGTATGTGGAAGATCATCCGTGGTTCAATCGTACGCAAGGCGAGAGCATTTGTCCATGCCAATTGCCTCGCCCAAACATGCGCTCGACCCAGCGCTGTTGGCGCTTGGCACCGCCATCAAGGCATTGCGCAAGACACATGGCATTTCACAAGAAGAACTTGCGCATCGCAGCCACGTCGATCGCTCTTACATGAGCAGCATCGAAAGGGGGATGCAAAACCCTGGCGTGATGACCGTTGTACAGATCGCCGCCGGCCTCGGCGTGTCCGTGGCCGAGTTGGCGGCCAAGGCACGACTCTAAGAGCTTAGGTCGCGTTTCTCATTGTCAGTCTCGGAGCGTCGCGCAGGGTGCCAACCGACTGTTCCCCAGAACGGCGGCCGGCAACTTAGGAACCCCAACGAGCCCGACGCCAGAGTAGATCGTCTCGCCAATCTTGAGCACTAACGCCATCGGGCTCAGCGCGTCCTGGTGTACTACTTCATGGCCGTGAATGCATACCGATGGCGCCACGACAGCTGGAAGTGCTCGGCGGTGAAGGCGCTGGCACTGGCCGCCAGTCCCACCGACGTTTGGCTGCGCCGCTGCACCCAATTCGCATATCGGGCACAGAAAGTCACGCTCCTCTTCGGTGTACATCGGGCAGAAAGAAGTTCGGGCGCTCGCTTCATCGCACGGAACAGTCGCTCCGTCTCCCCATGCAGCAGCTTTCACGAGGCCAGCTTCGTCGAACAAACATGGCCAGCACTATGTTGCAGATGAGCGCTCACTCAGCTCGCGATAACAAGCGTCACGCGAATGCCCTGTGAAAGGGAAGACACGGCTGACTGCGCACCACATCTTCCATTCCAAGGGGTCGAGCGCCAGGTGCGTAACGATCTCTGGAAGGGCCGCACACCCGAGCGTTTCCACGATGCAATGGAGTGGCTTTACGGCTGGACCGCCGACAACTGCCTCATGCTGGACTGATGGTCATGGGACTCCGGCATACAGCAGATCGCGAGAAATCACGCCCGGGGATTGGACTTGATTTCTGGACAATCTATCCAGCCAGCGGTGGCTGATCTCCTGCGCAGTGCTACCTAAACTCCCATTTTTGTCATGTTCAACCAAGGAGATCGACATGGCAGATCATTCCATTCAAGGCAAGACCGTCCTCATCGCAGGTGGCGCCAAGAACCTCGGCGGGCTGATTGCGCTCGACTTGGCCAAGCAAGGGCCCAAGGCCGTCGCCGTCCACTACAACAGCGCAGTCAGCAAGGGCGAAGCCGACAAGACTGTGGCGGCCATCGAAAAGGCAGGCGCCAAGGCCGTGGCCCTGCAGGCCAACTTGACGACGGCCGCCGCGGTGGAGAAGCTGTTCGCCGACACGATGGCCGCCGTCGGAAGACCGGACATCGCCATCAACACCGTGGGCAAGGTGCTCAAGAAGCCGATGACCGAGATCAGCGAGGCCGAGTACGACGAGATGACGGCGGTCAACTCCAAGACCCGCATCGCATCCCGTGCTTCGGTGCCCAAACCCCGGTCCGCCAAGCCCATGTCGACCATGAGATTCCGGTCCAACCAGGTCGCGCCCAAGGCGCGCACCTGCTGCTCAACAGGGTGCGTCAGCGCTCGCGGGCAGCATGGCGCAACACCTGGGTGATCGGCTCCACCAGGTACTGGAGGGCTGTGCGCTCCTCCCCCTGCAGATAGATCTCGGCGGGCATGCCGGCGAGCAGCTTCAGGTCTCCCGCAGTCGCGAGCGAAGCCGGATCGGCCTCGACCAGCACCGAGTAGTAGGGCGCATTGGTCGCACGGTCGATCAGGCGGTCACCCGATACGTAAACCACCTTGCCGTGCACCAGTTGCGTGGTACGGTATTTGAATGCCGTGAAGCGGATGTCGGCCGCCTGCCCGCGCTGAACGCGGCCGATGTCCTCGGGACGCACGCGCGCGTCGGTCATCAGTCGGCTGTCGTCCGGCACGACATCGGCGATGGTCTCGCGCGGCGGGATCACTGCGCCAGGCGTCGAATACTTCAGATCGATGATCTCGCCGCTGGCTGGCGCCGTGATCACCTGACGCGCCGAGGCGTCGGTCGACTTGCGCCGCTCCTGCTCGATCTCGGCCAGCCGGGCTGCCGTGACCTTGAGCTGGTCGCTCGCCTGCTGGCGGTAGTCGCTCTCCAGCGAGCGGATGCGCAGGTCGGCATCGACCGTGCGCTGCTCGGCACGTGCCAGCTCCGCGCGCCGCTCCTCGATCTTCACGCCGTAGTCGGCCACGGTGCCTTCGAACTGCGCGATGCGCGCGGCCGAGACGAAGCCGTCCTTGAGCAGCTTGCGGTTGGTCTCCAGATCGCTCTTCTGAAACTTCATCGACTCGCTCGCCTGCGCGATCTGGGCGCGCAGCGCGACGATTTCCTCGGCCACCTTCTCGCGCTGCGAGCGCAGCAGGCGCACCTGCCCCACCAGCGCGTCGCGCCGCGCCTCGAACAATGCGCGCTCCTTGTCCAACTGCGCCGCCAGGCGCGGATCCGCGACCGCGGTCTCGACCACGTCGGGAGGGAAAGCGATCGCGCGCGCCATGGTCTGCTCCGCGTCCAGCCGCGCGAGGCTGGCGCGCTCGGTCTTGACGCGGTGGTCCAGCCTGTTGCGGTCGGCATCGACCGAGACATCACCCAGCACCAGCAAGGGCTCTCCCTTCCGCACATGCTGGCCGTCGCGCACCAGGACCTCGCGCACGATGCCGCCTTCGGCATGCTGTACCGGCCGCCGGTTCAGGTCCACCTTGACATAGGCCTGCGCCACGACGGCCGAAGACAGCGGCGCAAAGCCCAGCCATGCAGCGGCCGGCAACAGTCCGCAGACCAGCATGGCCAGGCCCCAGTGCGTCAGGCGGCGCGCTTCGCGCACATGGAGCGCCAGGGGGTCGTTGGCCGCGATGGCATGCGCGGTGTAGTTCATGACACCTTCTCCGCAGGGCGCGGCATCATTACCACCTGCGCCCCGCCCGTGTTCTGGCCGTTCCGCTTGATCGACTGCATGACCTCCGCCACCGGTCCGTACTGCTTGACGCGTCCGGCCTCCAGCACCAGCAGCTTGTCCATGTGCTGCACCAGTGCGCTGCGGTGCGTGACGACAATCACCGTGATCTGCCCGCGCAGCGCCTTCAAGGCCTCGCCCAGCGCCAGTTCGCCCGCCCCATCCAGGTTGGAGTTGGGCTCGTCCAGCACCAGCAGCTTGGGGTTGCCGTAGAGCGCGCGGGCCAGCGCGATGCGCTGGCGCTGGCCCGGCGACAGCATCACGCCCATGTGGTCGACGACGGTGTCGTAGCCCTCGGGCAGCGTCAGGATCAGCGCATGCACGCCGGCGCGCTGCGCCGCTTGCACCACCTTGTCCGGGTCGACCTCGCCCAGCCGAGCGATGTTGTCGGCAACAGTGCCGGCGAACAACTCGACATCCTGCGGCACATAGCCGAGCCAGGGGCCGAGTTCTTCGCGCGGCCATTGTGCAAGGTCGACATCGTCCAGACGCACGACACCGGCATGGGGCCCCCACAGACCAGTCAACAGGCGCACCAGGGTCGACTTGCCGGCACCGCTGGGGCCGGTGATGGCCAGCGACTCGCCGGGCTCCAGGCTCAGCGAGACGCCGGCGAGAATCATCCGCTCGCCCTGCGACGACCGGAACACGAGGCCCTCCACGTGCAGGCGGCCGCTCGGCGCCGGCAGCGCCATGCGTGGCGGCTGGCGCTCGGCGGCGCCCAGGACCTCGGACAGGCGCGCGAAGGCCAGGCGCCCCTCGGCCAGCACGCGCCAACTTCCCACCACCTGCTCGACCGGCCCCAGCGCCCGGCCGAGCAGGATGGTGCAGGCCACCAGGATGCCCGGCGTGCCTTCGCCCGTGATGACGAGGTAGGCGCCCAGTGCCTGCAACAGGACCTGCACCGTCTGGCGCGTGGTGCGCGTGAGCGCGGCCATCGCCACCGACTTGCGCGCGGTCGGGCCCTGCAACGCGGCGACGCCGGCGTTGAGGTTCCGCCAGCGCCCGATCACCGCCTCCCCCATTCCGAGCGACTGCGCCAGTTCTGCGTTCTGCATCGAGGATTCGAGGTAGCGCGTGGCCCTGGCGGCTTCCTTCTGCAGGGCTTCGATATCGCGGCGCGTGATGCGGTCGTTCACCACGGCAAGCACAAGCATCAGCACCGACGCGGCCGCCGCAGCCATGCCGAGCATCGGATGCGCCAGCCAGATGACCGCGACATAGACGAATGCCCATGGCACATCGAACAGGGCCAGCAGCCCCTGGGAGGAAAACAGGTTGCGCAGCGCCGCGACGTCGCGCAAGCCTTCGCAGGGCGCGCGCTCGGCGCGGCGCGCCGTGCGCACCAGCACGGCCTTGGCCACCACCGGGGACAGCTGATCGGCGATCAGGTTCCCCGCGACGCCCTGCAGCCGGCTGCGCAGGTAGTCCAGCACCAGCATCAGGCCGAGCGCCACGCCAACGCCAAGCAACAGCATCAGCAGCGTCTCCCGGCTCTGGCTCGTCAGCACGCGGTCGAAGACCTGCAGCATGAAGAGCGCGGGGGCGAGCAGCAGCAGGTTCACGAAGAACGAGAAGCCCGCGACAAAAAGAAGCGGTCGCTCGAGAAGCTGGAAAAGAGGCTTCATGTCGATTTCTCTCGTGTGCCGCCACCCGCATCCGCGCGCGACAAGCGGGCTCTCACACGCCGGCCTTGATGTCGTTGCTGTCGAAGGTGTCGGCCGGGTTGCTCAGCGCCAACGTCGCCACCAGCGTGCGGTTCGCGGCGCCCAGGCCGTCGGTGTCGTAGTACAGGTTGCCCGTCGCACTGTCGTAGATCACGTGCACGCCCGCGCCCACCGTGTCTCCCGCACCACCGCCGTTCAGGGACGCAAACTCGGCCGCCGACAGCGTGTTTCCGCTGGCGGTCGTGAGGGCCGTGAACGTCCCGCGCGACAGTTCGATCAGGTCGCCGCTCGCCGCTGATCCCGAAGCATCGAAGTCGGTGACCGAATCCACCGCGTTGGGTGCCGAGTCGAAGACGAAGGTGTCGTTGTCCGCGCCGCCGGTGAGTATGTCGGCGCCGGCCCCACCGACGATGCGGTCGTCGCCCGCAAGGCCGTTGATCACGTCGTTGCCGCCGCCGCCGCGCAATTGGTCGTTCGACGCCGAACCGGTGATCGTGTCGCCGAAGGCCGTGCCGATGACGCCCTCGAAGTTCTTGTAGCCGTCGGTGCCGAGCCCGGCGGCGCTGGCATTGAAGCTTGTCGTGCTGCTGCTTTGCGTCAGCGTGAACGTGAGGCCGGCGGTGCCGTCGGAGAAGTCGAGCAGGTCACCGGTGCCCCCTGCTCCATCGAGCGTGTCGTTGCCGGCGCCGCCGCGGATGATGTCGTTCGAGGCGCTGCCGGTGAGGGTGTCGGCCAGGCCCGTTCCGATCACGCCTTCGATGTTCTGGTAGGTGTCGTTGTTGCCGAGCCCGCCGGTGCCGTTGGCGATGCCGGTCGATACGGCACTCTGGACCAGCGTGAAATTGACTGCCACGGTACCGTCCGAGAAGTCCAGCAGGTCTTCGCTGCCGGCGCCGCCGTCCATCGTGTCACCGTTGCCGATGCCACCACGCAGCACATCGTTGCCGGCGCCGCCCGACAGTGTGTCGTTGCCGTCACCGCCAATCAGGAGATCGTTGCCGGCAGAGCCGATCAGCGTATCGGCTGCGTTGCCGGTCCCGCCGATGAAGACGTCGCCGCCCGCACCGCCGGTCAGGTTGTCGGCGCCGCCGCGGCTATCGATGAAGGAGGCCTGGTAGGTGCCGGTCGCGCTGAGATCGATCGTGTCGGCGCCGTTGCCGCTGGACACGGCCCTGACGTCGATCGTCGCCGTCGCCGTGGTGGTGCCCCCGGCGCCGTCCGACACGGTGTACTGGAAGCTGCCGGCCGTGGCTCCCGCCGTGCTGCCGCTGGTGAAGCTGATCGTGCCGTTGGCGGCGTCCAGGGTCAGGCCGGAAATTCCGACCGCGCCGCCGACGCTGGTGATTGTCAAGGCGAGACCGTCGATGTCGGTGTCGTTGCCGAGCAGCGAGTTCGCCGACAGCGTGACGAGCGTGCTGTCCGACACGATGATCCTGTCGGCCACGGCGACCGGATTGTCGTTCACCGCGCTGACGGTGATGCTCGCCGTGTCGGTGGCGCTCGAGAACGCAGAGCTGTTCCCGTTCGTGACTGTGCTCACCGTGGTGCCCGCCGCGCCGCTCGTCTGATCCCAGGCGCGGAAGGTGATGCCATCGCTGAGCGTCCCGTTGAAGTTCGAATTCCCCTGGAAGTAGACACGCGTGTTCGCGTTCGCAGCCAGCAGCAGTGCGGACGCGTTCGACACCGCCCCCACCGCCGCCCAGTTGGCGCCGCCGTTGGTGGAATACCACCAGCTTCCGTTGGTGGCGTTCGCGCCCGTCAACGCGATGCCCGTGATGGCGCCGTTGTCCGCGTCGGTCACGTTGTCGAGGCCGCCGGCTGGCGGATTCAGGTTCACCAGGCTCGATATGAGCGTCCCGACGGCCCCGACCGGTGCGCCGCCGTCCTCGTTGGCTGCCGCCAGGACGGGTGTCGCGGCAGAGCCCAGGACCGGTGCATCGTTGGTGCCGGCGATGGTCACGGTCACCACCCGGCTGGCTGTCCCGTCGGAAGACACCGCAGTGAAGCTGTCGCTGATCGACTGGCCGGCGCCCAGCTGCTGGATCGCCGCCTGGCTGTTGTTGGCCGTGTAGGTCCAGTTGCCATCGGCCGCCAGCGCGAAGCTGCCGTAGCCGTTGCTGCCGGCGGTGCCGGCCTGGGCTGTGAAGCTGGACTGCCCCGTGTCGACATCGGCGATCGTCAGCGCACCGTTGGTGCTCAGGTTCGGCGTCGAGGCATCCTCATTCACCACACCGCTCGCGACGCCACCAATCACTGGCACGTCGTTGGTCCCGGCAATGGTCACGGTCACCACCCGGCTGGCCGTGCCGTCGGATGACACCGCGGTAAAGCTGTCGTTGATCGATTGACCCGCGCCCAGCTGTTGGATCGCCGCCTGGCCATTGTTGGCCGTGTAGGTCCAGGCGCCATTGGCCGCCAGCGTGAAGCTGCCGTAGCCATTGCTGCCGGCGGTGCCTGCTTGGAGCGCGAAGTTCGACTGGCCCGCATCCACATCCGCGATAGTCAGCGCGCCACCGGTGCTCAGGTTCGGTGTCGAGGCATCCTCGCTCACCGCGCCACTGGCGACGCCGCCGATGACCGGCACGTCATTGGTACCGGTGATCGTCACCGTCACGAGCTGGCTCGCCGTGCCGTCGGAGGACACGGCGGTGAAGCTGTCGTTGATCGATTGACCTGCGCCCAGTTGCTGGATCGCCGCCTGGCTGTTGTTGGCCGTGTAGGTCCAGCTGCCGCCGGCCGTCAGCGTGAAGCTGCCGTAGCCGTTGCTGCCGCCGGCACTCGCTTGGGGCGCGAAGTTCGACTGGCCTTGGTCGGCATCGGCAATTGTCAGCGCACCGCCGGTGCTCAGGTTCGGTGTCGAGGCGTCCTCGCTCACCGCCCCGCTGGCCACGCCACCGATCGCCGGCACGTCGTTGGTCCCGGTAATGGTCACGGTCACCACCCGGCTGGCGGTGCCATCCGACGACACCGCGGTGAACCTGTCGTTGATCGATTGACCCGCGCCCAGCTGCTGGATCGCGCTTTGGCTGTTGTCGGCCGTGTAGGTCCAGTTGCCGTCGGTTGCCAGCGCGAAACTGCCGTAGCCATTGCTGCCGGCGGTGCCGGCCTGGGCTGCAAAACTGGACTGTCCTGCATCCACATCGGCGATCGTCAGCGCGCCGCTGGCCGCAAGGCTGCCCCCCGCCACCGCAATATCTTCTTGCGCCGCGCCGCTGGCGACGCCGCCGATGACCGGCACATCGTTGGTCCCGGTAATGGTCACCGTCACCACCTGGCTGGCCGTCGCATCGGACGACACTGCCGTGAAACTGTCGCTGAGCGATTGACCTGCGGCCAGCTGTTGGATTGCTGCCTGGCTGTTGTCGGCCGTGTAGCTCCAGTTGCCGTCGGCCGCCAATGTGAAGCTGCCGTAGCCGTTGCTGCCGCCGGCACTCGCTTGGGGCGCGAAGTTCGACTGGCCGGCATCTACATCGACGATCGTCAACGCCCCGCTGGCCGCGAGGCTGCCCCCCGCCACCGCAATATCTTCTTGCACCGCGCCGCTGGCGACGCCGCCGATGACCGGCACGTCATTGGTGCCAGTGATCGTCACCGTCACGAGCTGGCTGGCCGTACCGTCGGACGACACAGCAGTGAAGCTATCGCTGACCGACTCGCCGGCGCCCAACTGCTGGATCGCCGCCTGGCTGTTGTTGGCCGTGTAGGTCCAGCTGCCATCGGCCGCCAGCGTGAAATTGCCGTAGCCGTTGCCGCCGGTGGTGCCGGCCTGGGGCGTGAAGTTGGACTGACCCTGGTCGACATCGGCAATCGTCAGCGCACCACTGGTGCTCAGGTTCGGCGTCGAGGCATCCTCGCTCACCGCGCCGGTGGCAACGCCACCGATCACCGGTACATCGTTGGTCCCGGCAATGGTCACGGTCACGAGCTGGCTGGCCGTGCCGTCAGAGGACACGGCGGTGAAGCTGTCGCTGATCGATTGACCGACGCCAAGTTGCTGGATCGTGCTTTGGTTGTTGTCAGCCGCATAAGTCCAAGTGCCGCCGGCCGCGAGCGTGAAGCTGCCATAGCCATTGCTGCTGGCAGTGCTCGCTTGAGGCGCAAAGTTCGACTGGCCGGCATCCACATCGGCGATCGTCAGCGCCCCACTGGCCGCGAGGCTGCCACCGGACACCGCAACGTCTTCTTGTACCGCGCCGCTGACTACGCCGCCAATCACCGGAACATCATTGGTCCCGGTGATGGTCACAGTCACGAGTTGGCTGGCCGTCCCATCGAACGACACCGCCGTGAAACTGTCGCTGATCGCCTCGCCGGCGCCCAACTGCTGGATCGCTGCCTGGCTGTTGTCGGCCGCATAAGTCCAAGTGCCGTCGGCCGCCAGCGTGAAGCTGCCGTAGCCGCCGCTGCCGGCGGTGCTTGCTTGAGGCGCGAAGTTCGACTGGCCCGCATCCACATCGGCGATCGTCAGCGCGCCACCGGTGCTCAGGTTCGGCGTCGAGGCATCCTCGCTCGCCGCGCCGGTGGCGACACCACCAATCACAGGTACATCGTTGGTGCCAGTGATCGTCACTGTCACGAGTTGGCTGGCCGTGCCGTCGAAGGACACTGCGGTGAAGCTGTCGCTGAGCGACTCCCCGGCACCCAGTTGCTGGATCGCTGCCTGGCTGTTGTCGGCGGTGTAGATCCAGTTGCCGTCGGCCGCGAGCGTGAAGCTGCCATAGGCGTTGCTGCCGGCTGTGCCGGCCTGGGCTGTGAAGCTGGACTGGCCTTGGTCGACATCGGCGATCGTCAACGCACCGCCGGTGCTCAGGTTCGGAGTCGAGTCATCCTCGCTCAGCGCGCCGCTGGCGACGCCGCCGATCACCGGCACATCGTTGGTCCCGGTGATGGTCACCGTCACGAGTTGGCTGGCCGTTCCATCGGACGAGACGGCAGTAAAGCTGTCGCTGAGCGACTGGCCGGCACCCAGCTGCTGGATCGCGCTTTGGCTGTTGTCGGCCGTGTAGGCCCAAGTGCCATCAGCCAGCAAGTTGAAGCTGCCGTAGCCGTTGCTGCCGGCAGTGCCGGCCTGGGCTGTGAGGCTGGACTGGCCTTGGTCGACATCGGCAATCGTTAACGCACCGCCGGTGCTCAGGTTTGGTGTCGAGGCATCCTCGGTCACCGCGCCGCTGGCGACGCCGCCGATCACCGGCACGTCGTTGGTCCCGGTGATCGTCACCGTCACGAGCTGGCTGGCCGTTCCATCGGACGAGACTGCAGTGAAACTGTCGCTGATCGACTCGCCGGCACCCAACTGCTGGACCGCTGCCTGGCTGTTGTCGGCCGTGTAGCTCCAGCTGCCATCAGCCAGCAAGTTGAAGCTGCCGTAGCCATTGCTGCCGGCAGTGCTCGCTTGTGGCGCGAAGTTCGATTGACCCTGGTCGACATCGGCAATCGTCAGCGCACCACTGGTGCTCAGGTTCGGCGTCGAGGCATCCTCGCTCACCGCGCCGGTGGCGACTCCACCGATCACCGGCACGTCGTTGGTGCCGGTAATCGTCACGGTCACCACCTCGCTGGCGGTGCCATCCGACGACACCGCGGTGAAGCTGTCGCTGATTGATTGACCTGCACCAAGCTGCTGAATCGCGCTCTGGCTGTTGTCGGCCGTATAGGTCCAGCTGCCATCGGCCGCCAGCGTGAAGCTGCCGTGGCCGTTGCTGCCAGCGGTGCTCGCTTGAGGCGCGAAGTTCGATTGACCCTGGTCGACATCGGCAATCGTCAATGCACCGCCGGTGCTCAGGTTCGGCGTCGATGCATCCTCGCTCACCGCACCGCTGGCGACGCCGCCGATCACCGGCACGTCGTTGGTGCCGGTGATCGTCACCGTCACTATCTGACTGGCTGTGCCGTCGGAAGACACGGCAGTGAAGCTATCGCTGATAGACTGGCCGGCGCCCAGCTGCTGGATGGCGTTTTGGCTGTTGTCGGCCGTGTAGGTCCAGCTGCCGTCGGCCGCCAGCGTGAAGTTGCCGTGGCCGTTGCTGCCAGGAACGCTGGTTTGGGGTGCGAAGTTCGACTGGCCCTGGTCGACATCGGCGATCGTCAATGCACCGCTGGTGCTCAGGTTCGGCGTCGAGGCATCCTCGCTCACCGTGCCGGCGGCAATGCCGCCGATCACCGGCACGTCGTTGGTCCCCGTCACCGTCACAGTGATCTGCTGCTGGACCGTGCCGCCGTGGCCATCGGCGATGCTGACGGTGAAGGTCTCCGTCGCCGTCTGGCCCTGGGCCAGATACTGAGTGGCCGCGTTGGCAACGCTGTAGTTCCACGTCACCGTGCCGTCGCCCGCGCCCGTGGCCGCATCGCTGACGCCAGCCGTCAAGACACCGCCCAGCGTGTTGCCTGGACCGGCCGCCACGCTGACGCTGTGCGCATCGCTCAGGTCCACGTCGTCGAAGGTGATCGTGCCGCTGTCGCCCAGGGTCGGCGTCGCCGCATCCTCGGTCACCGCCGCAGCGGCATCGGCTGTACCAATCGTCGGCGCGTCGTTGGTGCCGGTGATGGTCACGTCGATCTGCCGAGTGACGATGCCGCCATGCTGATCGTTCACCGTGATAGTGAAGCTCTCGACCCGGATCTGACCAGCGGCCAGGTACTCGACCGCCGCGGCATCCACGGTGTAAGTCCAGGTGATCTGGCCGCCAGTACCGGTCCCCGTGGTGTCGCCGCTCCTGACCGCTGTCAGGCTTCCCAGCACACTGCCGACCGGCGTGCCGGTGGCGCTCACCAAGTGCACATCGCTCAGGTCCAGGTCACTGAAGCCGATAACGCCGCTGTCGCTCAAATTGCCCGCCGGCGCAACCTGCTCGCTCACCGCACCCGCCAGGTCCTGGGCTGTGATCACCGGACCATCGTTGGCGCCGGTGATGGTGATGGTCACTGCGGCCAGTCCCCTACCACCATCGGCGTCCATCACCTCGTAGCTGAAGGTGTCGGTTGCGCTCTCGCCCGCTGCCAAGTATTGAAAATCGGCTGTATGGGGCTGGTACTGGAAATACCAGGTCGACGGATCGCCCATCGCCGGTTGAACGAGCGTCGCCGTCCCGTGGGCCGGCGCCGAGGCCAGCGCCAAGCTCTTGACCAAGTCGGGGACCAGATCGTTCTGCAGCACGTGGACTTGGATCCCCGAGCCGTCTTCGGTCGTCGCGCCCGTATCGCCCAGCGCCTTCACCGCCTCGTTGGCCGGATTCACCTCTACCCCGTCCACGAAGACTCTCAGGACTTCAGTCATCTGGACGGTCAGCGTGGACGACCCGAAGCTGAAAACGAAATCGCTGGCCGAGCCATTGGAAACCTCTCCAGTTCTCGCGTTGGTCACTGCCGCAAGATGGGTCAGATAGGCAGCGATCTGCGTCTGGGTGGAAGCCTCCAGCCACTGGGTCCGCGTGAACTGGAGCTGGAGCGTATCGACACCCGCCCCGCCGGTGTACACGTCGCTGGTGCCCGCTGCGGCGTTTTCGCTGACGTTGTAGATCAGGGTGTCGGCCCCCGATCCTCCGTTGAGCTGGTCACTACCGCTGCCGCCATCGAGCGTGTCGTTTCCCGCGCCGCCATTCAATGAATCGTTCCCGGCTCCGCCGCTGACGCTGTCGTCCCCGTTGCCGCTGTTGATGGTGTCGCTGCCGGCCGTGCCGGTGAGAAGGTCGTTGCCGTTGGAGCCGGTAATGGTGGTCATGTGCTTCCTTGGTGAACGCCGGAAAGCCGGCGCGTTCCGATCTCGACCCTGGATTCCTTTTGTTCGCAAATTAGATCGCGCCGGCAATGCGAGCACATGGAGAGAATGTCCTTCCTTCTCTATCGGTAAGTCCCGGGTTGCCGCTGAAAAGCCTGGTACTTTTGTCCTGCCGATGCATCCGCCTCTGCCGGCATGCCGCGCCAGTGGCAGACCGGGACGAGCGGGAACAGCGTGGGCACGGCCACACTCCATGCGGGACAATAGGAATAAGAACGAACTCGCCGACGCGAGGTCAATGATTGCCATGGCGGCAATCCTCCCAGACGTGCATGCAGCATCGCCACTTCCGCCAGAAAGCGCACTTGGACTGGTTTGATGCCGTAAGCCGGAGGTTCTCTCGGTCCCGATGGGGCTGCGGCGGCCACGGAGTTCTTGATCGCTTCTCGCCGTACCCAGCGGATGTGGGAATCAACGAGCTCTATGAATTGCTCGATGGTCGTGGTCTTCCAGTTCCGGAGATGGAACAACTCCGTCTTCAGCCGTCCGAAGAAGCCTTCGCACGCCGCGCTGTCACGTGAGCAACCTTTGCGAGACATCGAGCGAATGAGCTTCGCATGTGCGATCCGCGAGAGCCAGCTTGGCCAGCGATCGTGGGCGCCACGAACGGAATGGGCGACGGGCTGGTCGTTGGTATCGACCACCGTCTCGATGGCCGCATCTAGCATGTATTGACGAGCTCAGCGCCCGGGTGCGTCCCAATGGACCAACTGATGACCAGGCCCTGCGACGCTGCGGTCCGAACGCGGATGTCCCGATGAAAAAAGCCGCATCAGCGGCGAGTTTCTGGTGCTGGTGTCACGACAGCCTCGGCATCGGCTGGCCGGGACTGCCCGCCCTGCGCCGATCTGGTTGTTCCGACCGGGTCCTGAATTCCGCGGCGGTGCGATGCGGCTCGGTAAACCCCCGGCCGCCTGCATTTCGCACCTCCGCAACAATCCTCTAGCCATATGACCGCCGCCGGCATATCCCTACGTATCCGTCCGCTCCCTTGGCAGTTCGCCGCGAAGGGATCCGGCATCGAGCGCCAAATTTCCTGGTGCGCCCTGCGTTTTGCACCATCAGAACGCGTGCCGGATGCCGAAGTCGTATCCGGTCGAACTGCGTGGGGCGAATCCCGATATTCCGGCGCCTGTCGTGAGATACGTCACACCACCCGTCACAGCCCCCATGATCGCCGGATTGTTCTGCCCGTTCTTGATCCGGATCCGGGCTGCCGTCGCATACAGCGCCGTGCGCTTGGAGAGGTTGTAGTCGAACCCGATCGCAAGCTTGTTGACCGACGCATCACGCCGCGGTGTCAGCGGGGTCGCCAGCGGGCCCAAATCGTTGTCGAACTTGACGCGTGAATAGGCCGCCTTGATCAGCCCCGCACCGACGGGCACGGTAATGCCCACAAGACCGCCCTTGTACTTGTCCGAATCACGCAGCGTCAAGGAGCCCAGCACCGGCACCGGCGCGCTCGACAGCGCCTGGTCCCTGACCTGCGAGAGCTCACCGAAGATCTTCATGAAGCCGAAATCGTACGAAGCGCCGAGATTGATGGTCTTGATCTTCTCGCGCAGATTGACGCCGGTTGGCAATCCGACGGGACTCACGCCGGTGGTGTCCGCTGCCGTGCTCTCCCCGTAGGCCAAGGCGACATCGAACGGACCGGCCGCATAGCCCAGGCGACCACCGAAGTAGCGCCCTTTCTGGCTTGGACTTCCGGGCAGGCTGCTCTGCGAAACGTTCTCGTGCAAGGCGTACTGGAACTGACCATAGACGCCACCCAGATTGGGCGGAAGAAAGTAGCCGATGCTGTTGCTGGTGCGAAGATAGTTGTCGGAGGCCGCTACCGCGGAACCAGGGCCTCTTACTGTCTGCAAGTTGGTCCCCACGCTCGACACGACATTGGCGCCGACGCCGATCGTGCTGAACGGGCTGAACACCGAGTCGTTCCAGAAAGTCGGGGTGAAGTCGCGGCCCAGCCGAACCTCGCCGAAAGGGCCCGACAAGCTCACGGTGGACCTGCGAGCGAAACTTGCGATCGCGGTGGCACCGTTGTCCGGTGTCGTGCCGGCTTCCAGCCAAAAGCCGGCGGCAAGTCCACCGCCGAGATCCTCCGTGCCGCGGAAGCCCAGGCGGCTGTTGGAGGTCCCGCTGTTGGACAAGGCCGTCTGGCTCCGGGTGACGCTCGGCGATGCGATGGCGGGCGACGCCGTGTTGTTGTAGAAGTCGCTCCTGGCGCTGTAGTGGCTGACGCCGACGTCGACGACGCCGAAGAGTGTGACGGACGACTGGGCGGTCGCCGCGGTGGCGCAGGACAGCAGGCTCGCTGCCACGAGCGTGGTTCTGTTCATGGTCTGATCTCCTTGGGTGAAAGCGGTGCGCGGCGTCCGTGTCATTCGGGCTTGAAGCCGGCGCTCTTGAGCAGGTCGGCGCTTTGGGCCACGAAGCCGGCCACATAGCGTTTGAATTGCTCGGCGTCCTGGATCACCGGTTCGACGCCGAGGTTGGCCAGCGCGCCCGACCTGCCCAGCTCGGACATGGCGGCGTTGATCGCGCTGTTGAGCAACTGGACGCGATCGGCGGGCGTGCCTTTGGGGGCCCATACGCCATACCACGACCCGTACGTGAAACCCGGCAGTCCGCTCTCCTGCACCGTCGGGACGTCCGGCGCGAGCGGACTGCGCTTGGCGGCGCTGATGGCGATCGGCCGAACCCGCCCGGCCTTGGCCAACGGCATGACCGAGATCATCGAGTCCATCAAAAGCTGCACGTGCCCGCCCCCGACGTCCACCAGCGCGGGTTGCGTACCCTTGTAAGGGACGTAGGTGAACTTGACGTTGCCCTGCTTGGCCAAAAGTAGTGTGGCCAGGTGGCTGGGTGCACCCGCAGCGGGGATGGCCGCCGTCCACTTGTCCGGCTCTTTTTTCGCCGCGGCGAGCACCTCGGTGAGTTTCCGGGGCTCGAGCTGGGGCGCAATGACGAGCATCAGCGGTGCCTCGGCCACGCGCGCAATCGGGGAGAAGTCCGTTTGCGGGTCGTAGGGCGGCGTGCTCATGACCTCCTTGGCCAGCACGTGCGTCGCCGCGGAGAACAGCAAGGTGTAGCCGTCGGCGGGCGCCGTCTGCACAACCTTGCCGCCCAGCGAGCCGTTGGCCCCGGCGCGGTTCTCCACGATCACCGGCACCCCCGAGAACTGGGTCTGCAGCTGGTGGGCCAGCAGGCGCGCGATGTTGTCCACGCCGCCGCCTGCCGCAAACGGAACGACGATTCGGATCAACCGATCGGGGAACTTGGCGGTCTGGGCCCAGGCAGGCGCGACCGCGAGCACCGCGCATGCGGCCAGTACTTTCAGCGATTTCATGGAGTCTCCTTGAGTTGTGATGAGGGGTCCGGTGAAGACGCGGCAGGGCGCCTCTGCCGCCCACGTCGTTCGAAAACGCGCAGAGACTCGTCCATCGCTTCCGCGTCGACGCCTCGGGTGATGAAGACAATCCGGGTGCGTCGGTCCGGGCTCGGCCAAGCCGACAATGACACCGGTGGCTGGTACAGATGCTGTACGCCGTGAAAGACAAGCGGCTGCTCCGGCTGCTCCTGCAGATTGACGATTCCTTTCACACGCAGCAGGTCTTCACCCCGCATCGCGATCACCATGTCGAGCCAGGCATAGAAGCCGTCTCGCGGCAACGGATCGTCGCGAACTAGGACGAATGAGGTGATCCCGCCCGAATGGGGAGATGGCTCGCCTGAGGCGCCTGGGCCGCCGGTGACCGGCATCGGCCTGTAGAACAGCCCGCGCTCTGCGGGGACCGGCCGCGCGTCGTCCGCGCGCGTCTCCATCGTCTGCCGCAACACGGCCACGTGCACTTCGCGCTGCTGGTGCACCGTGCCCGTGGGATTCAGGCTCCTCACGCAGTCGAGCAACGCCTGCGATGCCGGTTCGCCCAGGAGGTCGGTCTTTGTGAGGAAGAGGTGGTCGGCCATGGCGATCTGCCGCGCGGCCTCCGGATGCCGATCCAGCGTGCGAAACGCCAGCACTGCGTCGACCGTGCAGCACACGCCCGCCAGCCTGAAGCGATCCTTGACGGCAGGCTCTCCCATCAAGGTCCGGAGGATCGGGGCCGGGTCGGCCAGGCCGCTGGTTTCGATCAATACCTGGCACAGCGCCGAGCCATCGGAGACGGCTCTCTCGACGAGTCCCACCAGCGCGCCGATGAGATCGCCGCGCACCGCACAGCACATGCAGCCGTTGGCCAGCAGGATGGTGTCTTCCGTCGTGTGTGCGATCAGGTCGTGGTCGATGCCGATTTCACCGAACTCGTTGACGATGACTGCGGTGCCGTGCAGATCAGGTTCGCGCAGCAGCTCGTTGAGGAGCGTCGTCTTTCCGCTGCCGAGGAATCCGGTCAGCACCGTCACGGGCACGCGCACCTGCCCGGGCTGGTCGGCTGCCAGCAGCGAGGAGAAGTGGCCGCTCATGACCCTGCCTGCTGTCGCCCGCCATGAAGCTCGGCGAAAGAGTTCAAGGTCCGTTCCAGCCTGGCCAGCAGCCATTCGCTCGCCTCGGCGGGAAACTCGTCGCGCTCGAGGTCTTCCAGGAGCTTCTGAAGCGGCAGACCGGTGGCTTCGGACGTCGGGCGAGCCCGGAAGAATTGCTCCACGTCGGCAACACCCGAGCGCAGGCCTTGATCCTCGAGGTAGTCGACGATGTCCAGTTCGAAGTCGACCAGCTGGAGGCTGACGCCGCCGGCACCGCAGCCGCAGCTGGACCCGAGTGCCACGTGACGCATCGCGAGCTCGCTCCACAGGCGTGAGAGCCTGGCGGCGCGCAGCGACACGTCTTCGGCCATGACGAGGCTCACTGCCCGTCCCAGGCGACGTCGAGCGAGGCGCCATTGCGCAAGGCGCTCGGTGCCTTCCGGAGCGTGCGCGTGGCCTCCTGGTCGACCTGCCCTTTGGAGTCCAGCGCAACGCGATAGACCCGGCGCGCCACCTCGCTGCTCACGTAGCCCTCGCGCACGTCCTCTGCGACCAGGTCGATATCCCGATCCAGCGGATCGCCGAAGCCGCCACCGCCGCCCGACAGCATCTTGTAGGCATCGCCGCGTTCCAGCCGCACGTTGAAGATCTTTGCGTTCAGGTGGTCGCTCTTCCATTCGCCCTTGTGCCGCACGGCCAGGCCGTTGCCCATGGCGTCTCCGCCGCCCTCCAGGCCCCATGGCTTGCAGTGGACACGGTCGATGCGGGTGGTGACGGTGAAGGGCGAGAGCGCCTGCACCACCATCTCCGCGCCCAGGCCGCCGCGGTACCGGCCGGCGCCGGCACTGTCCTGACGGATCTGGTACTTCTCGACCAGCACCGGGTACTTGGCCTCGAGCTGCTCGGTCGGGCTGTTGTGGGTGTCGCCGTCGTTGATGCAGACCGTGACCGAGACGCCATCTTCCGTCGACTTCGCGCCCCAGCCTCCGCCCAGCGGCCCGATGCCGACGATGAAGAGCCGCCCGTCCTCTGGCGAGATGCCGTGGATGTTGGGAAACACCAAGTCGGCGTGGTGGCCGGCGATGGAGCGATCGGGAATGGCTGGCGCCAGTGCCTTGAAGATCGTGTCGATCACCGTCATCGGGAAGGTCATCCACACCCGCATCGGGTACGGGCGCTCGGCACTGATCACCGTGCCCATCGGCATGATCACCTTCAGCGAGCGAAAGCTTCCGTCGTTGACCGGGTAATCGGTCGGCGTGGTCAGGCACTTGTAGGCCACCTGGGCGCAGGCGATGCCGGTGGTGAAGCCCGAGTTGTAGAAGCCGCGAACCTGCTTGCTGACGTCGGACAGGTCCACCGTCATCTCATCACCGGTGACGGTCACCTTGACGCGGATCGGGATGCGCTTGCCAATCTCGAGTCCGTCGTCGTCCATGAAGGACTCGGCCTCGTACACGCCATCGGGAATCGACAGGGTGTTCTTGCGCGCCACGGCCTCTGAAGAGTCCATGATCTGGCGGATCGAGCCGTTCACTGCATCCACGCCATAGCGCTGCAGCAGCTCCACGTAGCGGCGCTCGCCGGTGGTGATCGCGGTGATCTGGGCGCGCAGGTCGCCCAGGGCGCGATCGGCCAGCCGCACGTTCATCGCGATGATGTCGATCAGGTCCTGGTTGACGACGCCTTCGCGCTGGTACTTCATGATGGGGATCTGGATCCCCTCGCTGAAGATGTCGGTGGTGACGTTGCCGAGCGTGCCGCCCACGTCGAGCCAGTGCGCCATGCAGCAGGTGAAGCCTTCGAGCCTGCCCTCGTGGAACACCGGCATCGTGAACGTGAAGTGGTTCAGGTGGCTGCCGGTGGTGTAGGCGTCGTTCGTGACCAGGATGTCGCCCGGCAGGATGTTCTCGTAGCCGAAGTGCCTGATCTTCGCCTTCACCGTCTCGGACATGCCGCGGATGAACATCGGCAGGCCCAAGCCGATCGAGACCGTGTCGCCCTCCTTGGTGAAGAGCCCGACGGTGAAGTCCAGCGCCTCGTAGATGATCAGGTTGTAGGCGGTGCGCGTGAGATTGGTCTTCATCTCCTCCGTCACGGCGTACAGGCCGTTGCGAATGATCTCGACGGTGACCGGGTCGACCGCGGCCGCTGGGGTTTGGGGGGTGCTCATGATCGATCGCTCCCGATGGAAATTTGAAGGTTGCCGAGTTCGTCCACGCGCATCTCGTCGCCTGGCTGCATCACGGTGGTGGAGGCGTGCTCCTCGATCAGCGCGGGGCCGCTGATGACGTTGCCCGCGCGCAGCCGGTCGCGCTTGTAGATGGGCGTGTCGGCCCAGCCGCCAGAGCGGAAGTACACCGGTTTGACCGCACGCATTGCGGCCTTCTCGGGCTTGGACGACCCCTCGTCGACGCTGTGCTTGGGCGGCTTCTTCATGATGCCGAGCACAGTGACGCGCAGGCTCACCAGGTCCGCCGGCTCCTTCGGCGCCGACGTGCCATAGCGCACCTTGTGCAGTTCATCGAACTGCTGCTTGATCGCCGAACGGTCCTTGCCTTCGAAGAACGCCAGCGGAAGGTCGACCGTCACCGCGTGCTCCTGGCCCACGTAGCGCATATCGGCCGCGCGCTCGATCACGACGCCGTCCGCCTTCACGCCGGACTGCGCCAGCGCGGCGCGGCCCTCGTCTTCCATCGTCTTGTAGGCGGATTCGATCTCCTCGAAGGAGACGTCGTTGAGCTTGCGGAACACCGAGCGCACGTAGTCGTAGCGCAAGTCGGAGAACAGCATCCCGTAGGCCGAGAAGTAGCCCGGCGCGTACGGAATCAGCACCTTGCGGATGCCGATCTCGCGTGCAATCGCCGAGGCATGCAGCGGGCCGGCGCCGCCGTACACCACCATGGTGAAGCTGCCGGCGTCCAGGCCGCGCTCGGTGGTCACGGCCTTCACGGCGTGCGACATCTGCGTCACCGCGATGCGCAGGATGCCGTCGGCCGCCTCGGTCGGGTCCAGGCCCAGCGGGCCGGCCACGCGCTCGGCCATCTGGCGCTTGCAGCCTTCCAGGTCGAGCTTGAGTTCGCCGCCCAGGAAGTTGTCGGCGTCGAGCCGGCCCAGCACCAGGTTGGCGTCGGTCACGGTCGGCTCCTTGCCGCCGCGTCCATAGGCCACCGGCCCGGGAATGGAGCCCGCGCTCTGCGGCCCCACACGCAGCGCGTTGCCGGTCTCCACGCGGGCGATCGAACCGCCGCCGGTGCCGACCTCGTGGATGTCCATCATCGGAATCTGGATCGGCAGCGCGCGCTCGTAGCCGCCGATCAGCGCCGAGCCCGTCGTGAGCGGCCGCCCCTGGCTGATCACGCCCGCCTTGGCCGTCGTGCCGCCCATGTCGAAGGCAATCGCATCGCCCATGCCGAGTTGTGCACAGATCGCCTGCGCGCCGATCACGCCGGCTGCGGGGCCGGACTCCAGCATCCGGACGCAGCCGACGCGTGCATGCTCGATCGGAAACAGGCCACCGGTCGACTGCACGACGTAGAAGTCGCCGCCGAAGCCCTTGTCGGAAAGGTGCGTCTCGAGCTGGCCGAGATATTCGGAGACACGGGGCCCGACGTAGGCGTTGGCCACGACCGTGGAGACGCGCTCGAACTCGCGGTATTCCTGAGAAAGCTCGTGCGAAGCGGAGACGAAGGCGCCCGGCAGTTCTTCCTGCAGGATCTGCTTGACGCGCTGCTCGTGCGCCGGATTGCGATACGAGTGCAGCAGCAGCACCGCCACCGCTTCGATGTTCTGGCTCTTCAGCTCGCGCGCCAGTTCGCGCACCGCGCCCTCGTCCAGTGGCTTGTGCAAGCTGCCGTCGGCGCGCAGGCGCTCGGTCACCTCGAAGCGCAGCGAGCGCTTGACCAGCGGCTGGTGCTTGTTGAAGAACAGGTTGTAGGCATCGGGACGGTTGACGCGGCCGATCTCGTAGATGTCGCGAAAGCCTTCCGTGATCAGCAGGGCCGTGTTGGCGCCGGTGCGCTCCAGCAGCGTGTTGATGGCAATGGTGGAGCCGTGCAGGAACAGCTGCCCGTTACGCACATCGATGTCGGCGCTGTCCAGCGTGGCCTGGATGCCATTGACGAGCTGGCCGTGGGTCGAGAGCGCCTTGCCGAACAGCAGCTTGCCGGTGGCCTCGTCGAAGGCGGCCATGTCGGTGAAGGTGCCGCCGATGTCGACCGCGATGCGCAGATTGGGGGTGGAGGGGGTGGCCATGATGTGTCGCGGCGCTTCAGGCTGCCGTTCCGATGCGGTTGCGCAGGATGCCCAGGCCGGTGATCTCCACCTCGACCACGTCGCCTTCCTTCATGTAGAGCGGCGGCTCGCGGCGGTCGCCGACGCCACCGGGCGTTCCGGTGGCAATCACGTCACCGGGCGACAGCGGTGTGAAGCGGGAGATGTACTCGACCAGGACAGGGATGTCGAAGATCAGGTCGTCGATGCTTGCCTGCTGCATCACGTTGCCGTTGACGCGCGTCTCCAGCGTCAGCCTGGTGACGTCCGGCACCTCGTCGCGGGTCACCAGGTACGGGCCGAACGGGGCGGTGCCCGGAAAGTTTTTGCCCGGCGTGAATTGATGCGTGTGGCGCTGCCAGTCGCGCACGCTGATGTCGTTCAGGCAGGCATAGCCCGCGATGTGCTCGAAGGCCTGCGCCTTCGGGATGTGGCGGCCACCCTTGCCGATCACGAAGGCCAGTTCGCCTTCCCAGTCGAAGCGCTCAGAAAAGGCCGGACGCAGCACCGTGTCCTCATGCGCTGCCAGCGTGTCGTTGAAGCGGATGAAGAGCGACGGGTATTCGCTGTCCGGGCGCTTGGTCTCGGCCACGTGGGTCTTGTAGTTCAGGCCCACGCAGATCAGCTTGGGTGGGTTGGGAATCACCGGAAGCGCGCGCACGGCGCTGGCCTGCACGGCGCTGCCGCTTGCCGCGGCCGCCTGCGCGAGTTCGCGCAAGGCATCGGCGCGCAGCACCGACACCAAGTCGGGATGGCGGCCGAGGAAGTCGGCCGGCGGCAGTTGGTAGCGATCTTCCTCAACCACTCCGTAGGTGGCCTGTCCGGCGTGTGTGAAGCTGGCGAGTTTCAAATGAGTCTCCTTGGATTCGTCGCTGCGGTGCTTGCCCGAAATGAGCAGTTCGCATCAGGTACAGCCAATGTAAAAATCCTTAAGCCATCCGCATAGATAGAATTCCGAGCAATCAGATTTGCCTTATTTGGCATAACTCACACGGGTAATCCCTATGGACGTCGCGACCGTCAGGCTCTTCCTGGAAGTGCTGGAGGCTGGCAGCCTGAGCAAGGTGGCGGCCCGCCGCCAAACGGTGCAATCGCACATCAGCCGCCAGATCAGTGACTTTGAAGCGGGGCTCGGCGGCCCGCTGTTTCGGCGAACAGGCAGAGGCGTCGTGCCGACCGAACTGGGAGAGCGCGCGGCAACGCGGCTACGGTCCTGGCTGCTGGAGACGGACCGTTTGTCGGAGGAACTTCGCGAGGAATCAGGCAAGTTGCTCGGCGAGGTCCGCCTGGGCGTCATACCTTCGGCAGCCCATCCGCTGATGACGCGACTCTTTGAACGCCTGCAGGTCGAGCATCCAGGCATCCGCCTGAACATCGCCGAAGCTCAGGGCACCGAACTCAACACGATGCTCGACAGCGGTGCCGTCGACATGGCAATTCTTTTTCGGTTCAATCGCCCGAGCGGTCACGAAGAAAGGCTGCTGAGCGTTGCACATACCTATCTGATCTCCGCCCCGGGGGACGAGCTCACGAAGGAGGCCACGGTCAACTTCTCGCGTCTGTCCGGTCTGCACCTCGTGCTGCCTCGACGTCCCAGTCACTGGCGCAACGCACTTGACGAAGCAGCCCGCAGCTTGGGCTTCGCCCTGGTCCCAGTCGCCGAAGTGGATTCGTTGACGATGCAAAAGGAACTGGTGGCGCACACGCCGGGGCTCTATTCGATGATGGGGCCGTACTCAATTGCCGAGGAACTCCGACGGGGTCGCCTTCAGGCCAGCAAACTCGTGAAGCCCGATCTCTTCCGCCATGTGACCTTGGCGTTTCCGAAGCAGGGCAAGCTTTCACCCGCGTGCAGGAGGGCCGCCGAGATCATCCAGCAATTGGTCGGCGCCTGGGGCAGTCAACTCACCGAGCCAATAGCCGGTGATGAATCTGGACACGCACCTGCAAAATAGTGTGCCCTCGGCCCAGGCGAGGTGCACGCCACCATCAGGCACCGGCCAACCGGCCATGCGCTGTAGCCATCTGAGATCGAGGCGGGACGGTATATCTGGCCGCCCTCCCCTTTACTTCTCGGGCGGCGTCAGCTCCCATGCACTTCCGCGGCGTCGAATGAGACCTCGCCTTGCCAGGGATGCCAGGTACAAACGATGACCACTTTCACTCTTTCGGCCGAATGGCGGAATCAGCCGCACCAGCAAGTTCGGCATAAGCATCGCCAGGCGCGCGTTCCAGGACTCGCCGGCCCTCACGAAGAGCTCCAGGCGCGGTTTGTCAAGCGCCCGCAGCACGACCTTCCCGACTTCGCCAGGCATCTGCGGTGGGTCCATGAATTGCATCTTGTTGCCGTCTTCAATCGCCTCTCGCATCAACATGGGCGTTTCGGTCGCCGTGCGCGCACGGCGGAAAACGAGCAGATCGCGCGGGCGAATACCGACTTGGCACGCGCGGTTAGCCAGCAGATCGATAGTACGGCTGCCCTGGCCGAGCACATCATCTCGGGCCTCGTCTTCGAACTCGAGCGCGCGGACATCACGACCGACTCCCTGCAGCGTCTTCAGCACGATCCGGTGGTCAAAACCTTCTGCGACTGGTTGCTGGAACAGGGCACGGGCGTTGACGGCGCCGCGACAGCCTAGCTCTGCCGCGGCGTCATCCGCGGCTGTCGGTCAATGCCTGAAGACTGAGGTGTACGAGCGCGCCTGCTGTGGCTCGAACTCGCTCATGGGGTGAGGTGCGTCAGCCCATCTGCCTCTCGGAGGCAACGGAAGAAAGTGCTCGCCCCGAACTGCGGGGTGAGCGGGGCAACGCTGAGCATGCCGAATGGACACTAGGATCTCAGTTCACGGAAGAGGTCGCGCCCGAGCACGGCGCTGGCGGCCACCAGACCGCCGACCATTGCACCACTGACGCCCGCGGCCGCCACGTCTTGGCCACTGAAGTACAGGCCCTTGACCGGCGCGTGAGCGCCCATCCAGCGCTGGGCAAAGCGCCGCGGCGTCTGTTCGAAGCCCATGAAATTGCCTCGAGTGCGATTCAAGAAGTGATTGAAGCTCAGCGGTGTGGCCAGTTCGGCATGGGCAACTCGCCCTCGGAGCTGCGGGAAGCGGCGAAAGGCCTCAGCGAGCAAATGCTCAGTCAATTGAGCCTTCATGTCGTCGTACTCGGCACCACGGCGCATCCATTCAGTGCCAGCAAAGCGCTCGAAGACGGACCAATCAGTGAGGCCGCAAACGTCCATGGTGCTGCGTCCAGGATAGCGAGCCGCCCAACTCGGATCACGCAATGACGGGTGCGTCATGAAGTAGAGCGGCATGGGCTCGCCTGCGGGGTCGGCTTTGTAGCGAGAGAGATTCCGCGTGAGATCATTTGTGGGGTGAACCCAAAGGTTTCCCGGATGGATGCCCAGCTCGCCATTGCCCGCATCCACCCCAACGTTGAGTACCGCAAAACACTGTGTCGTCCCCAGAGACTGGGTGGCCTGCGTCAGCGGCCGGATCAGTTCAGGGTCGGCATGGGCCAACAATGGCAGAGTCTGCGAAATGCCAATGGAACTGACAACGCGGCGCGCTTCAATGTCGCTGCCATCGGCGGTCACGACCCCCACCACCCGGTCGTTGTGCATCCTCAGGCCGACAACTTCGGCGGCCACCAGGCAGGCGCCACCTGCCGCGCGAACCGTGTCTGCCATGGCTTCTGCGATTCGTGGTGCACCACCCACCGGATAGCTGGCACCGTCGATATAGTGATGAAACACCATTGCGTGGACGGCGAAGGCCGCTTCGGCAGGTGAGTTGCAATAGTCCCCGTAGTTGCCGCACCAAACCGCCTTGAGATCGGCGTTGTCGGTCAACTCGTTCAATACCTCCAGCACCGTACGCTGAGAGTATGGAGCGAAGGCGGCCTGTGGCGCGCTGACCGAAGCGTCGGACAAGCGATGCTGGAGAGCACGCTCGCCAAAGAACGCCTTTGCAGCGCGATTGGCATCAGCGACGAGCTCCACATAGCGATCAATGGCTGCAGCCTCGCCCGGAAAATAGACCTTGAGTTGGTCCTTGTAGGCCTCGGCGCCAGCCACGTGGTCGAAGCTACGGTCTCCGATGATGATGCGGTTGTAGACCGCCGGCATGGGTGCCCATTCGAGCTGCCCGCGGGAGACCTTGTCGAACAGGCGATAGAGGCCACTGCTCTTGCGGTGCACCTCGCCCACGTAGTGGAGGCCTACATCCCACTCGAAGCCCTTGCGCGTAAATGACTGTAGACAGCCGCCGAGAACCGCATGGCGCTCCAGCACCAGCACCCGCTGACCATCCAGCGCCAGCAAGGCAGCGGTCGTCAAACCGCCAGCACCGGAACCAATAACGACAGTGTCGAAGCTGCCGTGCAACTCGCCGCGCTCGCGTGCGCGCTTGAAACTCAGATCGGGCGTATTCATTTTTTGCTCCATTTCTTCGTCAGCGCAGGTCCATCAGCTTCACTTCTCGCACCTTTCCACCTTCGACCACCGCCACCGGCACGGCTCCGATCGAATTGCCGCGGACATCGACTCCGCTCAAGGCATGAGGGTTGGCTGCGGCGCTCAGTGCCTTCATCGCGGTGTTGAGTTGCGCTCGAATCGCCAAGACATCGGTCGCTCTCGACGCGGCCTTCATCGCCTCAGCGGTAGCGCGCACACCTGTGTAGCCCAGCGTGACCTCACTGCTCGGATCACGCCCGGGATACAGCTTGCGATAGCGCTCGACGAAGGCTTTCATTGCGTTCGAAGAATCATCGACCACGGGCAGCAAGCCGATGGAACCTTCGAGCAGACCGTAGCCACCCGTGACTTTGGCGATCTCGTCGAGCTTGGCTTGGTCGATAATGACGAAGCCGCCCTTGAAGCCCAGTTCGCGAGCTTGCTTGATCACGAGCGCGGTCGGCTCCGATGCGCCCCCCACCAGCAGCACATCGGGTTTAGCGGCCAGCACACGACTCACGCCGCTGTAGAAATCGGCCGCGCGGTTGTAGGACATGGGGTTATCGGCCACCACTGTGCCGCCCGCAGCTTCCCAGGTTGGGCGGAAAGCGGCGCTCCAGGCTTTGGCATAGTCATGGTCACCCACAGCGATGCCGAGCTTCTTGCCGTACTTTCCCATTGCATAGTGGGTGAAGGGCTGGATATACGTCGTGAAATCTGGCGGGATGCGCCAGGTCAGCGTATTCCCATTGGCGGTGATCTGCGGCACGCTGCTGTACGAGAGTAGCAAGTACTTTTGCTTCTCGTTGGCGGTCTGCAACGCAAAAGTCCCGCCCGAATGCCCCACCAAAATCACCGGTGTCTTCTCCGCCTGCACCAAGCGCTGTGCATTGATCGCAGACTCCGCGGGGTTGTACTTGTCGTCGAGGCTCACGATCTCAAGCTTGCTAGGCTTGCCCCCGATCTGCCACCCCTCCGCATTGATCTCGTCGGCGGCCATGCGCATGCCGTCGAGCACGTTCTTTCCGAACAGCGCACCGCCACCGCTCAGCGGGCCGGTGTAGCCCAGCTTCACGACCTGCTGCGAGAAAGCCTGGCTGGCGAACAGGAGTGTGCTTGCAGCGATGCCAGCGAGCAGTCGCCTGCCGTGGGGAGTCTTCTTCATGGCTTGTCTCTCTTTCATTGGAATGAATGGAACGCGGAAAATCCGGCCCTCGCCTCAGGCCCCGATGTAGGCACGTCGGATGTCAGGGTTGCGCAGCAGGGCATCGCTGTCGCCCTCCATGGCGACACGGCCCAGCTCGAGCACGTAGGCCCGATGGGCCACCTTCAGAGCGGCGAAAGCGTTCTGCTCGGCCAGCAGCACGGTGGTGCCGGCACGGTTGATCTGCTGGATCACATCGAACATCTGCCGGACCACGAGCGGCGCCAGGCCGAGCGATGGCTCGTCGAGCAACAGGGCGCGCGGCCGACCCATCATGGCGCGGCCGATGGCCACCATCTGCTGCTGGCCGCCGCTCAACGAGCCGGCCGGGTCGTCCTTCTTCTGATCGAGGATCGGAAACAAGCCGAAGATTTCTTCGAGCCGGCGGCGATTTCCCGCACTGTCGGTGCGGTGAACATAGGCGCCGAGTACGAGGTTGCGCAGTACCGACATGCCCGGAAAGAGCTTGCGCCCTTCCGGACATTGAACGACGCCGGCTTGGACGATCTGCGAAGGCCGCATGCCGATCAGTTCATGTTTACCAAAACGGATGTGTCCCGTCGCAGCTTCCAGTCCGCTCGCGGCGCGAAAGATCGAACTCTTGCCCGCGCCATTGGCGCCCAGCAGCACGACCAATTCACCGTCGCGGGCCTGCAGGCTGATGTCGCTCAAGGCCCTGAAGCTGCCGTAGTTCAGCGAGACGCGCTCAAGCTTCAGCATGCTCGCTCCCGAGGTAGGCATCGATCACTGCGGGGTTCGTCCTGATCTCGTCGGGCGTACCCTCGGCGATCTTCTCGCCGTAGTTCAGCACCATGATCTTGTCGGCCAGCTGCATGATCATGTCCATCTTGTGTTCGATCAGGCACACGGTGATGCCGCTGCGCACCATCTTGCGGATGAGCAGCGCCAGTCCCACCGTTTCCTCCGGGTTGACGCCGCCGGCCGGCTCGTCGAGCAGCACCAGCTGCGCGTCGGTGGCAATCGCCAAGGCGAAGGCGACGCGCTTTCGCTCCTCCTGCGTGATGTCCGCCGCCAGCCGCCGCTCCAGATGCGACAACCCCACGAAGTCCAGCGCGGCGCGTGCCTTCGCACGGCACAGCGCCTCCTCATCCCGAAGCCGCCGGGACCCCGTCACCGCGTCCCAGAGGCCGGAGCGAGTGCGCAGCCGATGGCCGACGATCAGGTTGTCGAGCACCGTCGACAGGTCGAACAAGGTGGTCGACTGAAAGGTACGGGCCACGCCGCGCAACGCCATGTCGTCGGCGCGGCAGCGTGTCACATCCTCGCCGTTGAGCAGAATGCGCCCGGCGCTCGGTAGGTGCACGCCGCCGATCAGGTTGAAGAACGTCGTCTTGCCCGCGCCATTCGGGCCGATGATCGCGTTGACCTTGCCCTTCTCCACGCAGGTGCTGACATCGTTGACTGCTGTCAGCCCGCCGAAGCGCTTGGTGAGCCCCTGGATCTCAAGCATGGCGCTCTCCCTTCAGTCCCACCGAGGTCGACTGTTGATCCGGCTCCTGTGCAACGACAGACGCCGGCTGCGACGCGCGGCGGCGCAGCCATTGGCCCCGCACCCAACCGACGATGCCGTCGGGCAGGAAGATGACCAGCACGATCAGCAGCGGCCCGAACACGATGAACCGGTAGTCCTGCAGGAACTGCAGGTACTGCGCGAGCCAGGGCACGCCCAGCGCCCCCAGCAGCGGACCGAGCAGCGTTCCGGCACCGCCGATGAGCATGTACATGGTCATGTCGAAAGTGCGCTCGACACCGGCCAGGTCCGGACTGAGGAAACGCACGAAGCCCGCATACAGGCCACCTGCCGTGCCCGCATAGAACACCGACAGCAAAAAGGCCAGAAGCTTGTTGCGCATCAGGTTGATGCCCAGCGACTCGGCCAGGTCGTCGCCGTTGCGGATGGCCACGAAGGTGCGTCCCAGCAGCGAACCGACGATGCGGTGCATGACCCACAGTCCCAGAGTGAGAAAACCCAGCACCAGGTAGTACAGCGCGCGCGGCGAATCAAAGGAGACATCGCCGAACGGCGTGGGGAGTGCCTCCGGCACGGGAATGCCGATGATGCCGACCGCCCCGTGCGTCAGGCTTTCCCATTTCTCGATGCCGAGGAACAGGATGTAGCCCATGCACATCGTGAAGATGGCGAAGAAGTGCCCCTTCAGGCGCAGCGACAGGAGCCCGATGGGCAAGCCCAGCACCACAGGCACCAGGCCCGACAGGCAGAACGCGGCCCAAAACGGCCACTGGTGGTCCACCGTGAGGATTCCCACGGTGTAGGCCCCGATCGCCATGAAGCCCGCATGCGCGAGATTGAATTGGCCCGTATAGCCCGTGATGAGATTCAGGCCCAGGGTCGCCAACGCGAAGATGTAGGCGCTGCTCATCACCGTCAGGTGGTAGTCGTTGTCCGTCAGGAGGGGGAAGACGAGGCCCAGCAGCAGCAACAGGCCCCAGCCGGTACGTGCGTTCATGTCAAAGCACCCCGCGCGTGAACAGGCCCTGCGGCCGCACAGACAGGATCACCACCAACAGCACGAAGGCGATGAGGTCCTTGGCATCGGACGAAACATAGAAGGCGCCGAAACTCTCCGCAAAGCCGATGATCAGCCCGCCTGCGATGGCGCCGGGCACGCTGCCCATGCCGCCGATCACGATGATCGCGAAGGCCTTGGTGATCACCAGGCTGCCCATGGCGGGGTACACCAGATTGATCGGCGCGTAGAGCACCGCCGCCGCAGCTGCAAGCGCGCCGGAAATGGCAAAGGTGAGCATTGCGACGCGGTGGGTGTCGATGCCCATGAGCGCGGCACCCTCGCGGTTCTGTGCCAGCGCGACGATCGTGGCGCCAACGACCGTGCGCTTGAGGAACAGCTGCAGTGCCGCCACCAGCACGAAGGCACCTGCGACGAGCAGCACGCGTTGCTGCCCAATGCCGATGCCGGCGACCTCCACCATGCCCGTGTAGGGGGTGGGCATGCGACGGAAGTCGGCACCCCAGATCGCCTGGGCAGAGGCCTCGAGGAATAGCAGCAGCCCGATGGCCGCAATCATCGGATGCAGGCCCGACGACTTGCGCAGCGGATGGAACACCCAACGGCCGGCAAGCGCTGCCAGGGCTGCCACGCTCGCGGCGGCCGCCAACATGGCGAGCCAGTAGTTCCAGCTGAGCGCCGACATGAGCTGGAAGGCCACGAAGGCTCCGGCCATGTAGAACGCACCGTGCGCGAAATTGGGCACCTGCAGGATCCCGTACACCAGCGTCAGACCCAAGGCCACCAGGCAATAAACGCTGCCGAGCGTCAGACCGTTGAGGATCTGTTGAAGGAACATGTCCACGGATCAGACCTCCGCGACCAAGCGAAACGCCCGGAACTGGTCCCGGAGCTTGTTCTTGAGCACCTTGCCTGTGGCACCCAGCGGCAGCGATTCGACAAACGCCACCTCGTCGGGCCGCCACCATTTCGCAACCTTGCCGTCGAGGAAATCGAGCAGCTGCTCTTTCTCCAGCGCGGCGCCTTGCCTTTTCACGACGACAAGCAGAGGCCGTTCATCCCACTTGGGGTGATAGACGCCGATGCAGGCCGCCTGCTGCACGGCCGGGTGCGCCATCACGAGGTTCTCCAGTTCGATGGAGCTGATCCATTCGCCGCCGGACTTGATCACGTCCTTGTTGCGGTCGGTAATCTTCAAGTAGCCGTCGGCATCGATGGTGGCCACGTCGCCAGTGTTGAACCAGCCATCGACGTTCGTCGCCGACGCTGCGTCGCGGAAGTAACGCTCGACGACCCACGGACCCTTGGCCATCAGGTTGCCCGCCGTCTCGCCGTCCCAAGGCAGTTCTCGTCCTTCGTCATCGACGATCTTGATGTCGACACCGACGATGGTGGTGCCTTGCTTGCCGAGGATCGCCTGCCGCTCTGCCTCGGGAAGGCTGTCGTGCTTGGCGAACAGCTTGCCGGTGGTGGCCAACGGCGAGGTCTCGGTCATGCCCCACGCATGGACGACCTCAATGCCGTAGCGCTCGCGGAAAACCTTCATCATCGCGGCGGGACACGCGGAGCCGCCGATCACGGTGCGCTTGAAGGTCGAGAAACCGGCTTCCTGCTTGGCGGCATGGTCGAGCAAGCCCATCCACACCGTCGGCACTCCCGCCGAGAAGGTCACGCCCTCCCGTTCGAAAAGCTCGTACACCGAGGCTCCGTCCAGCGCCGCCCCGGGAAGGACAAGCTTCGCGCCGGTCATCGCCGCCGCATAAGGCAACCCCCAGGCGTTGACGTGAAACATCGGGACGACGGGGCAGACCACGTCCCGCGCCGACAACCCGAAAGAATCGGGCAGCGAGGACGACATGGCATGCAGGACGGTGGATCGGTGAGAGTAGAGAACACCCTTGGGATCGCCCGTTGTGCCCGATGTGTAGCACAGGCCCGAAGCGGCGTTCTCATCCAACTGCGGCCATTCGTAGGTGTCCGCACTGGCGTCCAGCAACTCTTCGTAGCACAGCAACGCCGGCATGCCATCCATCTGCGGCATCTCGTCGCGCCCGCACAGCGCGATCCATCCCTTCACGCCCGGACAATGCGGTGCAATGGCCTGGACGAGCCTGGCAAAGGCCGGATCGAACAGGAGCCAACCGTCCTGCGCATGGTTGACCATGTAGACGATCTGCTCCTGGAACAGGCGCGGATTGAGCGTGTGCAACACCGAGCCCGCACCCGCCACCGCGTAGTAGGCCTCCAGGTGCCGGTAGCTGTTCCATGCAAGCGTGCCAACGCGGTCGCCCATGCGCATGCCTTGTGTCACCATGGCTGCAGCAAGCTGGCGCGCGCGACGATGACAGTCGCGATAGGTGTAGCGATGCGTGCCGCCGGAAGACAACTGCGACACCACCTCCACATCGCCGAAATACCGGTCGGCGCGCTGCAGGATGGCGGAGATGAGCAACGGGGTGCTCATCATCTGTCCAGGGAGGAACCGGTGTATGTCGTCAGTCATCTTGTGTCTTCCATCTCGTTCTTGTTGTGTGTGTCGCTGCGAGCGATGCGCAGGGGCCAAGCCGGGCAGGCCGCGTGTCGCGCGCCCTGCCCCGCATCACGTGCCGGTGCCGGCGACTCAGCGCGGTGGCATCTGCATCGACTTGTATTCGAGGTATTCCTCGAAGCCGAACTTGCCCAGCTCGCGCCCGTTGCCCGATTGCTTGTAGCCACCGAATGGCGCCATCAGGTTGAAGCCGCCGCCATTGATCTCGACCTGGCCGGTGCGCAACCGGCGCGCTACACGCTTGGCGCTCTCGACATTGCCGCTCCAAACGCCGCCACCCAGCCCGTACACGGAGTCGTTGGCAATGCGTACTGCATCGTCTTCGTCCCGGTAGGTCAGGATGGACAGCACGGGCCCGAAGATCTCTTCGCGTGCGATGGTCATGTCGGATGTCACGCGCCCAAACACGGTGGGCTTGACGTAGTAGCCGACGGGCAGGTCGCGCGGCGCCTCAGCGCCGCCCGCGAGCAGCTCCGCGCCCTCCTCGATGCCCTTCCGGATGAAGCTGCGCACGCGCTCGCGCTGGGTCTCGGAGACGAGCGGGCCCAGGTTCGTTTCGGCTGCGAACGGATCGCCGATCCGGGTCTGGCGTGCCGCTTTGGCAGCCAGTGCGGCAGCCTCCTCGTAGCGCTTCTCGGACACAAGCAGGCGCGTGTGCGCGGTGCAGGTTTGCCCGGAGTTCTGATAGCAGGCCTGGATGACTCCCGGAATGGCGTGGCTGAAATCGGCGTCGTCCAGCAGAATGTTGGCCGACTTTCCGCCCAGTTCCAGCGCCACCCGCTTGACGGTCTGGGAGGCCAGTTCGGAGACGCGCTTGCCGGCCCGGGTGGAGCCCGTGAACGACACCATGTCCACCTTCAGGTGGCACGCCAGCGCCTCGCCCACCACGGGACCGGCGCCGCACACAAGGTTGAAGACACCTGCGGGCAGACCGATCGATTCGATGACCTCGGCCAGCAGGAAAGCGTTCAGCGGTGCGACTTCCGAAGGCTTCAACACCACGGTGCAGCCGGCAGCCAATGCCGGCGCCACCTTGGCCGCGATCTGATGCAGCGGGTAGTTCCACGGCGTGATGCAGGCGACCACGCCAACGGCTTCGCGCACCACTTCGGAGTTGCCCACGGACTCGCTGAATGCGTAGTCGCCCAGCAATTGCGCGGCCACGCCGAAGGAGCCGATGGGCAGGCCCGCCTGGGCGAACCGCGAGAACCCGATGGGCGTACCCACCTCCGCAGAGATCAGTTGCGCGATCTCCTCTGCGCGTGCCTGCAGACCGGCCTGAATCTTCATGAGCCAGACAGCGCGCTCGGCGGGCGGGGTGTTCGCCCAGTTGTCGAACGCGGCAGAAGCGGCTTCCACCGCAGCGGCCACGTCGTCGGCATCGCCCATGCAGACGCGCCCGATGACTGCTTCGCTAGACGGATTCACCACGTCGGCAAACTCGCGGGACCGGGAGGCCATCCAAGAGCCGTTGATGAAAAACTTGTCGTATGTCCTCATTGGGATCTCGTTCTTGTACGTCCCGGGTCAGCCGACCAGGACTTCGCTGATCTGGACGGTCGGCTTCACGTTGGTGTAGTTGGGAATGTCCGCGGCGATGGCGCCGGCGTGCGGCCCGAAGGCGAAGAGAAACGCGTCGAGCGACCCGAAAAAAAGATGCCCCATCGCGACGTAGGCGGGCGGCGAGGCCGGTGCTTTGCCAGCCAGCCCTTTGTCGATGGTGAAGTGGCTGCACGCGCCGGCCATCTTCTGCTTGACCATCGGCATGTGGCTGTTGCTGTAGTAGTCGAAGTCGAAGCTGCAGCCGGGGTCGTTCGGATAGAGAATGCTTACCTTGATCATGGCGTTGCTCTTTTTTGCTAGGGATCAGGAGACAGCGAGCGGACGCTCGCCGGCGATGGTGGTTCGGTGCATCACGCGCAGGTGGCCGTCATAGCCGCCATCGGCGTTGTGCAAGGTGCAGCGGTTGTCCCAGAGCGTGAGCATGTTGGGCGCCCAGCGGTGGCGATAGACGTACTCGTCGCGCACCATGTGCTGGTAGAGATAGCCCAGCAGCGCCGCGGACTCGCCGCGCGTCATTCCTTCGATGCCCTGTGTGTAGACCGGGCTCACGTACAGGGCCTTGCGGCGCGTCACCGGATGGAGGCGAACCAGCGGATGCGGCCATGTCTTGTCGGCATCCTCGCTGACGACGATTTTCATCGAGCGCGTCTCCGTTTCCTTGGCGAACAGACCGTCCTTGCCGTAAGGCATGCCTGCTGAATGGATCGCCACCAGGCCATCGAGCAGACGCTTCATGGTGTCCGACAGTTCGTCGTAGGCCCGATAGCCGTCGGCATAGAGCGTGTCGCCACCGACAGGCGGGGTCACCTTGGAGTGCAGGATGGTCCCAGCGGGAGGCTCTTCCTGAAAGCTCCAGTCGGAGTGCCACTGCGCGCCGAAGTTGACCGCCTTCTCGTCAGCCTCGCGCCGTAGTTCCAGGATGTGCGGGTGATCTTCTATCGGGACGATGTATGGGTCGACCCCGAATTCGCCGAACTGCAGCGTGAACGCTTCCAGTTCGGAATGCGTGAGCGGTTGATCGGGAAAGTAGACGACCGAGTGTGCGGCCCAGGCCTTCTTCACTTCGTCGAGGACGGGAGCCGGCAACGGCCTGCTTATCGATAGGCCGGTGATCTCGGCGCCGAAGGCGTGCGGCTGCGGCCGCACGCGGATGTGCTCGTAATGGTTTTCCACCATATGTCTCCTTCATTGTTAAGACTCGCTGCACAGAGACCTTTGCGTTCTGCGCGGGGGGCAGTGTCCGGTCGGCGTCGCAGACTGTCATTGCTTCGGGGCGACAGAAAATTGCTCTGACCTACCAGGCACCCTTGACGCAAAGGACACGCGCACCTAGCCTTGCCGGCATGGCAGCACATATGACGATCCTCTCGACCTGGCTCGACGCTGTCGTGGATCAGTTGGAAGTGCAGGATCTGAACCCAAACGATCTCACCGCTGGCCTGTGGGGTCCGGGCCTGGCGCGTCTCGCACCCACACGCCAGGTCGGCCTGGTACTCGCTCGGCGTTTGTGGCAACGGGCGGCCAAAGTCTCCACTGACCCGCTTCTTGGCCTGAAGGTCGGCATCGGATTGCCGTTGCAGGCCATGAACGTATCGGGGCTGCTGATGATGCACAGTCCAACGTTGCGGGAGGCTTTGACGCACATGGAACGCTACCAGCAGCTCGTGAGCAACAGCGGGCGCGTGACGGCGCACAAGGTGCCGGGCGGCCTGGAGCTGGGCTATATCGTTACGCCGTGCCATGTCGACATGCACCACATGCAGATTGACTCGGTGTTCGGCGGGATACTGGCTTTCCTCAAGCGCTGTAGCACGCGAAGCATTGCACCCAGGCACATCGCCCTCACCGCGCCAGACAAGCTGCTCGGCTCGAGTTACGCAACGCTACTTGGCAGTCCGGTCACGCTCGGCGAGCGCAACGTGTGCGTTGCGTATGACGACCAAACGCTCGACCAACCCTTTCAAGGCGCCGACCCCGCTCTGCTGGCATTGCTCCGCGCGCAAGCCGACGGCCTGCTGCGGGCACAAAACTCATCCGACTCGCTTGAGGCCGCTGTGAGGGCGGCGATTGGTCAACGTGGTTTCGGCCACGTGTCGTGTGACGATGTGGCAAATGACCTCGGCATCACTTCGCGCACGCTGCAGCGGCGCCTCAGCCAGAACGGCATGCCTTTTCGTCGTGTCCTCGAGGCAGCCCGAATGGAAGAAGCCCTGCTTCTTTTGACTCATGGCAGCATGCCCCTGCCCGACGTGGCTGAACACCTGGGCTACACCGAGCTCAGTTCCTTCTGGCATGCCGTTAAATCGTGCTGGGGCTCGACACCGCGCGAACTGCGCAACAATGCCAACGAGCTCGCAAGCATGGCGTCGATGCATATGAATCCACCGGGGAAATCACACCCCTCTTCAACGACCCACGCAATTCGTTGAGAGCGTGCTCTCTCGCCGTCAACTTTGAGTGCTACTCAGCCATGTGCACCACTCTGATCATTTGCGTGCACGCGCTTCCCGCTTGATACGTGAAGAGCAGGTCGGCCGCCTGCTGGAAGAAGATTCGAACCGCGATGTCGACCAAAGTGGTCATGGGGCAGTTTGTGCCGCAAGCTCGCAACCAGTCAGTCTGAAGCAGCCGTTCAGCGCGCGACATCCGTATGTAGGCTTGCGGGGCCATACCCTGCCCTATCGAAGCGCCGCCGATACAAACCGCTTTCGCGCCAACGATGCGTAAGCGCGCGGTGATCCCGTCTTGACGACGGTCCTTCGATCAGCGCACTGCGGCTGGCTGCCAGCGATGCGGCAGCAACTCTCCGACGCGACTGGCCGGGTGAGTAGGCAGCCGCTCAAGAATGTCGCTGAGGTACGCGTGCGGCTCATGTCCATTGAGCTTCGCTGACTGGATCAAGCTCATGATGGCCGCGGCGCGCTGGCCTGCCCGTAGCGATCCCGCGAACAGCCAGTTCGATCGTCCGATGGCGATCGGGCGGATCTGGTTCTCCACCCAGTTGTTGTCCGCCGGCAGATCGCCGTCGTCGATGTAGCGCGTGAGCGCCTGCCAGCGCTTGAGGCTGTAGTCGATTGCCCTGGCCGTGGTCGAACCATCCGGCACCCTCTGCCGTTGCCCGGCGAGCCATTGCTGCAGGGCATCAGCCACCTTGCGCGACCTCTCTTGTCGTATTCGCCTTCGATCCTCAGGCACAAGCTCAGCAACCTCGCGCTCGACGGCGTAGAGCTCGCCGAAGAACTTCAGCGCCTGCTCGCCGATCGGGCTGCCGTGATTGGCCCAGAGTTCGTGGAACTTGCGCCTTGCATGGGCCAGGCAACCCGCCTCGGTGATGCCCAGCTCGAAGCACGCCTTGTAGCCACTGAAGTCGTCGCACACCAGTGTGCCGCGCCAGCCATGCTCGCCCGGCAGCCCGAGGAAGGCGCGCGCATGCTGGCCGCCGCGGCTGTCGGCGAAGTCGAACACCACCGCGCGCAGCGCGCTGTAGCTCGTCGTGCAGTAGCTCCACAGGTACGCCCGGTGTGTCTTGCCGTTGCCGGGCTTGAGCATCGCCACCGGCGTCTCGTCGGCATGCAGCACGCGGTCTTCGAGCATCTCGCACTTGAGCGCGTCGACCAGAGGCTGCAGCTGCACGCCGCACTGTCCAACCCAACTGGCCAGCGTCGAGCGCGGGATGGCGAGGCCCGCGCGACCGAAGATGGCTTCCTGCCTGTACAGCGGCAAGTGGTCCAGGTACTTGCCCACCAGCACCTGCGAGAGCAGCCCAGCCGTCGGGATGCCCTTGTCGATGATGTGCGGGGCGACGGGCGCCTGCACCAGCGTCTCGCAGTTCGTGCAGACCCACTTGCCGCGCACGTGGCGCTCGACGCTGAACACGCCTGGCTGGTAGTCGAGCTTCTCGGCCACATCCTCACCGATGCGCTGGAGCGTGCAGCCGCAGGCACAGGTGGTGCTCTCGGGCTCGTGGCGGATCTCCCGGCGCGGCAGGTGCGCGGGCAGTGCCTGGCGCTTGGGTTGCTGCTTCTCGCGCTGCGCGGCCGGCACCGCCGCGAGGTCCTCCAGCTCACGCTCCATCGCTGCCAAGTCGGCGTCGATGGTCTCCTCCAGCAGGCTCTTCTGCTCGGCATTGAAGGCTTCCGACTTGGCGGCGAACTTCAGTCGCTTGAGCACGGCCATCTCGTGCGTGAGCTTGTCGATGGCCGCTTGCTTGAACGCGATCTCGTGGTCGCGGCGTGCGATCTCGAGCTTGTCGGCTGCCGCCCCTCTCCTCAGGGAGAGGACCATCTCGCGCAGTTGCTGCGCGTCCAGGTGGTCAAGGTCGGCCGTGTCGATCACGGAAGGTGATGGTGCCCCGGCGTCCTCGCGAGCGCATCAGCACATTCGGCAATTGCACTACAGCACGCAGATCACTCCGGCTTCGCCGATCCGCTGCCACGGCAGACCGAGCACCAGCGCATCGAACTGGGGAGGGGTCAGGCTGAGGGTGGTGCCGCTGTCCTTGGGCCAGACGAACTTGCCCTGGTGCAGGCGTCGTGCCGACAGCCAGATACCGATGCCGTCGTGCACCAGGACCTTCATGCGATTGGCGCGACGGTTGGCGAACAGGTAGGCGTGGTGCGGGCGCGCGGCGCCGAAGACACGCACCACGCGCGCCAGCGCCGCTTCGGTGCCCGCACGCATGTCCAACGGCTCGACGGCCAGCCACAGCGCGTCGACGCGGATCACCTGAGGATCTCGCGCAGCCAGGCGGCGCATTGGCCTGACGCGCTCAACGGCCAGGTCACGTTCACCGCGATCGCGCCTCGGCGAAGCTCAAGGTGGATGTCATCTACGACCGCGGGGCCTGGCGCCAACGTGAGCGAGACGAACTCGGCTTGCGGGTTGCCGGCCTTCGAGGCGGTGCCTCTCGCGTCGACCATGCGGCGCCACTTGTGGACGAGGTTGGCGTTGAGGCCATGGGCCAGCGCCACTTGAGCCACAGACGCCCCGGGCTCTGCGCACGCCGCCAACACTTGCCGCTTCAGTTCGGCTGCGTGGCGCCGCCGGCTCACGCGCTTGGAGTCTTCCATAGGTGTCCACCTAAATCCTTGGTGGACACCATCGTCATAGACACCGGGGCCAAGCTCAAGACGGGATCACCGCGCGCTTACAACGATGCGGCGGGCCGCCCAACCTACGATAACCACAGGCACGTAAACACCCCGTTACCGCGGCTTGACCTGCCCCGGCAAGAAACAACGGCCCCACCAAGCCCTGGTCACGCCCCATAACACGCTGGTGGCCCGCTGCCGATCCAAAGATGCCTCGGTCGGTAAGCGTAGAGCTTGAAGACCTTGCGAGTCGCACTGGGGTTCTCCGCAGAGTTGGGCTCGATACCAAGCTACAGCAGGGGGTGGCTTGTGGGACCGACTCATTCTCAGCGTCAACCAAACTCGTGCGTCGCGCGACCAATCCTTTGCGAATCAGTCGAGGTTATTGCGACCAACTGGAAGAAAAATCTATCTCGAATATTAGGCCATCAAGAACTCGCATTCAGGTTCAACCGTAGAGTGATCCGGGCTATTCGAGACCCCTTTTGGCTTGAGGCTGACGGTCTACCCTATTTTTCCATGCAGTCGTAAGTTGCGGTGACTCCCTTTAGGAGCGGCGGAAACTTGCCAACAAAGCCTCGCCTGATAGCCTCCCCGAAACCAACCGGTTCTTCCCTCCTCCTTCATGGAGGACAGCGCCGACGCTTCGCACTGGCAGGAGCTTGAGACGGGAGGACGGGGCATGCGGCGTATGGCTCGACGCTTTGCGAAGGAGGCCGCAACATTCTTGCGAGCGGCACCGCGACATCAAGCCGAGCGAATGGCAGTCCACTTCAATTTTCGATAGGCCCTTCGGATTTGCTGAGGCGGAGGTCGGATCGCGCGTACAGCCTCCCCGTCGGCACGGAGCAGCAATCCGTGACTTTGTTTGCAGAATTGGTTTTAAGTAATAAGCACTTGCGGCGGCAAGGTGTACTTGAAGCTACATTTTGTAAACCAAAAAAGGGCCGGCATTTTTGGCAGAGCAAGCGCCGGCAATCGGAGAATCGAATGCCGCTCTTGTTCTTGATGAGGCTGCAGCAGGTGCAGCTTCCGGTTCGGGTTGCTGACCCGGATGAAGTTCGGTACGTCTCGGTGCTTTTGGCCACAGGCCTGATCGAAGCCGAGATCAACGCTCTCGGGTCGAGCGCGCGATACGCCGCATCACAGGTGGCAACGGTGATCCGCATCACGGAAGACGGCCTTGCCGAGATCGCGAAGATGGGCGACGTTCCCGAATTCGTGAAGACTTCCATGCGATTCGCCCGAGGGTTGCGTTTAATGTGACCGGAGATGCTTCGGCTGCTGCTTAGCCCATCTTTGGCAGCCAAGCGCCGAAGTCGAGGACTGAGCCGCTCTTTTTCTTGGCCTTCGCCGGCCCGGGCTCGTCCTCGTGTGGCCCAACACCAAGAGCGTCGACCATCTTCTGCAACTCGAGCAGCCCGGCAGCCTTGTAGGTCTTCATGGCCTCGACTGCTCGTAGAGAACATGACAGCCTTCGCTCTTGAGTTCGAAGCGTCGCCAGCGATAGGCGCTCTCTTCCTCTTCGATCACGGTAATGACGATCCGCGGTGGAGCGGCTGCATGCCGCGATGGTCATCCAGCTCCCGGCTTTGGTACGTCGGACAAACTCGACGGTCTAAACACCACCAGAAAAGAAAAGCCCAGCGCGCGGCTGGACCGAATCCACTGGTACAACGAGAAGCGGATCAAGCTCTCCCTTGGCTCTCTCAGCCCCATCGAATATCGAGAGAGTCTTGGATTTGCGACATAAACCAGTCCAAGTTTTTATCCGCACCCCCAGTGGGTTAGTTTTACATCGGCGCGGACATGTGAGCCCGAAGTCGAAGAGGGTTGCGCATGAATTCATGACCGCATCTATGCGCGGTGCCGAACAGACGCAGCCCGCGCCGGCGGTCATTGTGGCCGGCGTAGCCTCTATTGAGCTGCACCCCCCAAGACTCCAAGGAACTGCCATGAAGAAGTATTTACTCCCGTCCGCCCTATTGCTCGCTCTGCTCGGCGCATCTGCCTGCACCGGCCCCATGGGACCTCAAGGCAACACGGGCAACACCGGGAGCACCGGCTACACAGGTGCCACAGGCGCCACAGGCGCGAGGGGAAATACCGGCAACACGGGGAACACAGGCGACACTGGTAGTACCGGCAACACCGGCGCCACAGGGGAAACCGGCAATCAGGGAAATACCGGCAACACGGGCAATACCGGCGCAACGGGCGCCAGAGGCAATACCGGCAGCACTGGCACCGGCGGAACCGTTGTCGTGGTTCCGGCCGCACGCTGACGCATTGACCAACGCGCCCTTCTTTCGGGGTGCTTCAGGAATCGTCCGGCGCTGGTTCGGCGCCTGAGGGCGAATGTCTGGTCACGAGATCTGGTTGGCGTCCCGTGTCCGTCAATGCTCGGCAGCGCAATAGGCGAGGAACTCATTGACTTGCGCTGCCTTGTCGACGACCACATCGGCGTCCAGACGAAAGCACGCCGCGCGGCTGTCCGGAGAAGCCGCGTTGGTCAACGCCGCCACGATCCACTTCTTTCTGCCGGGCGTAAAAAGGGC